>CAYPZO010000053.1:0-10322 GCA_964415135.1 uncultured Desulfurococcales archaeon | reverse complement strand
CATACAAAGAGGTACTTGGCAAATACATTAGTGAAGATGAGGCTCTACAAAGATATCAGAACCTCAAGAAATGGTATGAAGAAAAAGGACACTTCTGGGTTGGTAACGGTCCATTCTATTTAGATAAAGTAGACGTCGTAGCCAAACAACTAGTGTTAAAAGCGTTTAGAGAACACATCGACACAGCTGATAAGTGGCTAATATTCTCAGAACCGCTAATACCTGAGGCAACTATTGAACCTATCGAGGTAGTTACACAAGGTTTACCATCAGAATTCACTATAACAATAACACACAAGGGTGAACCTTACAAGGTAGCTGACATGGAATATGTTAAATATATACTTATTCATCCAGGAGGAAAAATTGTAGGTGAAGCAACTCCTGTAGCCGATGGGAAATGGAAGATTAGCTTATCTGAAGAAGAAACAGCATCATTAACGCCGGGTGCTGGCAAATTAATAGTAATTGCCGTATCAAAGCTTGTTGGTAAACCCACAGTTACCGAGTCAGCGTTTACCATACGAAGCGTCGTAGGATATGTAGGTGAGGAATTAGCTGCTGTTAGAGGCGAAATATCAAGTCTTGAATCACGTGTAGGAAGCGTTGAAGGAATTCTTGAAGATATAAGGACAGCTATAAGCAGTCTGGAAAGCAATGTTGCTAGCGTAAGTTCGCTAGTCTATGGTGCTCTCGGCGCTGGCATTCTAGGCATTATTCTAGGCATTATCGCTATAGTTCTGGGAAGAAGAAGATAATTTCTTTAAACAAAATAAGCTTTTTCTTCACCATCTTAATTCCCTCTAAATAACTATAATGATAAAGTTGAACTTGTTTGTGGCGAAACAATTAAATATTCCTCGCCTTAGTTTTAAGAGAGAATGAATCTGCCTAGCTGAAATATCCTAGTCCTCGGCGGTGAGGTCATAGTATTGCTAAAATATAATAGATCTCGAGAAATTAAGCGCATTATACGATTTATAGGTATAAGAGCATTAACAGTGGCTATTTCTCTTATAATAGCTATTTACCTTACAATAATCGTAGCTAATATAGGCGGTCATATAGATAAGATAATGGAGTCTGAGGTTAAGCTTAGAGTATATGCAAGGCTAAGAAATGACCCTACATGGAAAGCTTTACCAGCGGAAGAGAGAGAAAGAATAGCGCAAAGCCAAATACAACAAGAACTAGAGAGACTAGGGCTAACACAGCCCTTCATCATAAGAAGCTTTAAGTATTTGCAAGATGCTCTAACGCTTAACTTGGGCAGGGCTTTATATATAACTAGTGGAGGAGGTTCCAAGAGAATATGGGACATAATTCTTGAACGTTTGCCGCCAACAGTTTTACTATTTACAACAGCAAATGTTCTTATATTCTTTGTAGAAATATTTATTGGATTAGCTGCATCTAGGAAATATGGTTCTAAACTTGATAAAGCTATTGTAGGGTTTGCATGGTTATCTTCAATGCCAGGCTGGTTTTATGGAATATTTTTAATACTCATATTTGCTGCTTGGCTCAGAGTATTACCTTACGGTGGCATGGTCGACGCTCCTCCACCTGAAGAACCTCACTTATATGCTTTAAGTGTATTGAAGCATATGGTGTTGCCTTTAGCTTCATGGCTTATAGCATACATACCCATTGGGGCTTACTCTCGTAGAACATTCTTTCTTCTTTTCTCCATGGAAGACTATGTGGACTATGCTAGAGCTAGAGGTGTTCCTCCGAGGATTATTGAAAGAAGATATATACTTAGACCTACGCTCCCCCCGATAATAACTTCGTTTGTTTTAACATTAATTGTTTCATGGATGGGAGCTATGGTTACGGAGAGAATTTTCTCATGGCCAGGGCTAGGTACACTCATGAGAGAAGCTATAGGCATTAATGATGCACCAGTTATCATAGGTGTAATTACCATCTACGCATACCTATTGGCTATAAGTGTTATTGCCTTAGATATAGTATATGCAATTGTCGATCCTAGGATTAGAGTAGGAGGTTAAATATGGCAGCACGTCTAAGAGAATTAATCAAAACACTCTTCAGATATAAGTCGTTTATCATAGGCTTATTTATAATAATGTTTTTCGTAATATTATCTGTGTATGCTATCGTGACCATACCTTATGATAAAGCTATTCGCATGTGGAATTCTATAGAGTATTGGGAAGATTATCCTAAATTAGCTCTTCCAACATGGGTGAATAGTTTTTCCTCTAAGAAATTACCTGAAGGAACAATAATACTTGACTCTAGAAAAACAGAGTTAGGAATTACCAAGTCTGTTCAAAGGATTGAGTTTGGTGGAGTAGGTACTTTAATAAACATAAATATGAGATTCACTTACGAATACGAAGATTTTCCTTCGGAAATAGCATTATGGTTCTATGTTAACACAACAGAGCCCATATTAATAACGATTACGTGGATAAAACCTGATGGAACAGAGGTTTCGGTGTATAGAGAAGTATTAAGCAGTTATCAGTACTATAGACTAACAGGAGACCTTGAATTCATTTCCAAGTATGAATCAAGGCTTATAAATAAGCTTGGTAAAAAACCAAATTACCAGATATCTAGTGAAATAGCATTATTTGCAAAAGAAGATGAGACAATCCTAGATAAGGAAACTGTTACGCCTATTAAAGGTAAATATGAAATCAAAATAAAAGCCAGAACAGGAGATCCTAAAGCTAACTTAGATGTGAAAATAAATATTTACGGTAAGGTCTATGGCCTATTAGGAACAGATGATAAGAGAAGAGACTTATTAATAGGTATCTTATGGGGTGCTCCTCTAGCTCTCTCTTTTGGAGTTTTAGCATCGGTTGCCACAGTTCTTTTACAAATGATCATTGCAGCTATCGCAGCTTGGTACGGTAGCTGGGTTGATCATTTAATATCTAGGATAAATGAGGTCGTAATGATTATTCCATTTTTACCCTTACTAATAATGATATCTTACTTCTATAGATTTAGCATATGGACTCTTCTTATAGTTGTTGTAGCCCTTAGCGCTTTTGGACCGGGAATTAAAACCTATAGAGCTATGTTCCTGCAAGTAAGAGAAATGCCATACATTGAGGCTGCTCAAGCATATGGCGCTAGTAACGCTAGGATTATACTGAGATACATGGTGCCAAAGGTTCTCCCAACAATAGTACCCAACATAGTCTTATCTGTGCCATCGTTCGTTTTCTTAGAAGCAGCATTAGCAATATTAGGTGTTGGCGATCCGCAAGCAATTACTTGGGGTAAAATATTGGATGAAGCTTACACAGGTGGTGCACTATACTGGGGTCGTTACCACTGGATTTTAGCGCCTTCTCTTTGTCTAGTATTAATCTCTGTAGGCTTTGCTTTAATGGGCTTCACTCTTGATAGAGTATTTAATCCTAAATTAAGGGAGATGTAGGATATGGATAAAATCCTTGAAGTAGAAAACCTTTACCTGTATTTTAGAACTTCAAGAGGGGATGTGAAAGCTGTTGATGGTGTCTCGTTTAGTATCCTACGTGGGGAGACTTTGGCAGTAATTGGCGAGTCAGGATGCGGTAAGACATCTTTAGCTAGGGCCTTAATGAGGTATCTTCCAAGAAACGTATCACTTTATCGGGGAAAAGTGATTATTGATGGAATAAACGTGATGAAACTTAGTGATAGAGAGTTTGATGAAAAAATTCGTTGGGTAAAAATTTCTTACGTTTCTCAGGCAGCTATGAACAGCTTAAATCCCGTAATTAAAGTTGTAGATCATCTAATAGAACCTCTCATATTGAGAGGTATGGCAACTAAAGAGGTTGCAGTGGAAAAAGCTAGAGAAATGTTGAAACTTGTTGGCATCTCCGAAGATTTTCTTTATAGGTATCCGTTTGAGCTTAGTGGCGGTATGAGACAAAGAGTAGTAATAGCACTTTCTCTGATAACGAAGCCTAATATTGTTATACTCGATGAACCTACATCAGCTTTAGACGTTATGACACAAGCAAATATTATGAATCTTCTCAAAAAGTTAAAGAGAGAGCTTAAACTAACGTACATATTTATAACGCATGATATAGGTACTTCAAGCGAGCTAGCTGATAAAGTTGCTGTTATGTACGCAGGTAAAATAGTTGAGTTTGGACCATCAGAGCAAGCATATGTGGACCCCTTACATCCATACTCTAAAGCTCTATTAAGTAGCGTGCCACGTTTACATGAAGAAAGAATACCAACATTTGTTCCTGGTACTCCTCCTAGCCTCATAAATCCACCGAAAGGCTGTAGATTTAGACCTAGATGCCCAAATGCGATGCCAATATGTGAGAAGGAACCACCACTAATTAAGATAGGTAAGGAAAGTTATGTTCAATGCTGGCTTTACGCTGAAAAATAGATGGCATGGTGATTAAAATAAGCAAGGCACCTATCAATACTAACAAGGAAAACCTCCTTGAAGTAAAAGATTTAAGAATATGGTATCCTATACGGAAGTTTCTAAGCATAGTGGGATACGTAAAAGCTGTCGATGGGGTTTCATTTGTTGTTAAGAGAGGAGAAATTTTCGGTGTGGTTGGTGAGAGCGGCTGCGGTAAAACAACTCTTGGCAAAGGAATATTAAGACTGCTTAAACCCACCAGTGGCTATATATATTTTGAAGGTAAAGATGTCGCACATATTAAAGGTAAAGCACTTAAATGGTATAGGAGAGTTACAGGAATCGTACAACAAGACCCTTATGGAGCTATGCCGCCATTTATGTCGATAAAGACCATATTGGAGGAACCTTTAAAAATACATGGTGTTCCTAAAGAAGAGAGATTCGAGAGAGTAGTAAAAGCACTAGAGGAAGTTAAGTTAACACCTCCTGAAGATTTCCTTAACAAATATCCACACATGCTTAGTGGTGGTCAATTGCAACGAGTAGCTATAGCTAGAGCGTTTATACTGAGACCCAAGTTAGTTGTAGCTGACGAACCAGTCTCTATGCTTGATGCATCTGTTAGAGTAGAAACCCTTATATTGTTTAAGGAGCTTCAAAAGAGGCATAAGGTTTCTGTAATCTACATTACACATGACTTTTCAACAGCAAAGTATTTCTCGGATAGAATAAGTGTAATGTATGCAGGCCATATAGTCGAGTTGGGGCCTGCTAGGAAAATAATAAGTGACCCTAAACATCCATATACATCACATCTTATAAAGGTCATACCAGATCCTGATCCTAAAAACAGATTCGTGTTTAAAGAAACCTTACCAGGCGAACCGCCTAGTCTTGCCAATCCTCCTCCTGGTTGTAGGCTTTCGCCAAGATGCCCCTATGTAATGAACATATGCAAGGAAAAAGAACCACCGATGTTAAGAATATTTCAGGAACACTACGTGAAGTGTTGGTTATATGCCCGCAAATAATCCTAAAATTTTAACAGTAATTGGAGCACTAATGTTAATTAGCGGATGGGCAATAGCGTTTTTAACTGTTATTAAGATTATTGAGGAAAACATGTATCTTATAATATTAGCGTATGGAATAAACCTTGCAGGTTTATTTATTGGACTGTATGGAATAAGTTCATATATGTATGTTAAAAGACATGAAGAGAAACAGGAAAAAATAGTTTAAAGTAAAGTTACTTAAGTGCTTTAAACCACATTACTTGGAGCATAATACAAATTATTAACTATTAAAATACTCTTACTTCTGGTTACAGTTTAAAATGATACTATGTAGTCGTTAAAGTTTTCACAATTATACTACTATAATGTTTTAAATTATGTTGAATCGAGCAAATACATACATACACAAAATATTTAAGTACGCCCTTAACTAAATTGAGTGAATACTAAGTGGGCATAAGCTCAAGGGTGTGTATAAAAATGAGCTTGAAAAAAGCAATCTCAAAAACAGCTGCAATAGCAATAGCAGTAATCATAATAATAGTTGTCGTAGCCGCACTATACTACGCTATCACGCCACCGCCAACAACACCTAGTCCTTCACCATCTCCTAGTCCATCCCCCTCACCATCGCCTTCGCCGTCTCCTAGTCCTTCACCGTCTCCTTCGCCAACACCGGGCTTACCAGTATTTCCTGAAGGTAAAAGACCAATACTAGTAGGGTATGTAGTAGATGCCGAGAAAACAGAGTCTGTTGAAAGCTTAATGGAGGCAGGACAAGGTTTCGGAGCAATAAACCCTGCTTTCTTTAGAAATACAGTAGTTGACGCACTAGTAATAGGAGCAAGAAGAGTGACTGATGTTTCAGTCAGAACAGAGCTATTTAAGGCACTACATATACTTTCAAATAAGTACTTACCAGAAATAATACTTGGCCAATATATTGCTCCTAGAGTTTACTGGAACTGGCTAAAGGGTAGATACTATCATCCAACGTTCCCTGAAAGATACGACTTAATATGGGAGGATCCAAATGCACCTGAGATAAGCATAGGAATAAAGGAGTATAAAAATAATCCTACTACATTAGCTATGGCTACAATAGGGTGGCCTGAAAGCTTCGACCCAGCATATACTTATGAGACATTTGGATGGAACATATGGCACCAAATAGGCGATACTTTAATAACATACTGGAAAGAAGAAACAGAAGAAGTTTCGCCAGATTTAGCAGTAGCATGGGCGTTCGATGATTCTAGGACAGAGTGGTACTTTGTAATTAGAGGAGGTGTAGTAGCTTATGATCCATGGAATGATAAAACATATCCAATAGATGCTGTAGATGTAGCTTTTACATTCTGGCGTGTACCAGCCATAGGACATAGCGTATCATGGATGGTATCATCATTTATTGATGTAAATGCTTCAATAGCCTTGACAGAGGAGGAGTTTGATGAACTACTGAAAACTAAGCCGTTAAAAGTAGAATACAAAGGCAGGTCGGGAGAAATTCACTCACTACAAGAATTACTAGAATTCTTCGGCTATGAGGGAGAAACTGCTGGCGTATACAAGCTAAAACTATATGCGCCCTATGCACCAATACTTGGCATATTAGCTGATCCCTTCCTATCAGTACTGCCTATGGAGTACCTACTAGGTGACCAATACGAAGCAGCATTAAAAGCCAGCAACTACGGAAAGAACCCGGCTGCATGGGCAGAGTTTGTGAAGCCAGGATTAGGTGAACAAGAACCAACACACCAGTTAATGCATAAATACCCTGTAGGCACAGGACCATATTTTGTAAAGGAGTATGAGGAGGGTAGCTACATAGTATTAGAAGCCAACCCACACTACTGGAACAAAACACTATGGGATCAACTATATGGCGGCGGCGATAAAGCCTTCCATAAGTACGTCATATGGGTGATAAACGATGATGCTGTTGCCAGAGTTAACCTGTATCAAACGGGAACAGTTGATACAGCCTATATACCTCACGAGAGATTAGAAGATGTAAAAGGTATAACGCTGAACGGCTTTGAATCCATAGTCGAGGAAATACCAGAACCAACACAGCTATTTATTGTTCTCAACTACCAGAGAGAACCTCTAAACAACGTGTATGTAAGACAAGCTATTGCTTGGGCCATACCCTACGCGCAAATTTTTGAAACAGTATTTGCTGGAATGCTTAAGAGGAACTATGGCTGTATACCAATAGGTTGGGCTGGATGGACAGAATACAACATAACGAAGTATGAATTCAATCTAGAAAAAGCAAGAGAATTACTAGAGAAAGCAGGAATAGATCCAACACAGTATAAGATTGAAATAATTTATAATGCAGGTAACGTAGCTAGAGAGAAAATAGCTACGTTATTGCAAAATACGCTCAGTCAGCTAGGATTCCAAGTAACTGTAGGAAGCTACGAGTGGCCTGTATACTTAAGTAAAACAGAACATGGCGAATACGATATTTACATTGTAGGTTGGGTGCCGGACTATCTAGACTCAGATAACTGGGCTGGGCCATTCTTATATGGAGCTACGAAGTTCAAAGAGCTAGCAATAAAGGCTGATGTAACACCAGAAGAAGTTGTTGAGAAGTTAAAGAGCTGGACAATGATTGAAACAGACGATGCCGTAATTATTGTAGGTGAGCTCAAAGGCTAAACTTAAACACATATTTGTTTTTTCTTTATACTACTAACTACTAATGTGTTAGTAAATTAATTTATGTGAGAACCATGTTTAGCCTCTGAACGTCCATGGTGAATAGCATGGGTAGTATGAGAGATTTCATAATAAGAAGAACAGTAACCTTCATACCTACCATAATAGGGGTATCCTTAATAGCGTTTATTATCGCTTACGTAATACCTGCTGATCCTGCACGTGCATGGGCGGGAGGAGAGAAAGCTACACAAGCAGCTATTGAACTTATAAGGAAGAGGTATCACCTAGATGAACCCTTATGGTCACAATATGTTTTCTTTGTAAAAGGCTTTATAACCAATACTATAATAGATCCAAGAACTTCAAACCCTATAATGTATGATATTGCTAAAAGATTACCTGTAACAATACAACTAACACTCTTTGCATATATGTTCATTTTAGCTTTAGGGATTCCATTAGGCATAATAGCTGCTTTGAAGAAAAACACCATAATAGATAGTTTAATTAGGTTCTTAGCATTAGTTGGTGTTTCATCACCTGTGTTTTGGCTTGGATACCTGTTAATCTATGTTTTCTTTGTGACGTACAGAGTAACTCACTTAGCGGGCGTACCCCCACCACCTGAGAGGACAATAATAGGTATACCTGTAATAGATGCCCTGCTTATAGGAGACTTTAAGACATTTACACAACATGTGCAAAGATTCTGGCTACCCGGTTTTGTCTTAGGTTTCATGGGTTCAGGAGTTATAGCAAGATTTGTTAGAAATTCGTTCCTGGAGGCTCTAAACTCAGATTACATAGTATTTCTCAAAGCAAAAGGGGTTACAAGGACTATGCTATGGAAACATGCTTTTAAGAACGCCTTAGTTCCGGTAATTACAATATTAGGCCTTCAGTTTGGGGGCCTTCTTAGTGGCGCTCCAATTACGGAAACGGTATTTGGGTTACCGGGTCTAGGAAGATATGCAATACAGGCTATTATATTCTTAGATTTTCCAGCCATAGTAGGTATAACGTTAGTTTTTGCGCTAATCTATGTGACAATAAACTTTATCATAGATATACTATACGGAATAATAGATCCCAGAGTTAGATATTGAGGGGTAAGCAAATGGCAGAGGAATATGAGAGGAAATTTCTTGACAAAATTTCTGACAAGTTAATTGATGGATTAGCAAAAATAATAGATAAAATTAAGCCAGGATGGTACTTTACAAATAGGTCTCGAGTGAAGGAATGGAAACTCATGGCTTATGCGCTTAATCGATCACCCTTGGGAATAGTAGGCCTCATCATTGTTATCACATTTATAACTTTAGGGATCATAGGCCCTATCATAGCTCCCTTTAAATATAATTTTTTCCCATCGCTAGAAGCTCCTAAAGAAACTTTTGTAAAGCCACCTGGTACCACAGTATATTTAAAATCTCTTGGCAGAACCGTAACGTTCATACTTGGCACAGATCATTATGGTAGAGATCTTCTGAGCTTAATATTATATGGTGCTAGAGTCTCATTAGTAATATCAATAATTACCATGACTCTAGGCGTACCCTTAGGCATCCTTTTAGGGTTAATAGCGGGTTATTACGGCGGGAAAATAGATGAATTAATAATGAGAATTACTGATATATTCCTAGCGTTTCCTGCTTTAATATTGGCAATAGCGTTTGCTGCTGTTCTACCCGAAAGAATAGATGCATTACTGTCCAATAATCCTTGGCTTCAACAAATATTTCTTTGGCTATTTGCATTAGATAAAAGGGAAGTAGTAAACCTAGGAAGATTGCTATCAGTTATTTTAGCATTAGTCATAGTATGGTGGCCTATGTATGCAAGAATAGTTAGAGGAAGCACATTAAGCGTTCGTGAAAGCCTATACATTGAGGCTGCTAAAGCATTGGGACTTAGCAATTTCAAGATAATGTTTAAACACATACTCCCTAACATCTTAGGCCCTATTCTTGTATGTATTACTCTTGATTTCGGTGGTGTTATACTTATGGAGGCAGGATTAAGCTTTCTAGGTTTAGGCGCTGTACCGCCCATTGCGGACTGGGGAAGAATAGTATATGATGGTAGCCAGTTCTTTCCGCGTGCTTGGTGGCTAGTACTTATACCTGGTTCCATAGTACTTTTTACAGTACTTGGTTGGAATTTGTTAGGCGATGCTCTTAGAGACATTTTGGATCCAAGAACTAGGAGAAGCATAGAGTTTAAGATTAAAAAGAAAAAACCAGTAC
>CAYPZO010000052.1:4514-11029 GCA_964415135.1 uncultured Desulfurococcales archaeon | reverse complement strand
AAATCCTGCAAGAAGACTTCCATAAATGATTTTCTCGAAGAAATTATCGCCTCTCAGCTCCATGGACGTTGATCTAACTCCTTTCTCTGACAACAAATAATTCGCGAAATCGATTAATTTTGAAGTATTGATATCTTCAGGATCCTTTATTAATAGTCCATGCCATATTCCTGGTGAAACAGGATTTTCCCATCCAACAATATCGTGGTGACCCCATTCTGGCAATATTTCTACTTTTGACGGTATTTTCGCGTTTTCATTAAATTCATTCTTAATTCTCCAAGCAAGTGGAGCGTATTTTTCATAAGTTAGTATTATGGGTATCTTAGCATATAGTTGTTCAGCTATGTATTTGGCTCTATTTTCAATCGCCTTCATGTTTTCCTTAATGAACTCACTACATTTAAATACTTCATCCTTACTCATGATCTCTTTTACTTTATTCAATATACCTATTAACGTTATTAGCATTTCAGGTAAAGTTACTCGTGGTACAAGTCCTTTAGTTACTTTAAGGAAAGGTATGTTATTCTCGCTTGCACGTTCCTCTAGAATACCATTTGAGGCTATTACGTATACCCTACACCTTCTCTCAATGGCTTCTTCAAAACACTTTATAGTTTCCATAGTTGAACCAGAGTAGCTAATTACTACTACTAAGTCGCTCTTGTCAATGAATGACGGTAAGGTATAGTCTTTAACAACGATTATGGGCTTATTGAAGATCTTCGAATAAGCTATTACCTTAGCATAGTCGCCTACAATTCCTGAGCCCCCCATACCACAAATAACGATAGTCCTAGGATCTATATCTAATTCTATTTTATCCCAATTCTCGACTGCTTTAATTAATTGGTTAGGCCAACTTCTATAAAGTTCCCTCATTCTTATATACCCTGTGCAACACCATGTACCTAGGAATAATAAGTTTATATGGCAGTAAAGGATTATGGGGTGTACATATGCACGGATCGCTTAAGGAAGTTAAGGATGTAAAAGTGGATCCTAAGATGAGTATTCTTGAATTAATTGAGCTCTATGATAACATCCACGGGTTTATGGCGTCACATATAGCTAATGCGATAAACATATTAGTTGAAGGATTAAAATGCGATACTAGGTTTTTATCGTTTACAGGCAACTTAGTAGCAACTGGTGTTAGAGGTATTTTTGCTCAATTAATAGAGAATAAGTTATTTAACATAGTAATAACTACATGTGGTACAATAGATCACGATATAGCTAAAGCTTTTGGAGGTAAGTACCTTAAAGGATTTTTTAAAGCAGACGATGTTATGTTAAGAGAGAAGGGATATCATAGATTAGGTAACGTATTCATACCAGTTAGCGATTATGGCCCATTGATAGAGAAAAAAGTCTACCAAATACTTGATGAACTAACTAAAATTAAGGAGGAATGGGGTATTAGAGAACTTTTATGGGAATTCGGTAGGAGAATAAATGATGAGTACTCCATATTATCTGCGGCATACAGGGCAAAAGTCCCAATATATGTTCCAGGAATAGTTGATGGAGCTTTTGGAACAGCATTATTTACGTATGCACAAACCCATAGGTTTAAGGTAAACCTATTCAAAGATACATCCGAACTAGCTAAAATAATTTCTAAATCCAAAAAGAGTATGGCATTAATAATTGGTGGAGGTATTAGTAAACACCATACTATATGGTGGAATAAACTTAAGAAAGGACTTGACTACGTAGTCTATATAACAACAGCTGTAGAATACAGTAATGTTCTTAATGATGCTAAGGTAAAACATGAAATAATATACTGTGATGCAACTATAATACTACCAATAATAGCATCAGCATTATTAGCGTATGGTAGAAAGAGCTAGCCTCTCCTTTTATCTTCTCAACTATTTTTGAAGTGCTACATAAAGTACATTTAAGTCTATCTTTAATTCTGATGATCTTTACATTTAATCCTCTCTCATTTAACTTTTCTTTAAGTTCCTCTTCATTTAGTTTTTGATCGGGTCCAAGAACTATTATCTGGGGTTCTATCTCTTCAATAGGTTTTAAAATATCTTTTTCATCGCCTAAGATAGCCTTGTATACGTACTTTATCGATGATACTACTTTAAGCCTATTTTCTTCGGGTATGTATGTTTTTCTTCCCTTAAACTTCTCAACATTAACATCTCTTGCAATAATAACGTATACCCTACCATACTCGCTTGCTCTCTTTAGGAAGTATATATGGCCTGGATGAATGATTTCAAATGTGCCTCCAACAACTACTTTAGGCCTAGCCATTAGCTCGCTTAAAGATCTCCATTCAAAGTTTATTATGCCTAAACGTTTAAGGCAATCAAGTAGCCCTTCAGCATAAGCTATGCATGCAAGAGAGGTAAATAAGTCCTCCTTTTCTAAATAGTATTTAGAGTCATGTAAATAGTCTTTAACGAGCTCAATAATGTGTTTTTCATTATCCTTCAATCCACTAGTATCTATGCTTTTTAATGCTTGCTCTACATTATCTATGTATGCTTTAATTCTCTCAGTATCCTTTGTTTTCAAGGCCTATTTACCCTATCCATATAATTGCTCATATTAGCTAAAAATTTAAGAGCAACAACCTTTCAAGCCGGAAATATAATTAATCTATTTAATAATGAATTTGATGTTGCTTTGCCTTAGTAGCTCGTTTAATTCATTAATATTCTTAGGCTTTATCCTACTAACACGAATTAATGTTTCATAGTCTTCTAGGGTGAATGGACCCTTCCTATAAATGCATAATGAGGTAGATGAAGTAATTATTGCTGATGCTATTCCTCCATAAGTGAATAAATCTATCAGTGACCTTACATCCTTTGATGAAGGCATTATATAGTTTCTTGGATGGGTATGTGCTGTATAATATGCTTTTATTGCCGGTACCATTATCCTAAGCCTTTCTCCCTCTAATAGCACAGCCTTACCATTGCTAAATATTGCTAGGAAGAACTCTATACCATCTCTATCAGTATTAAATGTATGTGGTTTAAGTAAATTATTTGCTAGCTCCATAAATTTCCTAGAAGAGTGTTCGTAAAGCCATGAGTAATTAGATTCAATAAATCCGTGAATTATTTCAATTGATACTTCGTTATCTAGTATTTTTGGTGGTTTAAGTAGTTGTGTATTACTCGATAATCCTACTACTATTCTGTCTTCATCTATAACTTCAATACCTGAGACCTCAGGTAATTCCAGTAGATACTCAATGTACTCTATGAGTGCTGCGAGTCTAGCTAAATTGTGGACTTCATCATTATTTATTAGGTACTGTAACTTACCATGATGTCTCATATTCCTTAGTCCCAACACTATTATGAGGACTACTTGGTTATTAATTCATGTACTCCTACATAACCCTGGCTATTATCTTAAAACAGGCGTTTTCTCCTTTCTCCTCATGTTCAAGTTGGTGTAGGTATGCTTGTATGGGATCTAAGAATATTTCACCACAAAGCATACACTTTAATGCTATTTTTCTTTCCTCAGCTCTTATCCTCCTTAACTCCTCTATAGTTCTTCTATGAACTTCAGGTGCTAAGTCCCTTCCAATTCTTACTCCTGGCTTAAATATCTCTCCCACCACTTAGTCGCCCTAACATAATACTATGTCTTAACCAGATAATATGGATTATGTTATGACGTGTGTTAATGAAGGTTTATCTCTTAATGTATTTAGCGTATCTTAGTGTTGGTCTACATAGTACTGCTATTAATGGGTATATTTCAAGTCTTCCAAGAAGCATTATTACTATGAATACTGCTTTAGCCATAGCTGGCATGTGTGGTCCTGCAAGACCAACTGATAGCCCTGTACATGTTTGCGCCGATGTTACTTCAAATAATATGTCTACAAACTTAACATTCCATCCTTCTGCATAGTATATTGCAGCTGTAACCATTGCTCCTATGGCGAGTGTAGTTAAGTATAAGGCTATAAATGACGTAACCTTCCTAATTACATCTTCGCTAACATATCTATCTCCTAGTCTATGTGAAAGTGTTGTACCTCTAGGTAGTATTGTCCTAGTTATTTCCCATCCAATACTTTTAAGGAACACAAGTAATCTATAGTGCTTAATGCCGGCTGAAGTTGATGACGTTGAACCCCCAATAACCATTAATGCTACCAGCAGTACCTTAGCTACATCAGGATAATCGGTTATAGATGCTACCTGAAAACCAGTATTAGTCATACCTGAAACGGCGTGAAATATTGATTGAGCATATAATTCAATGCTTGCTATTTTACCTCTTGATAATATTAGGTAAAGTAGTAGTCCACCCACGAGCCCTGTTACTATTAGTGATTGTACTTCAATTGATGTGAAGAAGTGTTTTAGTCCATACCTTGTTATTCTTGAATAGTCTACGAAGTTTATGGCGCCCATGAACATTATTATTACTCCAGCCCACCATATTGGTAGGCTTCTATAGAATCCTACACTCGTACTATGTGTTGAGAAACCACCTGTAGCTATACCAGTCATAGCGTGGTTAACTGCGTCAAAAGGCTCCATACCAGTAATAAGGAACAATATTATTGCAATGGCCGTTATAATAACGTATATTTTTAGCATTACTTCAGCTGTTTTACGAATGCTAGGCTCTATTCTCTCCTCTCTACCTTCGGCAAGTGCGAGTCTTACAACAGCAATACCTCTAGCTAAAAGGACGAGTGAGATAACTACTATACCTAATCCTCCAACCCACTGCATAATACTTCTCCATAGGAGAACTGTTCTCGGAAATTCTTCGGGTTTAGTAACCATTGTTAAACCAGTACCAGTAAAACCGCTAACACCTTCAAACAATGAGTCTAATAATGGCATGCCAGAGGTATAATGGAGTACGAGTCCACCAGTTACTGGTATTATAATCCACGATAGTACTACGAGCGCTAATGCACTACTAACAGTTAATGCTTGTGTAGGCACTATTGCTTTTCTCAGGAAGCAGCCTATGGCAAGCAATCCTAATCCCACAATAATGTACGTTGAAGCAATCTCGTATTCTCCTGCAAAGAAGAATCCATAGATACCAGGAACTAGCAGGAATACGGAGTTTGCTAATAGTATCGTCCCCAAATGATATAGGTATGTCTTTACTATAGCCTTCAACTCATAAACACCGCAGCTAAATACCTAGACATTATCCCCCTAAATTAGCTCTTAGTGTATATCCATATTGCCCTAATAATCTTTTACTATACATTACTATTAGGGGAACTCACGTGTTCCCGCATTAATATATAATGGTAAAAAATATTAAGGCATGGGTTCTCAGCCTAACATGTATCTACAAGGGTGTACAGTGCATTGAGCAGTTTAAGCGATGATAGTAAACGCTACATAGGTCTCTTACTCCTTATATCAACAGCATTTATAGGTACTGCTGGTTTTAGAATATCAATACCTATTGTAGCATACCTAGTCAGAGAAAGTTTAGGAGCTGCAATGACTCATGTAGCATTAATGTCAACAGGCTATATGCTTGCTAGGGCACTCGCATCAGTGCTATTTGGAGCAATAATTGAAAGGTATGGGAGGGTATTAGCGTTTATAGCTATAGGTATGATGTTAAACTCAATTCTACTAAACCTTTATCCATATATGAATGATTGGATTGAAGTAGTGGTTTTAAGGACAATACAGGGCTTCCTAGGCGGTATGTCGTGGCCCCTTATACAACTAGTAACGGCACTATCATCCCCAAAGAATATTAGAGGTAGGGTACTATCGATATACTTTGCACTAGGATCATTAGGCGTATTTGCGGGAAATGCTATATACGCAATAATATATGACATGCCCTTAACTATGAGCCTACTACTATCATCGGTAATCTATGGCTCATCAATATTGCTGGTGATAGCAGCTATAAGGATACTTAAGTTTAAGTATAAATCAATACGCAAAGCAAATACTGCTAGAAAGTTTTCAGAAAGTCAGTCTAGCTCACTTACAAGCAGCTTAGCTATATCGGTATTCATTGGAGGATTCGCAGTAACCTATGGAGGAGCAATAGCCTTTGGAGGAGTATCCTACGTCTACATACATGAAGTATACCAAATACCTAAACCAATAGTGGCGTTAATTTTAGGAGCAACAGGAATAGTAGGTATAATTGCAAGTATAGCTTTAGGATGGATAGCTGATAGAAAGTCAGAGAAACTAGCACTAAACATGACATTAGCACTAACGGCAATGGCGATACCACTACTATTAATAAAGAACACGATGTTATTAATAATAGCATTAACTTTCATAGCAATAGCCCAAAAATCATACATGCCCTTATCGAGGAGAATAATGGCAACACATATAGAGAAATCAGCAATAGGCATAGGAGGAATAAATGCTGTAATGAACATAGGCATGTCGGTAGGACAAATAACATTTGGTGCAGCATATGACCTCATGAAGCCATTAATGCTCACCGTAGCGGCAATACAAGTAATAACACCACCAATAATACTATTAGCATCA
>CAYPZO010000052.1:2667-4414 GCA_964415135.1 uncultured Desulfurococcales archaeon | reverse complement strand
AGGAAGAAATATGAGTGTTGTAATTAGTGTTAGAGTTCCCAAATGGCTTAAAGAGAAACTTGAGAAGTACAAAGTAAATGTAGCTGAGGTAATTAGAAGAAGCCTCATACAAGAGATAGAAAGGATTGAAAGGGAGGAACTAGAGAAGGTGTTAGACTACCTAAAGGAGAGTTTAAGAAATAGGATAGATCCTTATGAACTTGCTAGAATAATTGATGAGGATAGAAAAGGGAGGTAATAGTGGTGATATATGTCGTTGATTCAAGTGTCTATGCACCCCTTGTAGCGCTCTATGGTAGGAATCTCATTAAGGCTATGAAGAAAGTCAAAATCGTAATACTTGACTTAACAGTTTACGAATCATGTAATGCTTTTTGGAAGGAATGTGTAAAGTTACATAGGATAAGTGATGAAGAAGCTATCAAGGCATGTGAAGCTTGTAAAGCCTTATCAAAATATGTTAATGTTTATAAGATTATAGACCTCGATGCTAGGAATATAATAGAAATTGCTATAAGCAATAACATTACATTTTACGACTCATCCTATATAGCATTAGCTCAAAAGCTTAAGGCATCTATAGTTAGTGAGGATAAGGATATAATAGATATAGCACCAAAATACAGTTTAGAAGTTATTAGACTACATGAATTCTTAAGGATTCTACAGGCTTAAAAGAATAATCACTAAACACCTTGCTTTTTACGTTACCTCAATGTCGGTGTTGTTATTCCCCTCTTCCTTATTCTCGTGTAAGTATACATTAGTAACACATAGGATATTACAGCATATATGAGTGGTGCTGTAATTCCCAGTGCTAATGTCATATTTAGTGGTAATAGTGTTCTTACTCCCAATAGCCCATATCTTAATGCTTCACATGGGTATGGGAATGGTGTTACTAATGCTATTGTTTTTAATGGTTCAGGCATTGCTACTAGTGGTGCTATCATTCCGCTTGCTAATGGTATTATCCATGATGAAAGCTCTACAATTACTCCTGATGTCCCCGCTATTAGTGTTGATGCTCCTATTATTCCTGCATGACCCCACATGAGTATGAGTAAACCTATTAGTCCAATGCATACTGATGAAATGCTTGTGAAGTTAAATTGTGGTATTCCAAATACTAGAATTATTAATGCTGTGAACACTATTAGTCCAACGACTTGATATATTAGTCCTATGAGTAAACTTGATAGTGTTAGTTCAGGAAGAGTTAATCCGTGTAATAGCTGGTTTTCTAGTATCCCTTCCATTATTCTTCTTCTAAGGTTAAATCCTATCCATGAAGCTGTTGATAGTAGATAGAACATAGTAAACGCTATTATTGCGTACGCAAGTGCTAATGGTATATCGCTTGCTTTAAAGAAGAGTATCATTGGTAATATGAATAATGTACCCCATAGTGCTGTTGTAAGTGTTGATGCAAACATCCTTATCTTAGCTCTAGCTAGGACCCTTAGTTCTGCTTTAAGTGTTGCTGATATTCTCCAAATAGCCTTGATCACTTTAATCCACCTGATTTCTTAACCCTTAGCTCAAGATACTCATAGGTCTTAAGACCTATGGGTGTATAGAGTATGGATAGTGCTAGTATTAATCCTATGTTTATTAATATGAGCTTTATTTGCGGGTTCTCATATGCTATTAGCATTCTTGATGCTTCAACCGCATAGCTTATCGGCATCGTCATTGATAGTATTCTTAGCCATAAAGGCATTAATGCTAATGGATATAATACTCC
>CAYPZO010000052.1:0-2567 GCA_964415135.1 uncultured Desulfurococcales archaeon | reverse complement strand
GGTATTTTTTCCTTAAAGTATTTTGGTGAACCAAATACTGTTCCTATGAATAGTATTAGTGCTGTGAGTATGTAGGGGTATAGTACTAGGGCTATGATGAGGCTTTTCCTCCTAGTAAACTCCGTGAAGAAACACTTGAATTCAGCTAATACTATGTCGATGTACCTTGGCTTCATTACTTAGCACCTGTTAGCTGTATGAATACGTCCTCAAGGCTTGGTTCTTCAACACCAATATATCTTACATCAATGTTTAGGCTAGCCGTGATCTTTACTATCTTAGTTATTTCTTCTTCAGGTTCCTCTACAATAACCTTAATCTTAACTAGCTCAGCATTCTTTTCAGCATGAACTCTACCATAGCCGTATTCTTTTAACTTATTTATGAGGAGCTTTACCTCGGGCTTATCATCTACTTTAAGTGCTATAGCTCTAATACCCTTAACTAGCTTTTTAAGCTCCATTGGCGTGCCGGAAGCAACTATAAGCCCCTTATTTATAAGTAGAATTCTATCACAGACTATTTCTGCTTCAAACATATTATGGGTAGTGTATAGTATTGCCTTATTCTCTTTGTGAGCTAAGTTTCTAACTAAGTCGCGAATCTTCCTAGCACTTGGAGGGTCAAGACCTAGTGTAGGTTCGTCTAGTAATAGTACTGGTGGATTAGGTAATAGTGCTCTTGCAAGACTAAGTCTAGCCTTCATTCCAAGAGAGTACTCTTCATAAATTCTATCAACCGCTCCAAGCTCTATAAGACCAACAATTTCTAATACCTCTTTAACTCTACGCTTAAGATATTCCCCCCTAAGGCCATAGAGCCTACCAAAGTATTCGAGGTTTTCTTTACCAGTAAGTATTGGATAGAAACCCTTCTCAACAGTTAACATAACACCTATGTGTTCTCTAACCTTAGTAGGCTCCCTTACTACGCTATAGCCTTCAATAAAAGCTTCACCTTTATCTGGGAGTAGCAGTGTTGCAAGTATCTTTATTGTAGTAGTTTTACCAGCACCATTAGGTCCAAGTAGTCCTACAACTTCACCATGCTTTACGGTAAAGTTTATGCCCTTAAGAGCTTCAATAATCTTCCTCTCTGACTTAAATAACCCCTTCCTAACCTTAGTTACATATTTTTTCGCTAATCCCTTAACCTCAATAGCATACCTCATTACTGAGCCCTGAATTGAGGATAATAAGGTTCCACAAAGATAAATATTTCGTAAACTCACATAAACATGAGTAACTTAGGTAAGTGTAGAGTAGACTACACATAAATAAATCATTGAAAACAGATTATACTACTCTACTATGATTTCAAATATTTTATCTCTTGGTAGGGATCTGAGCCAATTCACAGCTTCATCTAAACTACTAAAACTAAGTAGCTTAGATATAATACCATCCTTAACTTTAATCCTAACAACCCTACCACTAACCTTGCTCCTAAATACAAGCTCTATAGAATTAGCTTTAGACTCCCTTAACTCTATATTCAACTTACCAAGAGTACACTTAGTTGAACATTGAACTCCATCAACAACACAAGTATAAGGTCTCCTCAAAGGAAGAATAACCTCGGCATGTAGGTCAAACTCACTCTTCGGCTTAAGAATTTCTTTAGCAATTTCACCAGCCATATATCCAAGTACTAGAAATGGACCTAGATGTCCATGAAAAATACCTGCTTCCTCAAGTGTTAAATACTTCATGAAATACACCTACATGAAATGCTACTTCTTTTGCATTATCAATATTAAACTATTATCAGCTGCCTATAGTGCACCAATATAATATCAATAGTACACTCACTAATATAAGAGATTATGGAACTCTCCACCCCATAACTTCAGTAAAGGATAAATTTCAAGAAACCAAATACCCCGTTCCTAGAGGTTATATCAATATGAAGCCTACAATACATGTAATCATAGTGTTAATGATAATATTGGCCACGCTTAGTGCAGGTCTAGGTAGCAGTGAAAGTAAGGTAATAGTAGATGTTGGAGAGAAAACATCAATCGAAATAATAGCGAAGACTAATAATGCTACGATCATTGCCAATATATTAAAGCAGATATTAAATGTTAATAAAGTTAAAGTTGAGGAAATAGAACCTACCATGTACAGTATAAGAGCAATAATACCCACTCATAAAATTACTAGCATTAAACTAAACTTAACTCCTATTACATTACTATTGGAGAAACCCATTAAGGTAATTATTAAGTCCAATAAATGCTTTAACTTAAAGGTCAATCCAAGTAGTGAGTTTATCGTGAAAGATAATGAACTTACCATAGACATTAAGGTAGAACTTAACGTGTATATGGTTTTACTTGGCTTAACAATAAACTACTTACCTCCAATAATAGCTATAGCCACGACACTATACTATGTAAAGAGAAAAACAATTAACGTTAAGGATAAGGGATATTATGTAGCATCAGAAACTCTTAGGAGAGCAAGTATTGTAGCAGTAATGTTAATAATTATGCCAGCAGTAGTAGGCTTAATAGCTTCATTAATATTAACTGATTATCCTATAGGCATAACATACCTAACTGG
>CAYPZO010000051.1:0-11061 GCA_964415135.1 uncultured Desulfurococcales archaeon | reverse complement strand
GTATACGTTTATGATGTGAGTGAAGTTAACGTTATTTCTACCGATGTTGATTTTATTAGTGTTACTAGTGCTATTGGTGTTGGACTGCAAGAGTATGGTATTGTTGAGGTTTATGATAAGGGTAGTTCAAGGTGTCCAGGTAAGTTGATTATTAGATGTAATGATCTTGAGGAAGAGGTATTTTTGAAGAAGAATGTTAGGATTAGGGTAAGGGTTCCTTTTAAGCCTGGCTTAAACAATTTATCCATTGTCTCGAGTAGTGGTGAAGTACTTTACTCTGCTATGGTTGAGGTTGAGCCTATACCTCCAAGTATTGATGTTAAGTCTACTACCGAACTCATTTATCGTCTTGGCATAGTAAATGAATATTCATTTAATATTGTTAATAGAAATAGTGTGCCTTTTGAGGTAGAGAGCGTTAATGCTAAATTTAACGGCAATGAATGCACTGTCTTATCTACTCCTAGCGGGTTTAAGGTTAGGGTTAATGAGGTTAATAGGTTAGGCTTGTTAATAAGCTTGATATTGCTGTTGTGTATAGGGATAAGGAGGGTAAAACCTATACCTTATCTAAGAGTTATAGTATCCCTCTATGGGTTAAAGAATATGGTGTGCTAGAGAAGTATTTGGATAAATTAAGGCGTAAATTACATGATTTGAGGAATACTGATGTTGATAAAGCTTATAGAGTATATGTAGCAGCAAGGGACATAGTAGGAGATGTATGTAGTAGGTTTATAGATGTTATTGGAGTTGACGAGTTTTGCTGTAGTCTAAGCAATACGGGTAGGGATATTATTAGAAGATATGTTGTAGAGAAAGGTGTTAGACTACGTGTTCCTCGTAGTTCTCGCTCTCTTTCATTTACTATTGAATTCTCTACATCCAATGTTACTGATGAGCACATTACTGGTCTTTACATTGATTTCACTAATGCTAAGTATTACTTTAATGTTGAGGAGGAAAAAGTTGAGATTCCACCTCTATATCCTGGTACGAATATTAGTGGAGAGGTTCGTTTTAGGGCAAAGTATCGTGGCGACCTTGTATTACCCTATAAGGTTTGTTGGAATGAATACTGTGTTGATAGGATTGCTAGGATTAGTATTGGTGTTGTTAAGGGGAGGGGGGTTGAGTTTTCTCCTGAAATACTTATTGGTCGTAGTGTTATTGGTCTTCGCTCCTATAAGCTAGGTATTTTTAAGGGTAGACGCCTAGATAAGCCCGTCGAACTTTCTGGCTATGTTTGTCGTAGGGTGCTTGGTTGTGGTGGTTTTTCTGCAACTCTGCTATGTGTTGATGAGGATGGTTTTAGTGTTGTAGTTAAGATACCTATAGGTGACTATAATAGGCTCATTGTGGGTGGAGAATCACCTGCTACTTCGCTTTACAGTAGGGCTGTTATAGAGAGGTTTGAGAGGGAGGCTAGTATTTTGAGGAAGCTTGATTACCCTAATGTTGTTAGACTCATTGATTATAGGAATAAGCCTATACCTATGCTTGTTATGGAGTTTTGTGAGCTTAGTAGTATTAGGCGCATAATGTCTATGACGGAGAAGATGAATCCAAGGCTTGTCCTCGAGGTAATGATACCAATAGCTTCTGCTCTAGCTAAGGCTCATGAACGTGAACCACCAATAATTCACTGCGACATAAAGCCCGAAAACATATTATTAACTAAAGACTATGTCCCCAAGCTAAGTGACCTCAATATAGCTAGGATAATGAGCGAACTAGTTAAACCAGAAAGAGGGGTGGTTGGTTCCGAGCCTTATGCCGCACCTGAGCAATTACATGCTGGTAAGCCTAGTGTCCAGCCTATTGGAACTTATACTGATGTATGGGGTATTGGAGTTGTAATGTATGAGATGCTAACGGGTAGGAGACCATATAGTGTAGAGCGGTTAAGGAGGTTAGAGGGTTTAAAGCCTCCTACTCCTCCAAGTAGCTATAATAGGGAGGTTATAGGAGACTTAGATGAAGTAATATTAGCAACGTTAAAGCCTGATCCAGGAGACTGCATACAAAACGCAAAAGAACTATATGAACACCTAGTAGACGTGTATAAGGCGTATTATTTAGGATAAAGTAGTTGGTGCTGAGAACTAATTATCTTTACGGAATTGATGGGCTAGTTAATTCCTTGTCTATCTTTATTAGCCAAATTCCGTTTCTCTTAGCTTCATCTATGGCATCCTTTGTTGTCCACATACAGTATATGACGTAAATGTTGTTCTTCCTTAGTATTCCTGGGTATTTCCTCTTAACTTCATCGATTTTCCTTATGAAGTCCCTTATAGTTCCTATGCCTAGCCTTACAGTTGCTTCACCAAGAATACAGTAGTCACCGCTTACACCATAGATATCGAACTCAAGGTCTGGGAGCATGAGCTCGTCTAGCTCTACTTCTATACCATATTTTCTACGAAGAAACCAGTGTACTTGTTCGCGAGCCTCTTCTTCAAGACTAATACTCATCTCCTCCATATACCTCTTTATTCCACGTATTTCCTTCCAAATTCTGCGATCCTCTTCCTTTATTTCTCGTATTTCCTTCTTTATCTCATATATTTCGTTCCATATCTTCATGTTCTCTTTCTTAATGGCGTCTATTTCCTCCCAGATCTTCTTTATCTCCTTTTTGATTTCCTCTATTTCCATCCATATTTTATGGTTCTCCTCCAATAGCTTATTGAATTTTTCATCGTGTTCTCTAAGCTTTCTTAATATTTCAGCTAATCCTAACTTACCAGCAAGAGCTAGCCTAAACTCTTCATCCTTCTCAATAAGCCTGAATATTGCCTTCTTTAAAGCCTTAATATCAGTTAAGTTCATGGACATATGGTTTTCCCTCTATTACACCTCTGAGTAATCAATATCGCCTAGTAGGATATTAAACATAAAGCTTCTCTACGCCATATCTCGTTTAATTGCCTGAACCGTGCATGTCATAGTTACTAGGCTGGATATTACTAGTATTAATCCTAGTGGAGCTAATGAGTTCTCTAGGATTATGGGATAAAACCATACTTCCTTAGTAACATTCAGGGCCTCGCTATATGGGTTTATTAGTATAATTTTGTATTGTCCAGGTTCTTTAATTTCTATGAGCAGTTTATCACCTTTACCTACCATGTATTTTTCTGTTGAATTATCTGGATAAATGACGAGTGCAGGTATCTTACCCTCCTTATCCTTGATGTCAAGTATCTTGAAAACTACTACGTGATATATGTATTCCCATAGCTTGCTTATACTTGGAGGGCTTCTCGACTCATAAACAACTCTATCCTTACTAGCATATAATCCAAATCCTGGTGGAGCTTCTTTCGAAACAACATATTCATGTATATACGTGTAGTTTCCCTTCGGGAATATTATTACTGAATGAGGAGGTATTTGTGCCATTAAGCCTTTATGTTCTTCAACGCCCATAACTAGGAGTATACCTAGTATTAGTAGGAATGTACACGTTAGTATAAGGTATTTTAATGAAGGTTCCATATATGTCATTCACCTCAGGAGCATGGATTAGGGTAATTCAGGTTAGCTTAGAACCTCCTATCTACAATTTCATTATAATGGAGTCTTAAATTAATTTTTTGTCGAATAATCATTATTGTTTCAACCAATAATTTTTAAGATTTAGCTAAATTAAACTATACATGGGATGAAGATTGGCGACTCCCGAGCTTTTATCAGAGATCCAAGAGATAAAAGGGAGATTGGCTAGAGTAGAATCTATGCTACGTTTCATCATCGAGAAGAATATTGAAGAGGAAGAACCTCTTCCAGATGAAATTGAGGCTATAAAATCAAAAGATGAGTTAGTAGATCTTGATGAAATTAAGCAAAGACTTTTAGGAAACAAAGAGTAGGGAGCTTATTTGAGTAAAGAACTATTCAACGTAAAGCTATTAGGACTCTAGAACGATTACCTAAAAATTATAGGTTCAGAGTTCTAGAGATCCTTGATAAACTAAGAACAAACCCCTTACCATTCAGGGATTATGATGTAAAAAACTCAAGAGTTTTGAGGACACTTTTAGGATTCGCTTAGGTGATATACGGATAGTATACACCATTAATTGGGGTTCTAAGACTATTATAGTACACTTCATTGATTCTAGAGGCCGCGCCTATAAACAGGCGCCATACTAATATAATTTCATTTTTATGATAAATTACTATTGTTTTAGTTGATGTCTCTAATAATTACTATTTTTGGACTCTATGTATACTGCTAACGCGTTTTTATATTTTATTGAAAGGTCATCGATCATCTAGACGATTTCATGAATGCACCTACCTCATGAGATAAGTAATTAAAGGCTATTACTTTCACATTGACTATAAAGGCTTAATGGTATTCTATTTTGAGGGAAAGATTTAGGTCTACTTTATGTGTTTCTTCTAGTATTATTCCAATCCATGTAATGTACCTTACTTTCAAGTGTATGGTCATGTTTGCTTTTACGTTATTTATGGGCGGCTTTTCCTTTAGTTCGGTAGCTATTTTGTATCCAAACTTGTATATTCCTCTGGATTCTGCTGGAATCCGAGGTTCATAGTAGTCTAGGGTAATGTACTTGTTATTTAACTCTATTCTTTCTACTTCAACTGTTATTCCCTTAAATATTGGTGTTGAGGGCGTATATGATAGGAGCGCTATATCTATAGCCATAGCTTGTACAATTCCTGGACTAATGGTTGGTGGCATATTTACTCCTATGAATAATTTAACTTTACCTCCAATGCCATTAAACTCCATGATGGTCTTGTTGTTAAAGTATAGTTTCTTAACGTATTCCTCTGAGGCAAGCTTCATTGGTTTAAACGTGTAGTTGATATATATGATGTAGACGACATAAATTGTAATGAGGAGTAGAATTAACATTATAGCGTGTTTTCTTAAGTTATCTCTCTTAAGGAGCATAAATATGTACCTTTGACTGCGTTTTGATGGCTATGTTAGGGTCTTTATTTTCTCTTTAGCGTATTTTACTATCCATTCTATGTGGACTATATCGTCTTTTACTTCATCAATATTGTATTTTGCTTCGTGAAATCCCCATACGTGTAAGTCGTATGCTATAGCCCATGTAGACTCTATCCTAGGCTCATTAAACATTTTTGCAAGTCTTCTAGCTGTTTTTCCGAGGAGCTGTGTCCACCATCTACCTTCTCTTAATGCTTTCCCGTACTCCGGAGTCTTACATGTTATTGCGAGAGCCTTTAATGCTTCTTCAACAGCTTTATACATTTTCTCCGATGCTTGTATAGGGTCTTTTTCATTTACGTACTTCTTTGCCTTGTCGAGGTATTTTTCTGCAAGCTCTAAGTGGACTTCAGCTTCTTCTCTAGGGTCTAGGGATAGCTCCTTTAATAGGAGGTCTATTACCATGGATTCAATGTCTAAGCCTAGCTCTTTTGCTTTATCGACTAGCTTCTTGGGAACTGATATTAGCATATTATTTCACTTCAAATCAATGCTTATCCTATATCTAGCTATAAGGAGGATGAAATAAATAAAAATTATTCTACTTTAAACGTATTTTTTGAGGTAGAATATGGGGATGTTATTGTTTTTCTCCTTTTAGTTGTTTTAGTATTTCTACTGCTCTTGCGTAGCTTATTTTTCCTTCCTTTATCATTATTTGTGCTACTTTATCTACTAGGTCTCCTGTTGCTCCTGCCATTATTGCTATGTTTCTTGCATGTAGCTTCATGTGTCCCTTCTGTATTCCTTCAGTTGCTAGTGCCCTTAATGCTGCAAAGTTTTGTGCTAGCCCTACAGCCCCCATGATTTCTGCTAGTTCTTTTGCTGTTTTTACTCCTAGTATTTTGAGTGCTATTCTTGCTATGGGATGCGTTTTTGTTGCTCCTCCAACTATTCCTACTGCTAATGGCATTTCTAGTACTCCTACTAGGTTTCCATCCTCATCCTTCTCCCATATTGATAGTGGTCGATATCTTCCATCTCTTGCCGCATAGGCGTGTGCTCCTGCTTCTATTGCACGGTGATCTTGTGCTGTTGCTAATGCTACTGCTATTATTCCATTCATTATACCCTTGTTATGTGTTGCTGCTCGATAGGGGTCTGCTTCTGCAAATGCTGATGCAGCTACTATTCCATCAACTACTTCTTCACCGCCAATGTCCTCCTTGTATACTTTTACCCATGCTTTAACCATTCTCCTTGTAGCTAGATTTGATATTATTCTTAATAATACTTTACCACCAGATATCTTTTCTATTAGTGGTGCTACTGCTTCACACATGGTATTGACTGCATTAGCTCCCATAGCATCCCTTACATCTACCAGTAAATGTACTATGAGCATTGGTCCTATCCTGGTGTTTATTACTCGTGCTACAATGTCTTTAGCTCCACCGCCGAGCCTTACAAGTATTGGATCTTGCTGGTTAGCCAGGTCTAGTATTTCCTTCTTGTGTTCAAGTACTTTCATTCTAGCGTAGTTTGGGTTTAGTAGGTTTATGACTTGTATTTGACCTATCATTATTGGGTCGCTTGCTTCTGCTTTGATACCTCCATCTCTTCTCATAACCTTTGCTGCATGGCTTGCGGCTGCTACAACTGATGGTTCTTCAAGTACCATTGGGACTAGGTATTCCTTATTGTTTATTAGGAAGTTTACTGCAACAGCAAATGGATAGGTCATTCCACCAATAACGTTTTCTATCATTACGTCAGCAATTTTTTCTCCAAGGTTACCAAAGTTTTTTAGAAGTTTTACTTCATTGTCTGTAAGGTTTGCAAACTCCTTAACTATTTTAAGTCTCTCGTCAATGCTGAGCTTATAAAATCCAGGAAGACGAGACGTCTTTGCCATAATCCGTCTCCACTACATACTATCTAATGCGCGCATATATGTATGTATCTAACCATACAATAATATAATCTAGAATTAGAAGAGACGTAGAGATGTAGTTTAGTTGCTCTTCTTGGAATTATGATTGAGAGTATAGTATGTTTGTCTAGATAAAATCTTTTATTGTTCCTTCTTAGTTTTTTGAGCTTCTCTTAGTATTGATTGAGCTTTTTCACTACTAAGGTACATTGCTATAGCTTCCCTAATAAGATCAGACCGTGATACTCCAAATGCTTCTGCTAATTGTTGGAGTTTATCTATGACCTCTTCATCTAGCTTTATTGATATTGTTCTAAGTCTCTTATACGACATTCACCTTTCCCTCAATAAGCCCTCATGTAGGATAATGTGGGGCTCAAGTATTTCTCATAGCTGGTGGTATTAAAGCTTATACTTTAATGTCTATGTTATATGTTATTTAATGTTTAATTTTATTGAACGTTTATGGAAAAGGTTATATAGCTTTGTGAGCTATCGCACAAATTGTGATAGCTATGTGGAACTGGCCCGGTTATGGAGGTGGTTATGGTAGGGGTTGGCGTAGGGGACGTGGAGGTCCTCCTGAATGGGCTGGTAGAGGTATGGGTTGGGGTACTCCTGGTATTAGTTTTAAGCAAATAAATCCACCACCGCCTGGAGCGTTCAGGGTTGCTTGTGCTGTATTAGAGAATAGAGGTCTTGATTCACCCGTCTCTCCTAGATTTGCTCGTGCACCCTTCATTGCCTTTGTAGACATAGTTAATGGTAGGGTAGTTTCAGTTATAGTTGAAGTTAATCCTGCTGTTAATGCTCCTCACGGCGCTGGAGTTGCTATTGCTCAATGGCTTCTATCTAGTGGTGTAAGAGCTGTACTTGCTGTTAGACTTGGACCAAATATAATGAGTGTACTGCAAAGTGCTGGTATACAGGTTTATTACATCACCCCAGGGATAAGGTTAATTGATGCTTTAATGAGTACAGGTTTAGTTAGATGATGTGTCTTGGAGATAGTAGTTGTAAGTGGTAAGGGTGGTACGGGTAAGACATTCATAGCGTCCAATCTAGCATTCTACCTTAATACACAGGTATCTCCTACAGTAGCTGTTGATGCTGATGTTGAGGAGCCCGACTTAATACTAGCACTAGGTGGTGTTAAGGAGACTGTCGAGGTTTTAAGTATAGGTAATGCTACTAAGGTAAGGATAATTGAGGAAAAGTGCACTAGGTGCTTAAAGTGCTTCAATAACTGTAGGTTTAAAGCAATAACGTTATTGGATGGTAGGCCATTTGTTAAGGAAGAGCTATGTGAAGGATGTATGCTATGTGCTCTCTTATGTCCTGCCGATGCTATTGAGGAGTACGTTAAAGTTATTGGTAGACTATACGTGGTTAAGGCAAGGTACGGTGAATTAAATGTTGTTTACGGAGACTTAGAAATTGGTGAGAGAGCTACAGGGAAACTAGTTTTTGACGTTAAGGAGAGAGCTAGAAAAGTTGCATCAAATATTAAAGCCAAGTACATTATTGTTGATTCTGCTGCTGGAATAGGTTGTCCAGTTATATCAAGTATTAGTGGAAGCGACCTAACGTTAATAGTAGTTGAGCCATCAATAACCTCAATTACTGGTGCTAAGAGAGTATTAAAGATAGCTAAAACCCTAAAATCAAAACCCCTAGTAATAATAAATAAATATGACCTAAACCTAGACCTAGTGGAGAAGATTAAGGAGGAGCTGGATACTGAAATCATAGGATACATCCCCTACGATACTGGAATAGTTGAAGCATATACCTCAATGAAACCATACCTCATATACGAGGATAAAGGCAAAGCATACAACTCTCTTGTTAAGTTACTAGAAGACCTTGTTTCAACGGTGATATAAGTGGTAGTTGTAGGTGTAGTTGGAGGTAAAGGTGGTACAGGTAAAACCTTTGTATCTGTAAACTTAGCGGTACTAGCATCAAGAAATAAGCATAAAACGCTATTAGTTGACGTTGATGTTGATAATCCTTCAACAAAACATTATCTAAGACTAGCTAAGGCGAAGAGTAGGGAAGTAACAATGTTTAAACCTATAATAAGTGAAAAGCGATGCAGGTTATGCTTTACATGTATAAATTCATGTCCAGAACATGCACTCGTCTATATACCAGTAGATAATAAGATTAAGCTACTTAGTGATCTCTGTAGTGGATGTTCTGTATGTATGTACGTTTGCCCTGAGAAGGCAATAACTGAGGGGAGGAAGACCTATGGAACAATAACCTATGCTAACATTGATAAGTACTTGGATGTAGTTATTGGCGAGCTTTATCCAGGTGAAAGACATACTATAAACTTAATGATAGAGGTATTGAGTTCAATAAGGGATATGGTTAGGAAATACGATGTAGTTGTAATTGATTCTCCTCCAGGTGTTAATGCAGGGATATATGAGGTTGTTAGGTTTTCAGATAAGCTCGTAGCTGTAACTGAGCCTACAAGGCTTGGATTAAATGATTTAAAGAAACTCGTAAACCTAATATTAAAGCTTGGGAAGAAGCCGTTAATCGTACTTAACAAGTATGGACTAAAGGGCGGTGTAGACCCTGAAGTCACAGAATATGCTGAAAAAATGGGATTAAATTTAGTTAGAGTACCTTATAGTGAAGATATCGCATTAAAGATCATGAAGGGCGAGATCCTAGTTAATTACCCTGAATTTACATCAGTTCTTAATGCATTTAATGAAATATTGAGATATGTTGTTAGCTAGTATTATAGTGCGCTTAAGTGTTTTAGCCCATTTAATAGATTGCTGTATGCTATTATCTTTGATATTAATTTTGACCTGGTGGCCCCCTGGCTTCTTCATGTGGAACGCATTTTATTTCGTAGGCCGTGCCCTTAAATCCATTATCCAGCGCTACTTTCGCTAATAGCATAGTACTACCGCATAGGCATATACTGGGATGCTGTGAGTATTGGTCTATTATCCTCTTCTACTGCTCTATGTGAAGCGCTAATGTCATTGAAGGCTCTACTACATTCATTGTAATTACATTAATGATCACGTCAGATTTAAGCTCCTTCCACTCATCTAGTAGTACATCAATAGTTTCTCTTAGCGAATACCGTTCTTCAAGACCTTTAGCCTTAAATGGTAGTCCCGCTAAGCTTCCTAAGTGAACTCCACGCCTTACCGTAAGGTCTTTTAAATGTAAACGATACTAGTAATTGGTCTCCAACGAGTTTAACTGCTACCTCATAGACTGTATATTTACCTTTAATTCATCAACATCATATACTCCTACAACTTCAATTCCATCAATACTGTATGGTAGCTTAAACTTAGCTAAGAGTACTCCATAGGACTCTAGAACTTCATTTCTAATTCTCTCTAATCCTATCATGTAATGTGATGCAACCATACCCATACCCAATACTACTACGCGTATCATGATCTCAACTCTCAAACAGAATGTAAAATATATATCCTGTGGGGTATAATGGGCTATTATGTAATGTGGTTTAAGTTTATACCAAGAGGTTTACTGGGGTATCCTTACTGTTTTCATGATATATAAGTATTTATTAATTTAAGTAAACATTAAGTAAGCTAATGTACTCTTTCCTTATCCTCTTTTCTCCTTATTTCAAGGTCTATTGGATATCTCAAAATAGCTGCAATACCACCTAAATTCTTTAACCTAGCCTTGGTGTCATGTACTGTACTAAAGATTTTTATTTCAGCTCCTTGAGCTTCAGCTTTCTTTAATAATTCCTCTACTTTTCGACGCATAGCTTCATTGTGATGTCTTAACATATCGCTTGTAACCATAAGCTTCTTTACGGCATTGGCGTTTACTGCGAATTCAACATCTTCTAAGCCATAAGCTACGTATCTCGGATCCTTAGCAACATAGTACATAAATTCATCGAGAAGAGCTTCTTCAACTACTAAGTCGTGATCTCTTAATGCTTCAATTAATGTTCCCCTCTTGATAACTTCATGTACACCTTTAACACCGCCCCAAGATGTATGTTCCAAAACAATCTTTATGTTACTTAGCCTAGGATCATTCTTGGCATAGTTATAAAGATAATCCTTCATATAACCGGGTCCCGCTATTACCACTATCTTTAATCCATATCTCGAAGTAATGTCGACTATCTGGCTACATATTTTCTTTAATGTTTGCTCCA
>CAYPZO010000050.1:7653-11169 GCA_964415135.1 uncultured Desulfurococcales archaeon | reverse complement strand
GATAAGGCTTTAGAAGTATATATTGTAGCAGATAAAATAATTAGCGATCTCAAAGAATACGCAACAACGCTAAAACTTCATAGTAGGCTATTATATGATAAGAAATGGGATTTCATATTCATATCATCACTAAATCCACTATACCAATTAATCTTACAGAAAGGAGTAGACGTAGATGAGCTCATAATACATCCCCTAATAGCAGCTGTAGGTGAAACCATTAAGCCTGGTAAGTATAAGGTTGAAGTAGTTAAAGGCGTAGAAGCCTCTAAATCCCTAGATGTTGCGTTGAAGTATTCATGGTTTATTGAGAAAAACGTTAGTTTAACTACCTCACTTGAATTAACGGTTCCATCTATTAAGCCCAAAACTATATGGTTAAGATCCCTTTGACTTTAATTCTTCCCTAATGACCCTACCAAGTATTTTTACTCCCTCAATTATCTTGTCCTCTGATGGGAAGCTGAAGTTCAACCTCATAGTATTCCATCCGCTTCCATCAACGAAGAATGCTCGCCCTGGTACATATGCCACCCCTGCATCTATCGCTTTTAGTAACATTTCCTTTGTGTCTATGCTTTCTGGTAAATAGGCGAAGATGAACATTCCTCCAACAGGTTTAGTCCATCTACATCCTGGTGGGAAGTGGTCTTCAAGTGCATCAAGCATTACATTTCTCTTCCTCTTATATGTCTCCCTCATTATGGGTATGTATCTCTCAACTACACCTCTCTTAATAGCTTCCATAGCAATGTACTGGCTAAGCGTTGGTGTATGTAGGTCTAAGTTTTGCTTCGCCCTCTCCAATATAGCTATAATGTCTTCATGTGCTGCAACCCATCCAATTCTTAGTCCTGGAGCAAGTATCTTACTAAATGTACTCAAGTATATCACTCTACCAGTTCCATCCATCGCCTTTAGATGCTTGAATTCTATAGGTTCGAATAGGAAGTGGCTATATGGATCGTCTTCAATTATTAGGAAGTCGTATTGTTCAGCAAGCTCTAGTAAGTGCTTTCTCCTATCCTGGCTCATCGTCACTCCTGATGGATTTTGTGCTGTTGGAACAGTGTATACCATTTTTACCTTCTTGCCCCTTGAGCTTAATTCACGCAGTTTTTCCTCTAGTATGTCAACACGCATGCCTTTATCGTCAATGGGTATACCTATGAATTCTGGCTCACTCATTCTAAAAGCGTTTAAGGCTGCAAGGTAGGTTGGTAATTCTACAGCTATTATGTCTCCTGGATCAATAAGTGCTCTCGCTATTAGGTCTAGTGCTTGTTGGCTACCAGTGGTGACGAGTATATTGTCTGGCGGTACATTTATTCCCTTAGTTGACATGAAGTAGGAGAGGCTTTTCCTAAATAATGTTACGCCTCGAGTTACGGAGTATTGAAGCGCAGCATTTCCATATTCCCTTATAACATAGCTAGCTATTTCACTTAATTCCTTTTTTGGGAACAGGTTAGGGTCAGGCAAGCCTCCAGCGAAACTAATTACTCCTTTTTCTTCAATAACTCTGAGAATGGTTCTTATCTCGGAGACCCTCATGAGCCTAGTTCTATGTGCGTAAAACTTCTTAAAGTCTGGGTTCACGGCTCTCCGCCACTACTATATTGATTCCCCGGGGTAATTTATACTAAACGATTCTACATCAAATCAGAAAGCAGTCCCTTCTTCATCTATATTCTGTCCCGCGGTTTTTCATCATCTTGATGCATTTATGTTATTCTATGTATCATGTTTCTGAATTTAAGGTATGTTCCATAGTCGATATATATCTTCCTATTTAAATAGTCATCAACTATAGGGGCTAAACGCTTTTTCTCCTCAACTTTGTCTGTTACGATAATACTATATGCGTCGGCACCAGCACCACTACCAAATGGGGCTACTAGTATCCTTTGACCAGGTTTAGCTAGCTCTAGAACTCTAGCTAGCCCTAGGAATGCAGATCCATTATAAGTGTTACCTATATATGGTGTGAGTAATCCAGGAGTAACTTTTTCCTTAGGAATTCCTAGTTTTGAAGCTACACTTAATGGGAACTTACCATTAGGTTGATGAAATACAGCGTAATCAAAGTCCTCAGGTTTTAATCCAAGCTCCTCCATTAATCCCTTAACAGCACTTATTATATGGTAGAAGTAGGCTGGATTACCTGTAAATGCTTCACCATGTAGGGGATAGCGAGCTCCTTCTCTTCTCCAAAAGTCAGGTGTATCAGTTACATAGGTATAGCTACCCTCAAAATATGCTACAGCCTCCTTGGCGGGACCCACGATGAATGCAGCACCACCACTTGAAGCAGTAAACTCTAATACGTCTCCAGGATTTGCTTGAGAAGTATCAGCACCTATAGCCATAGCATATTTAGCCATACCGCTTGAGACCAGGGCTATGGATGCTCTTAATCCCTCACTACCAGCTCTACAAGCAAACTCTAAGTCACTAGCCATGGTTTTAGGAGTTATACCTAGGGCGTCAGCAATTATAGTTGCTGTAGGTTTAACAGCGTAAGGCTTGGATTCTGTACCAACAAATATAGCGCCTATTTCAGATGGATTTATCTGTGCTCTGAGGATAGCGTTTCTTGCAGCTTCCCATGCAATAGTAGCTGTATCTTCGTCGGGACCTTCAACAGCTTTTTCTATAATCTTTAGGTCTTCTACGACTTTTAAATCAAAGCCCCAAGCCTTAGCTATGTCGATTGCCTTAATCCTATATCTTGGAATATAAGCACCCCAACCAATTATTCCAACCCTAGTTTCAGGTCTAGACATATTATACACCAGTTGTCGAAGAAGGTTTCGTCGTTCGACTATTAAAAATTAACGCAGGAGGAACACTATAGAGTGAAGTAGGAGTTGATAAATGATAGAAAATATTCTACTCTCCTGCTACTCTATTCTCTTACTTCTTGCTATAAAGCCAGCATGAAACCCAATGGTCTGGCTTAACTTCAATGAGTTCAGGTTCCTCCTTAGTACATAGTTCTCCTAGTTCTTCACGATACTGGTCTAGTGCTACACATCTTGGGTGGAATCTACATCCAGGTGGTATGGCAGCCGCGCTTGGAACTTCTCCCTTGATTGGTACTTCACGTATCTTATGCCTATTTTCGGGGTCTGGGTCGGGTACTGCTGCGAGCAGTGCTTTTGTATATGGATGTAGTGGGTTACCTATTAATTCGTCAGTTTTAGCTATTTCAACAATGGTTCCTAGGTACATGACTGCAATTCTATCACATATGTATCTTGCAACAGCTAGGTCGTGGGTTATAAATAAGTATGTTAGCTTATACTTTCTTTGAAGCTCCATCATTAACTCTAGTATTTCAGCTCTAATTGAGACATCAAGCATTGATACAGGCTCGTCAGCTACTATGAATTGTGGTCCAAGGATAATAGCTCTTGCGATACCAACTCTTTGTCTTTGACCACCACTAAGCATGTGAGGATATCTCTTCTTAAAGTCCTCCGGAGGAATTAGTTTTACATCTTCAAGTATCTT
>CAYPZO010000050.1:4770-7553 GCA_964415135.1 uncultured Desulfurococcales archaeon | reverse complement strand
CCTCTCTAGGTCTATAGAATACATAGCCTGCAGTAGGTTCTTCTAGTCTAAGAATTGTCCTACCAGTAGTTGTTTTTCCACAGCCTGACTCTCCTACAAGACAGAAAGTTTCACCTTCACGGATATAGAATGTTATACCATCAACTGCTCTAACGTATCTTGGAGGCTTCCTAGCCAGTATTTCTTTTAATGACCTTCTTAGTGGGAAGTATTTTTTAAGTTTGTAGGCATAGAGCAGTGCTCCTTCAGGTATGTTTTCTACTATCTTACTTCTTGGAGGTAAACTTGGTGAAACGCTCATTTTGATCCCCTCTTTACTTCTTAAGGTAAAGCCAGCAAGCCGCATAGTGTTTGGGTTCTATTTCTATCATTTTGGGCTCTTCCTTTCTACATATGTCCATAGCGTACTTACATCTTGGGTGGAATCTACATCCAGGTGGTGGGCTTATGAGATCTGGTGGTGTTCCGGGTATCCATTCGAGTTTCTCGGGTCCACCACGAAGTCTTGGTATGCTCCTTAATAATCCCTGTGTGTATGGATGTAGTGGGTTAGTATATACTCTGTCCAATGGCCCTATTTCTACTATTTTTCCTGCATACATTATTGCCACCTTATCAGCTATTTCTGAGATAATGCTTAAGTCGTGAGTTATGAGGATGACGCTTATCTTAAGCTTCCTTTGTAAGTCCTTTATAACATTTAGTACTTGTGCTTGAACTACCACGTCTAGTGCTGTTGTAGGCTCGTCAGCTATAACTATGCTGGGGTTGAGCAGTAATGCCATTGCTATGACTACTCTCTGCTTCATTCCTCCACTAAGTTCGTGTGGATATCTATTAACTAAGTCCGGGTGTAATCCAACAAGTTTTAGGTACTCCTTTGCTATTTCTATTGCCTCTCTCCTTGTCATTCCCTTATGATATATTAGTGGCTCAGCAAGCTGATATCCAACGGTATATACCGGGTTTAGCGCGTTCATGGCTCCTTGGAATATCATGCTTATCTTCTTCCATCTAACCCTCCTTCTAACCTCGTCTTCACTCATATTGGTTACATCAATTCCGTCTATTACGATTTTACCTCCAACAATTCTACCAGGCGGTGGAACTAACTTCAATAAACTATATGCTAGAGTACTCTTGCCGCAGCCGCTTTCACCAGCGATTCCCATGCTTTCTCCTTTTTCTAGAGTAAATGAGACCTTGTCAACTGCTTTAACAATACCCTTATACGTGTAGTAGTATGTTTTTAGGTTCATAACCTCTAATACATGGGCGGTCATCTTTTATCACCTTCTAAGCTTAGGGTTGAGGATTGTATCTAGAGCATTACCTATGAACACGAATGCAAGGCTTGTCGCCATGATCATTATTCCTGGTGGTATAATCCACCACCAATCAGTTATAGCTCCAAGTCTATGAGCGTCCTGTAGTATTCTACCCCATGTTGGAAATCTTGACTCACCTAGTCCTAAGAAGCTTAGTCCTGCTTCAATAAGTATGGCTGCTGGTACTGCGAGTGCCATGCTGGCGAACGCGTAGGGTATTAGTTGTGGTAGCATGTATTTCGTGACTATTCTTACACCGCTAGCGCCAACAGCTCTAGCAGCCTCAATGTATGGTTGAGCCTTAATCTGTAGCGCCATACTCCTTACAACAATAGCTGAACCGGACCATGCAAGCAGTATATAGACTCCAATAACGTGCCATACACTTAACTGTACACCAATAGATCTTAGATAGTATGCTACTAGGATAAGTATTGGTAGTACTGGAATCGTTAATACTATTTCATTTATTCTCTGCATAATCTCATCAGCAAGACCGCCAAGATAAGCACTTGTAGTACCGTAGAATAATCCTATCAATACCACTGAAACAGCATAAGCTATACCAACAGCAAGTGCTAAACCTGCACCAAAAGCTATACCCATAAACAAGTCCCTACCCATAACATCAGTACCGAGGAGACCATAACATGATCCAACGAATCTAACATTCATCTCAGGTATCTTAGCGAATGTAGTGTTTTCTGGTGCTATAAACTCAATCTGGATGACATATTTACCTCTAAGTGAACCTGATTTACCATAGATCATTCCATCTCCTGCTTTACTGAATAGTATAACTGCTAAGCTAGCACCCTCAACATATGATTCTAATTCTCTTGCTGAAAGTTCAGCAGCTTCCTTATCGTACTTCCTGATTATATCGTTCATTATATACATTTTAGCTCGTCTATCATCTCTAATTATTCCTAAAGGATAGAGGATATCTGTTCCATTACCTAGTTTTGTTGAAGCAGTTATATTTAATCCATCAGGTCTCATAAATGTGATCATAACAGATATCTCGGTTTTGTTTATCGCTCCCTTGGCAGTAATGTATAGAGGTTCCTTAAATCTAATAATAATGTCTTGAGTTGGCACATCCCATTGGTAATCATAGTTAATGATGTATGCTGTGAATCTACCCTTATACTTCTTTTCTAGTTCCTCAAGATCAATACCTAGTATCTTCATAGCTAGTTCTTCGAGAGTTTTTACTGGTGGTTTTATTCCCAGCATTTCTGACATCATCTCAGCAAACTTCTCTTCATCACTTATTCCCTGCTCTTTCATTACTTTTCTAAGCTGCTCTACCATATTCTTAATCTCAGATTCAAGATCCATTCTTGCTTTTTCTTTACTAATATCCTTACCTTCTATAATGAGGTCTTGTGGTGGCGTATACTTTATTGATGAAAACATGTTAACCCATTCTGGTGGTGCTCTCTTAGGATT
>CAYPZO010000050.1:0-4670 GCA_964415135.1 uncultured Desulfurococcales archaeon | reverse complement strand
GTCAAGACTAAACTTAACCAATATTATCAGGAATACGGATGCATATGTAACGGCCATTACCACGGCTGTATCGTTAACGTTAATAGCTGTCCAATATAATTGGCCCATTCCCGGCCATTGGAATACTGTCTCGCTAATTATTGCTCCAAAGAATGAGTTTATAATTCCGAAAGCACTCATAGTAACTATTGGTGGGCTTGCAGCTCTAAGTACGTGTCCATAAACAACTTTTCTTTCGGGAACACCTTTTGCTCTTGCCGTAGTAACGAAGTCTTCCTGCATTACTCCAATGACAATGTTTCTAGAAATCCATGCTATACCTCCAAATGATACTAACACTATAGTTATTAATGGTAGTGTTAGGTGGTGTACTGTCCATACAAAGTATTTGAAGGGGTCAGCAAGCACTTCCTCAGGTACGTGTTCTCTAGCTACGCTGGGGAATATTGGTATAACGTATGAGAAGATGTAAATCATTAGTATTCCAACCCACCACATTGGCAAGCTTGCAGATAACATCGCTATTAGTGATATACCTCTATCTAGTATGCTACCTATTTTCCTAGCTGCTTGAAGTCCAAGAAATATTCCTATAGCTAGTGCTATTAGCTCAGCTGTAGTGAAGAGCATTGCTGTATTAGCCATAGCTAATAGTACTATAAGTCTAGTATCATCAGTTTCTGTACCAGTAAATATGGAGTACTTACCCCTCGTTGCTGGATCAAAGTTGAATGTAAATGTCTTCCACGCATAACGCAAGACTCTAATAGGCAATGGCTCTAGTAGTCCTCTTTTCTCAAGCTCTCGCTTAAATAGTGTTTCGCGAAGCTGTTCTATTTCCTTTTCAGTTAGATTAGCTAGTCTAGCACCCATCTGCTGAAGCTTTGAAGCTACAATTTCCTGTATTTCTCCTATTGCCATTTTCTCGTTCATGTCGTTAAACAAGTAGGATATTATCAATACTACTATGAACAATATAATTACGGCATTTATTGCTTTAAACGTTATATACCTTGCTAACCCCATTAATTCGTCCCCCACCCATAATATCCATTAATGCTGGAGCTTATAAATTAACATAGTTGGTCTATAACAAGCTATAATATTGGGATAAAAATACTTTACTCTCGCCTAGACTGAATGGAGAATAAAGATAGGAGAGTAAGGCGTATGGTTTTAGGCAGTGAAAAAATATTTTATGTTAAGTATTGAGGAGGTTTACTTCTTCCTACCAACGACCATTAATGCTGCTGCTATGATTATACCTATTACTATGAATACTACAGCATATATCTCTACGGGTGGTCTAGTTACTGTTGGTGTTGTTACAGTAACTGGAGTTATTGTTGATGGCTTTGAAACTGTTACCGTTGGTGCTGTGACTGTTGGTATGGTTGGTGTTGGTGATACTGGTGCTGTTGTAATTGTTACTGTTGGTAGTGTTGGTGTTGTAGCTGGTGTTGTTGGTGTTGTTGTTACACCAACTGCTACTACTGTTATCTTTAGTGGTGTTGGGTAGATTTCTGGTAATGCTTCGCGCGTTAGTGCTGCTCTGATCTCTATCGTGTAGGTGTACTTGCCTGCAGGTAATCCTGCAAATACGTCCTTGGATATCGTTATTTCCCAGTATCCGTCCTTTACCTTCTCACCTTCAAATTCTCCTACAACCTTACCTGTTGGATCTTTGAGCGTTGCTATTACGTATGCATATCTAGCTGGGTATGTACCTACCTCTGGGAACATTACTTCTTCGTTTAGCCATACTCCGATTACTAGGTCTGTTATTCCTGCTAGTATGCTCTTTGGCACTTCCGGTGCTTTAGCAAAGGTTATCTTGGATGCTCTGAATGTTGTTAGCCAGTAGTCTGGTGTGAATGGATATGTTGGGTCTCTGTTAGCTTTTAGCTCGAATGTTAGTGTTGCTGGATCTACCTTTACTAGCTTGAATGGTCCATTGCATATCACTACGTGTTTATAGGTGTCGAAGAACTTCTTAACGGCATCTAGACGTGACTTTAAGTCTACTCTAAGAGCTGGATACTTGGTTGCAAGTTTTTCTAATGCCTCGAGTTCAGGTGTCTTATAGGTTCCTGCTACTATTGCCTCTATACCCTTAAGTACATCCTTACAGTGGTCTGGGTTTAGGTAGTCTAACCACTTAAGTCCTGGTCCACCAAACCAGTCGTATCCCCCAATTTCTACTATGGCATATTCGCTACCAGCAAATATTTCTATTGGCATTGATGCCCATAGTGAATAATATGAAGCTGTTTCGCTCTTGCTTATGTGGAAGTATGTACCGTATAGTGCAATCGCGGTCTCGTTTACTATTTCAATACCGATTATCTCCTCGAGGTATGGCTGCCAGTCAGCTGCTATTTCTGGGTGATAGTATGGATCTCCTTCTTCATCCTCGAATGCCCACTCCCAGTAGAATGTCCATACATACATTATGTCTGCTAATGTCATTGGTGCTCCATCATGCCAGTTGCTTAGTTTGTAGTTGTATACTACTTTTGCATATGCTGTCTTTCCTTCTCCTACTTCCTTCCATTCATTTGCTTTGGGGTCATAGTATAATGTGTCCTTTGGAACTGGTATCTTTCCTTCAGGGTCTATTTCTACTGTCCAAGTTGCTCTAATTGGATAGAATTCTCCCATTGTTGGGTGTGACCATCCTGCCATGTCTGTTACATAAGCCCATATCATGCTTGAGTATATATCTGTGATGCCTCCTACTGGGTTCCATGGGCTCATGAATAGTCTTCCTGGTGCTGCAAATTGTCCTATTCTTATTACTTTGTCTGGCGTTGTTGCTACTCTAAATGGCCATCTAGTCCATAGTCCTGTTAGTGCTCCATATACTAGGTTGTAGACTCTCTCCTTGTTTACTGCGAAGTATTCTTCACATTGAATTAGGAATACTCTGATTGCGTGCTGTATTCCTAGCTTTGTTATCTCAACGAATAACTTCCAGTAGTCGTCTAGGGTTCTTACGTCCTTAAAGAAGCATAGTTTCTTAGTTAATTCTTCGATTTCTGGATTGGATTCTTCCCATACAACTGATGGTAGCCATCCATACCATGCTGAGTAGTACCATGCTAAGCTCCACTCCATCCATGGGCTATCTGTTGTTCTTACCCATCCTTCAGTGTACATGTGCCATTCAAGTCTAGCTGGGTCTCCGTAGTATACGTATATAATCATTGTTCTGTCGATTTCGTTTCTTACTACTTTGAATCCTACTTCTTCTAGTAGGTCTGCTACGTAGTGTCCAATTTCTCTTCTTTCGTCCTCGATTCTTATCCATAGTATTACTGTCACGGGTGCTTCTGTCCCATCAGGTCTCTTAAGTGTCCATACTCCATCTTTCTTATATAGGTCATATCCATATTCTTTTAAGTGTTCTGCAGCTTCGTTCATAGCTTCTTCGATCATCTTCTTAGCTTTCTCTTTATCGCCTGCTGGTGTTAGTCCTAGTGCCTTGATTACCTTTTCTTCTAGGTCTCCTAGCTTATATGCTGGGTAGTCTGGTCCTACTGGACAGTACATTGGTTTACCACTTCCAGCTAGTATTTCTCTTATGATGTATTCTCTGCTAATGAGCCAGTTCATAGCATATCTTATTTTCTGTAGTGCGAATGGATTGAATACTTTCTCTCCAGTATCTTTGTCGGTTGCAATACCCCATTTACCTTCAGGCGTATCATCGTGGTATGGGTTCCATAATAGTGCGTATAGGGTTGATCTAATTGGTATGAGTCTTATCTTAGCTCTTAGGTCAGCTGGTAATCCTACATAGTATTTCATTGGGGCTGCCCATAGGAATACGTCTAGTTCTCCCTTAGCTGTGTCTATAATTCCTACTGATTGGCTTGTTCTTATGGTGTAGATGAGTTTGTCTGCTGGTGGCCCTTTTATTACTTGTGCTGTTGTGTTTATGGAGGCTATTGGTAAGATTATTGTTATTATAGCTATTAGGGCTAACAGTTTAATTAATTTAGAGTTCATGGACTGACCCTCTCAACACGTACTGTCTGAGTAAGGTAAAATACTTGACAGTATTTAAAGGTTTCTTGGATGACCAGTCATTTCTATACTATGAAGTCTACGTCCTATATGTAAATAGTTCTATGAATCCTCTTATAATTAATGCTAGTCCGAGTAATGCTAGAAAGAATGCTGGAAGAGATAACCATACGTAGGGATATTCCTCATACTTTACGCAATAGGTGTATTGTATACCCCCACTTCCTGAAATTAATCCAAGTTCTACGTCAATTGCTTTGTCTAGCTTTATTACATTAGTTACTCCTTCTTCTAAGTCTATGGTTTTTACTTGTTTTCCGTAGGTTAGGCATATCTTCATAGTATTTGATGATGTTAAGTTTATGTATACTTCTCTAAAGGCTATATTTGATGGTAATTCTGGAGGCTTAAGAGTAAAGGTATGATTCATTGCAGTTAACTCTATGTATCCTTGACTTAATGCTGAGCCTATAATTGGGTATCTTCCTAGGAATGAGAGTATTATTCCTAGTATAACTATTGGTAATGCTATGGTAAATGTTATTGGTATTTTCCTGTCCTTAGTCATGCGATCTCCTCGCTAAGCGTGCTTCCATCTACTTATAATTACTCAGTAATTATATTTTTCTAACAGTGAGGTT
>CAYPZO010000049.1:9085-11305 GCA_964415135.1 uncultured Desulfurococcales archaeon | reverse complement strand
ATACATTCAAGCGCTAAAATAGACGAGTATGTTGAAATAATACATCCAGTTTTCATTGACAGAGATGTACAAGTATCTAAGGGTTCAGTTATTGGTCCCTATTGTATAATTGAGGGTAATGTGAGGATAAGGGGGTTTACACGTATAAGAGAGAGTCTTATCCAAATGGGAACAACTATTGAAGATGGAACGTTAGTGGCAAAATCTATCATTGGCGAGAAATGCCATATAGGGAAGTGGGTTCGTGTAGATGAGGGTGTTGTTATAGGTGATGAAGTAGTTGTAGCAGATGAAGTTTATATTGCAAGGAGAGTAAGAATATTACCATTCAAGGAAGTTGATGAATCAATACATAGTGAGGGAAAGATTATCTTATAATAGTTCTATATACTTCTACATTGGTATTATTGCTATGTTTAGGAATGTTAATGTAAACATGTTAAGTGCAAATAGTAGTAACATTACTGCTAGTATAAGTAGGAGGGCCCTATACCCTCTTAAGCCCAGGTACTTAACACCACTTGCCGAAGCACCTGCTACGAAAATTAACCATACGTAGTCCATCCATACATGAAGCATGTATAAGTAGAGTATTCCCATGATAAGTCCTAATTCGAGAGAGCGCTTGATTAGCTCTAGTCCAAGAGTAGCCCACCATAACAGAAAGTATGGGTTAAATAATGTAAATACCACTCCAATGACTAGTGGATTTATAGTCCTTGTAGATGCAGTTAGCGGTATATCTTGGTTTTCATTATTACTCTTACCTAAGTTCATGTAGTCTCGTATAAGCATATATGCAAAGAATACCATGAAGAAGATAGTTATAAGAGCTAAGGTGGTCTTAACAATATAATTTTCTAGGAATGTTCTAGTCATATCAAGTAGCAGTGCAAGTAAAATGACGTAGGGTAGTTCAGCAATAGTATGTCCAATAGCAACTTTTAATCCTGCTTTCCATCCAAATCTAGCTCCAGAAGCCATGGTCATGACTGTAAGTGGTCCTGGAGACAATGCTCCACTTGCACTTATTATTACTATTGCTATGGCTAACGTTATAAGGTTCATGGCAATTTATCCTCTTCTCCTCTGGTTATTGAGTAGGTTTGTGGTGGGGTGTAAAATAAGTGTTATCCATTTAATGAGATTGAAAAGCTCTACTTTACTTTCTGCTTGAGTTTATTCAGGTAAAGAATTTAACTAAAGTAATGCAAGAAAGCAGTAGGTGCCATGTATGAGTGATTCCATTGAGATAAGAGTATCACCCTTTGATCCTACGAGAATTAGCATTATAGCTACACGTAGGAAGCTAAGACCTAAACAGTATAGTGTGAGCAAGATAGAGGCTAAGGATGTATATTGTCCATTTTGTCCAGGGAGGGAATATGATACTCCTCCCGCTGTATTAGTGTTGGATAAGGGATTGAAGTTTACAAAGGATTTAGATGATGTTAGAGTTAGGGATTGGTTTGTAAGAATATTTCCCAATAAGTATCCGGCTTTAACTAAGGATGTAAATAATGTTAAGAAAGGTGAATATAGTGTGTATGGTTATCATGAAGTTCTAGTGGAAACTCCGCTACATAATGAAGATGAATACCTCAAAAACATAGACCACGCATATTACGCTCTAAAGGCTTTAAGAAAACGTGTTAAAGACATACTTAATGATCCTAGGATAGACTACGTTATAGTTATAAAGAATTCTGGTGCACGTGCTGGTGCAAGTATTAAGCATCCCCATTTACAGTTATTTGCAAATACTTTCACTCCACCACAAATTAAAAATGAAATCGAAGGATTTAGAAAATACTTTTCAACACATGGAAAGTGTCCCCTATGTGAATTAGTTAAAGAGATTTCTCCCAGAACTATAGTTGATTCAAAATATTTTAGAGCAGAGACGAGGTATGCGCCTAAACAATCATATGAGGTATTGATAGTTCCAAAAAGGCATTCTAAAGACTTCCTAGACTCTAGTGATGAGGAGTTAAGAGATCTAGCACATGTATTAAATAGCGTTATTGCTGGATTAAGGAAGCTCTTTGGAGAAATAGACTATAATTATTGGTTCCATATAGCACCTAAAGGTGTAGGCGATAAGGAATTTCACTGGCATATAGAGATACAGCCATTAATTGAGACTTGGGGTGGATATGAGAAGAGTAGTGGTGTTCATATAGTTACAACTAAGCCTGAAGATGCTGCAGAAGAATTAAG
>CAYPZO010000049.1:2709-8985 GCA_964415135.1 uncultured Desulfurococcales archaeon | reverse complement strand
TACATGTTTTCATAAAATCCTGGAAACCTATACATGTTAAGGAATTGTTCTACGTTTTCAGGTGTTAATTCTTCTTCGAATGGAAAGTGTATGTATATTGCTGTCGTTATACTTGGTTTTATGATTTTTGATAGCATTAAGTATATAGGTTCTTGTATCATTGAAAATACTATATTCGTGTCAAAGCTACTTAATGCTTCATCTAACGTAATGAGGAGGTCTGCAATCTTTACCACTCTTTTACTACTTAACTCTAAGTTTGATTGTTTAAATAACTTAAACTTAATGTTCTTGGTCTCTGGGAAGTACTTTGGGTCTCTGGCTTTAGTCAGTACTAGTACATTGTATCCTCTCTTATCGAGTTCATATAGTAGTAGTTGTGTTAGTCTTTCACTACCACCTACTACATCTAGGTGTGGATGTATCAGTATCATGGACATGGAATACACCTCCTTTGGCATGTTTGAGTCAAGAAAATATTCTTTAATATCTCCCTAGTCATAACCAGTCACTCTTACTACTACTCTCGGGTGTAACTAAGGATGGGAGGATTCTAAAAATATTTCGTTGCAGACATAAGCATACAGTTACATGTAAAATCATTAAACTTCTAGATACACTTCATCTTTAAAGTCTTTATACTGCAACCGCCTACTTGAAGCTCTACTTCATTTATCCTGCTATTAAGACCCCTTAACTCTTCTTCAAGTAGATTCGTCTCCACGGCTCTCTTTATCCCTTTACCCCCAATATCTATGATTATACGAGCATTAACATCATCATCATAGTAATTGACTATTCTTAAAATAATGCCATCTTCGTCTTCATGTAATTTTATTGCTGGTATACTAAGGTCTTCGGGTACTATCTTGAACAACTTTATCTTAATGTTACTATTCTTTGACTTAGTGAGGAATATATATGGTTCTTTTATTAGATCTTCAGCAATGATAGGTACTTTGCCTTTTTTCCAATCTCCTTCATGTAAGTAAATGTAATACTTTATGTGATGATCTTCTTGTTCTACAGGTTCTTGACTTTCTAGTAGTTCTGGAGCCCGCGAAACTTCATGTCCATAATCTGGTGGGAATCTCGGTCCTCTCAATAGAGTTAATCTTAAAGTTCTACCCATAAAGTCGTATCCAAACCTATTGCTACATATTAATGCTATACCCTTCTCCCCATTACTATAGTCTATCCATTCATTATAGTATGCTTCCCACATAGACCTATCGAAAAGGGTTGAGTATGGTGATGCAGGATTACGCCTCACGACATGACCGTAGGGTTGTCCTACTGTTATGTATTCTGACCAGTAGTTTAGGTCTAAACATAGTTTCAACATCTTATGAATACACTTCCACGTTACCTCAATTTCTCCTTCAATCCATGAAGTGTTAGGGCACAACTTCACATAATGTTTGATGAGAGCTTCATTACCTTGTTCATCAATGTACGAGTAAACCATCATTACTGTTATTCTTAGTGAATTGTTCTCTACTACCTCTATTTTCTCGGGTTTTATCAGTTCCGTATACTTTACTCCATTAATGTTTTGAAAGGCATACACTTCCCAACAATCAAAGAAGTAATCAGCAAATTTCTCTATAGTCCCCATAGTCATCCTGCCCAAGGTGGGGGTATCGTCGTATATTTCAAATCTTAAACCCTTATCTCCTAGAAATTCTTGACCTAGCTGTTTATTGTACAGGCTTACAATTCTTCCAGTAGACTTATCTATAGTAACTTTAATTACATTGTTCTCAATAATGATGTGTCGATCTGTTTCTGATAACCTAAGATCGTTGCATTTATTATTCTTGCTCTCCTCAAGGGCCTTACGTAGTGATATTACTTGGAGGCATAGACCAGGTACTTCTAGTTTAATGAGTTTTCGCTTTTTACTATTATCTCCTGGCATCTCTATAGTAATTGTCCTATTTCTAGGATTAGGATTAAAGACTGTGATTACAGGTTCTTCGTTAGGAGGCTGAGTTGATGAACTTAATTCTATGAGCTCTCGTATTGTGTTCTTAATTCTTTTATCTATTTCATTAACTAATTCCTCTAATATTCTTCTAAATTCCCAATATGGAGTTTTAGATAATGATCCTGATAAGATATCGTGAAATTGCGATGCTAAAAGCTTATACCATAAGCTTCTAACTTCATCGTGGTTGTAGGGTTGCCCTGTTAGCATAAACTTAAGTGTTAAAAGCTTTTCTAGTATTTCTAATAAGTATTCGGATTTCTTTACTAGTTCCTTAATCTTTACCTGTGAAGTATATACACCTCTATGGAATTGTAAATAAAGCTCTCCATTGAGAGTAGGTAAGGTATCTCCATATTTGTCTTCTATGTACTTAAGGTAGTTTAGCGATGTAGTATGAATAACCTCTACTTCTTTCTCAAACTTTTTAGCTAGCTCCTTAGTCGATTTCACCATATCTTCTGTTGGCCCACCTCCATGATCTCCTATACCATAGATTAATAGCAAGTCCTTAATTCTTTGCCTAACATTTAACAACTTGAAGTATAATTTTATTCTATCAAGATCCCTAGGATCGCCCCAATATCCTCCAACCGTTTGGTAAGCGAGAACTCTTGAACCATTAGGTCCTTTCCACCAAAAGATGTTGTAGGGATAAAGTACCGTATCGTTCCAGTTAAGTTTTTGTGTTACAAAGTACTTTATTCCACAGCCACTTAGTATTTGAGGTAATGTAGCTGGAAAACCAAAGCTGTCAGGAAACCATGCCACCTTTACATCTACGTTGAATTTCTCTTTAAAGTACCTCTTACCATATAGGAATTGTCTTACGAGAGATTCTCCTGATAACATTAGGCAATCACATTCAACCCACGAACCTCCAACGATTTCCCATTGACCTCTACTTACATACTCCTTAATTTTCTCGAAGAGTAATGGTTCTTCCTCTTCAATCCACTTATAGTATAGAGCGGTGCTTTGTGCGAAGGTATAGTATGGGTATTTGTCCATAAGTTTAAGCATATTCCTAAAAAGTTCCTTAACTACTTGCTTAGTTTCTTCAAGAGGCCATAACCATACAACATCTACATGGCTATGCCCTAATAGGAAGAGCTTGCGTTTCTCATCCATTTCCTCATCTCCTCCTAGCGCTATAATCATGTTAACTTATGATTATAAAGTGTGAGGTTCTTTTCCTGATTTAGGGCGGAGAATTCTAAAATACCTTAAAAGATTAATCTATTAAGGGAAGTAGAGTTGGAGACATTAATGAAGATAGAAAAGTATCAGAAGACTAGTACGAGGATAGTTAAGAGGCTTAAGAAAATACACGATATGATAATCTATGCTAGAAAGTACACAATTACGCTAGTCATAGAAGAAAAAGAAAATAAAGAAAATATCAAATCAGGGAAAATACTAGGTAAGTTAAATGAGATAGGTAAACGTATACTCCAAGAAAAAACAATAACCATATACCCTTCACGAAGAAATACCCTCATAACCTGTAATAGCTTAAACGAGGTTATTGAAAATTATGATAAGTGCTTTGACATGTGGTTTTTAGAGCTAGTTCAAGAAATGTTCCATAAAAGTAAGCTATCAACAGTTATCGTAGAGATCATAGGAGCAATTGCTGGAATTATAGGATTACTCATGTTCATGAAGCTCATATCAATACCAAATGAGCTCATACTCGTACTTGCCTCATATACTGCTATAACTGGTATTTCCTATCTCTTCAAGGAACCGATAAAAGCGAAATACAAGAAAAGAGTTCTTCCACAAGCACAGAAGATACATGAAATATTAATAAAAAGCAATAACATGTACCGATACTATTATAATTCACTAAAAACAATAATATACGAACTATTAATGCTATCCACTAAATGCATTAAAGAATACAATAGAAACCTAAAACTCGTAAAATACGAAGTAAAATGCAAGAAAAATAAAGACATTATAATCGCAAAAATAATAAGAAAGTAATCCCTCATAAGTTCAAGGATTCTCTACACTTAACTTAATCTTAGTCTCGGAATAACTAATTCTCTATATAGGGCATCAGACCTCACACGGCTCTTCATATTATCTGATCCGAGATCGCTCATCATCTACCATATTTATGATTTGTTCTAGGACTTATATAGCTTAATTTACATTTCTAGTTTATGAGCTATAATCATGAACCATGAAGATAAGGCGTCAATAAAAAATCCTAGATATGCTGAGGTAGTTGAAGCTAAAGTATCTATAATAATTAATATTATTTTATGGATGCTTAGATTAACTGGAGGATTAATGGTTAATAGTGTAGCTGTAGTAGCTGATGCATGGCATAGCATGTCTAATAACCTAACGTCTCTTATGGTATATATTAGTGGTAAAGTAGGATCTAAGCCTCCTGATACTAAACATCCTTACGGTCATGGGAGAATTGTAGATGTTCTAGCTCTCCTCATGGGCTTGGGATTGATAGCTATTGCATGCCATATAGTATTTAATTCCATTTTGGGGTTTATCCATGGATATAGCTTAATGGAAGATTATGTTTCATTGACTTTAGTTATTCTTCTATTAACGAGTATTGCTAAGGAGGTTTTAGCTAGATATGCTATGAGGTTATCTAAGCTTAGTGGTTCAAAGCTTTGTTATATCGATGCATGGCATCATAGAGTTGATGCCTTACTTGGACTTGCCACGCTACTTTCAATATTGCTCTATTCCATGACCAACCTCCTATTAATAGACTCAATAATGGCCTTAACTATTAGTTTAATCATAGGATTTGAAGGCTTTAAGGTTTCCAAAGAATCAATATTGACACTAATGGATACGCAAACGCCATATTTTAATGAACTTGCTAAACAAGTAGCACAAGAAGTAAAGGGTGTAGAATGCATTCATGATATACGTGCTAGAAGCTATGGTGGAGTCTACTTCGTTGAACTTAAAGTCCATGTCAATCCTAAAATGAGTATCATTGAAGCACATGAACTAGCACATAGAGTTGAAGAAAAGATTAAGGAAAAGGATGAACGTATAGTTGAGGTAATTACGCACATAGAGCCAGCAATTGAGCCCTGTTAGTAATGGAGGAATAACACTATTAACCTAGCCTCGTAAACTATGTAGCTGGGATGAAGAGTAAGAGGGTCTCTGAAACACCTGATGAAAACCGGAACAACTGACTTTCATTACTAGCTATCTAGAGCTCAATATCCAATATTATGTTCTTCAGTATGAATAGTTCACTTCTCTTAAACCTAATAACATATAATGGATGATAGTACCTTTGTATTTTGATGCTGGTGATGTTTAGTTCGTTTATTGATTTCCATGCTGTTCTACCTAGTGCTATTATTTTCTTTGGTTTAAGTAACTCTATTTCGTGTTGAAGTATGCTTATACAGTTTCTTCTCATATATTCAAGGTCTCTTTTTGACCAGGGCCTACACTTTATGGCTGTTGTCCAGAATATGTTATACTTAATGAGGGTTTCTATAACTTTATCCTGTTTTACTCTAAATGCTTTTGCTAGTGTATTTCTAAGCCTATCGCTATGATTCAAGTTGTATATGTAGTCGTTTTTCCTTCCTGGAGGTGGTGATTCACTTATTACTAGTGTATGTAGTTGTTTTGGGAGATATTTATGGTATATCTTGTATTTACATGGGGGTTTATCGACGTAGCTGCATTTCCTACAGTTTTGTATCGTGTTATGGATTAATTCTGCATTACCTATTATCATAGTTCCCTAAGATTATACTGTATTTGCATAGGTTAAAATATTATTTGAAGCGGATAGCATTATTATTGTTATTAGTTAGATATCCTAACCTTTTTATTTAAGATATTAAAGTTTTTATATTAGTGTACCTATATTTATACATAGGTAGATAGTATGAACAGGTTTGGTAGTTTAATATATTCCCCTGAAACTGTGAGTAGTGAAGCTTTAAAGAAGAAGGAGTCTCATGCTCCAAAAATTAAGGCTCCAGATACTGTTAAGAGTGGTGAGGTATTTGAGGTAGAGGTATTTGTGGGTTCTCATCCAAGTAGTATTGAGCATTCTATTAGATGGATAGAAGTTTACTTCTATGAGGAGGGTAGAGGGTTTAATCCAGTACATTTAGCTACAATAACCTTTACTCCAGAGTATGTGGAGCCTAGTGTTAAGATTAATTTAAAGCTTAGAAAAAGTGGCGTATTGTATGTCTTAGGATATTGTAACTTGCATGGTATATGGGAGTCTAGAAAAGAGATAAAGGTCGTAAGCTAGC
>CAYPZO010000049.1:0-2609 GCA_964415135.1 uncultured Desulfurococcales archaeon | reverse complement strand
GAGAGAAGGAAAACAGGTGTCTTTAAGTTATGCTTTACGCAAAGAACGTGATTGAGAGTATAACCGTAATTTACATTTTTATACCTTTAGATTCCATTTAGCATTAAAGAATGAGGTGGTAGATACGTGATTGATGAGAAGGATAAGAAGATCTTAGAGATTCTTAAAGGTAATGCTAGGGCTTCATATACTGAGATTGCTCGTTCCCTTGGTATTAGTGATGTTGCTGTTATTAAGAGGATTAGGAAATTGGAGCAAGCAGGTATTATTAAGAAATACACGATTATCGTTGATCCTAAGAAGCTTGGATATAATGCAGTATCGATAACAGGAGTAGATGTAGAGCCTGAGCACATGTTTAAGGTACTATCATTCTTAAGGGAGAAGGAGTATGTTAAGTACCTTGCTCTTACATCAGGTGACCACTCTATTATTGCCATTATTTGGGCCAAGGATAGTAATGAGCTAGCTAGAATTCACGATGAAATATCAAGTCTACCCGGAGTAAAGAGGGTTTGCCCCGCAATAATACTAGATGTAGTTAAGGAGTAGAAAAGATTAAATAATAACATCGAGTTCCGGATTATCCAAGTAGACTGTGTTATCCTTGGGATCATAATATATGCTTAAAGCCCTTAATTTCACTCCTAGTTTTACTGCATTAACTACTAACTCGTATAGAATGTTGTCGACTTCTCTATTTATTGTAAAAGCTTTAACGTATGGCATAACCGCGATAAATAATAGTATTGCCTTACCTCCTCCTAGTACATGAGTTATAAGTGATTTAACTTGCTTTCTCCCTCTAAGTGAAGGGCAGTCAGGATATAATGCAATATACTTGTTTTTCCTGAGCACAGCACTCTTAATTTCAAGAAGTATGGAGTTACTATTACATTCTAGCAGGTAGTCTATTATAGATGAACCTAATCTAATGTTTCTCCTCAGCACGTGGCAGCCTATTAGCCATGGAATGTAATTTCTGCTTACTGCATATTCAAATGACTTTTCTTGAAGCTGTGTATCTAGTATTGCTCCTAGTTCGTGATCCCCTACAGCTATTAGTCTATAATTGAGTTTTCTTCCATGAACTCTTATACAGTATCCTATTCTATCCCTGGCTATGTAGTCTAGTAGCCTACCAGTATTATTTAGGTACGCTTTACTGGTATCGTTATCAATTTTTACTTTAACGACGAATTTATTTATCCTTGAAATTACCGTGCATTCTCTTACTCCTTCAATTCTTAGAAGAGGATAGGGCATACTATTTAACCATATATTTTAGCTTACTTCTATTCCTAGTAGCAGTGATGCTAGCCTACCTATAAGGAACGTTATCGTAGCTGATCCTAAGCCTGCAATTACTAGTTCAATCATCTTTAACTTTATGTTTAGATTAGCTGATACCGCTATTATAAACCCAGTAAGTGCGAGCATTACTGCTGCTAATATAAATGATAATGGTAATGCTATTGTTATTGAAAGCTATATGAAATACGGTATTAGCGGGACTATAGCCCCAATTATGTAGAATATCCCTGTATATAATCCTGCTTTACCTGGATTTTCTAATACCTCTTCTCTTAACCCATATTCTTCCTCTGCAATCATCTTACTTAATAATTCAGTATTTTGTAGTGACTCATTAGCTATATCCTTTGCTACTTTCTCGCTCAATCCCTTTCTCTTGATGTACTCTATCAATCTTGTAGCTAATATGTGTGAAGCGTATATTGCTGCTGCTCTCACTCTACCTAATACGCCCATGCGTACTTGTTTTTGTGCTCTAACACTAGTAAATGCTCCAATGCCCATTGATAAAGCTCCTGCAATACCTACAATACATCCACCAATAGCTACATTAAAGGGATTCCCATAAACTCCAGCTAATCCAGCTGAAACCGATAATACTTCTACAAGACCATCACTCATACCCAGAACAGCATCTCTAATGTGATTTAGTAGCTCCTTAAACCTAGACTCTTCCTCCATAAACTCATATTCATGGACTAGCTCATCTTCTAAGATTCTTAATATCTCTTTCCTCTCTTCTTCACTAATATCCTTACTAGACAGCAATTGTGAATAAAGCTTAACAGCATCTCTTTCACTTGCCTCAAGAACTCTTAATGCTAAACTCAATCCTATTATTCTAAACAATAGGGCAAGAAGATTTACTTTAATACAACTTACCTTAACTTTACTAACATCAACACCTCTCCTCTTTAGGAATTCGGTCCAAAAACTTGCATGCCTTTCCTCCATTTCAGCTATTTTAATTAGCTTATTCGATACCTTAGATTCCTTATACATTTCCGCAAGTTTACGATAAATTTTAGCTGAAGTTAACTCACTGATTAACGCCTTTACTCCATACTTCAATAATTCATTAGCATTATTCACTATTTCTCCCAATTAAATATTAAGTAATATTAAGTTATTTTAATGTAGTGAGCTTCTCAACACCTTTACGTATTTTCTCAAGTATATCGGTTGAGGGCGTGCCGTTGAATTCAATTATATCAATTACTTTAAGATTCTTTGAGAGAATTCTTAATAATTGTTTTCCTGCTACGCCTCCCCATCCATAACATGAGATTATTAAT
>CAYPZO010000048.1:10136-11407 GCA_964415135.1 uncultured Desulfurococcales archaeon | reverse complement strand
GTTTTAATAGGAGTGATATTTCGCTCATGTGTACTTCATGTATTGATGTTGCTCTGCTTGTTAGGAAATCGGCGTCATCTATTAAGAGTACTACATCATTTCTACCTCTCACTTTAGTGAATATTCCTGAAAGGATTTTTTCTGTTGCACCATACCACATTGACCTATAGGTATTGGGGTTTAGTTCTAAGATTTTAGCATTAAGTTCGTGTGATATTGCTTCCGCTAGAACACTTTTACCTACCCCGGGAGGACCAATTATTAATAAGCCTCTCGGAGCATACTTGGTCTTCTTTAATATGGGCTTTACTATGAATGAATCTATGTCGTTTGATATTCTTTGTGATATGTCGCTTAAAGACCATTCAGGTATTCTGAGTGGTACCGTTACTGTGTAGGTTTCGAAGCCATCATGGATTATGATTTTTACCTCGTTTTCTATTTCTCTTTTTGATATTATTGCTGTAAGTATGGGTTCTTCCATGTAGTGTAATTCGCTTATTTCACTGGGAGAAATTATGTTTCTATTCATGAGTTCTGACATTACTGTCTTTACTACGCTTGACGTATTTATGCTGCTTATGTCTTGGTTTAATGGCCTTAATAGTAGTATTGGTGTTATTGTTAGGTATTGTTTTGCTCTACTATATTGCTTGTATGTTATTGAGGCTGAGAGTATCTTATATCCTGATTGCCTTACTAAGGCTGTTATTACGAGTGGAGCTATATTATATCTAGACGTTATTATTGGTGAATAGAGATATGCAAATGGTATGACTATGTAGGCTACTTCTTCACTACTCATGGGAGTTGATAATCTTACAAAGACCTTTTTCTTAACTCTTCTCCCAAATACCTCCACTACCTTCATGTATATCTTTAAAGCTAATTTCTGGGCTTTAATGTTCTCAGCTAGCTTAGTCCATGAAGCTACAATGCTTCTTACCCTACCCCTATAATTTAATGTTAGTTGTCGTATCCTCACTCCAGTACTCTTAGTCACAGCATCGTCACCTTACACATTGTCAGCTATTATCCCTGGTTATAATAGTTTACTTGTCTAGAGTTTAAAAGATAACTATGAAGTTTTATGTGGTATTAGTTAAAAAGAGATATTATTGACTACATAGGTAATTTATTCTTAACTTTCTCTAAGAATTCATCTATTAATTCCTTAATGCTTGGTCCTTCAACTACTTTTAACTCGTATTTTACTCTAACTACTGGCTTGTTTAGCTTTATTAGCCTTGATATATCTGTTGGTGTTCCTA
>CAYPZO010000048.1:0-10036 GCA_964415135.1 uncultured Desulfurococcales archaeon | reverse complement strand
TCAGGTTTATCAACAGTAACTTCTGAGTCAGCAAGTACTATTGTTGCTTTTGGATTTATTGACTTAATGTTCTTCTTTATCACCTCTGTGTCTTCAGGCTTCTTTGCCTGTGAAACCTTGTTAATTATAACTACATCGGCAAGTCTTGCATTAACTTCTCCTGGAAAGCTTCTTACCTCATGGTATGGCCTCATAGCATCTGCTACTGTTATCATGTAGTCTGGTTTAAAGAACGGCCAGTCATTATTTCCTCCATCCCAGTGTATTATGTCTGCTTCCTTCTCTACTAGTTGTAGTATTTTACCATAATCTACTCCTGCATAGACGGTGAGTCCCATCCTTATGTATGGTTCATATTCTTCTCTCTCTTCAATTGTTATACCATATTTATCAAAATCCTCAAACGAAGCAAATCTTTGTACAGCCATCTTCGCTAAATCTGGTGCATATGCCATAGGATGTCTTACGATTCCAACCTTATATCCTCTTGAAACCAACTCTTTTACCACAGCTCTACTTACTGTACTCTTACCAGCACCTGTTCTTACAGCAGTAACTGCAATAACAGGCTTTGATGCAGGTAGCATAGTATCTAATGGTCCTAGTATTCTAAATGAAGCTCCAGCTTCTAGCGCCATTGAAAGTAGTCTACCAACATCCTCGTAGAGTAAGTCGCTATAAGCTAATACTACTTCATCGACATGATACTCCTTTACGAGCTTAGGCAGGTCTTCTTCAGGATAAATGGGTATTCCATCTGGATATAATCTTCCCGCAAGCTCAGGTGGATACCGCCGCCCCACTATGCCAGGTATTTGTGCAGCTGTAAATGCTACGACTTCGTATTCTTCATTATCTCTAAAGAATACGTTAAAGTTATGGAAGTCTCTTCCACCAGCACCCATAATTATAACTCTTTTGCGCTTAGCCATGATTAAACCCCATGTTGATGTCTTTAGTAGACCATATATTTAAATTTATATCATTATATTAGCTTAAAATCATAGATGTATATGTAGGAGGTAAATTAATGGCTTGATACATAATGAGGGTTGCAAGTAGTATTGAATGTCTTAGAGAACTAGGATATGATATCGAGGTCTTTGAGGAAGAAGAGTCAAAGCCTAAGGTAACTAAAATTAGGTTTAAGGATGTAATACCGGAGCTATCAAGGTCTAGAAGGGGTATAGGAGAATATTGTCTATATGAACATCAATTAAGAGCTTATAACGCTTTATTAGATGGAAAAAACGTGATACTAACTGCTAAAACTGGTTCGGGTAAAACTGAGGCATGGGCCCTTTACAGTCTTAAACATAAGGTTAAGACCTTAGCTATATACCCTACGTTAGTTTTATCGACTGACCAGATAAATAGGCTTGAAGACTATTATTCATGTCTAGGTCTTAAGGATAAGGTTATTAAGGTAGATAGTCCCAGCATCGACGAACTATATAAAAGATATGGTAGGTCACTCTACTCAATTATATCTAATGCATACTTAGTCATAACAAATCCCGCGTTTCTAATGGTTGATCTAAAGAGATATGCCATAAAAAGGTCATCCTATCTTATAGGTTTCTTAAGAAATGTAGAACTAATAGTTATCGATGAACTCGACTTCTATGGTAGCCATGGAGCAAGCCTAATAATAACGTTAATTGAACTCATCAAGATGGTATCTAGAACTAATCCTCAAGTAGTTATACTCACAGCTACTTTAGGCAATCCAGATGACATAGCCAACTACTTAACCAAGATAAACAATAGGGAAACAACAATTATTGAAGGTAAGCCATTTAAGGTAAGGAATAAGACCATTATAGTTTATGGAAAGAACCTTAGAGATCTATGGAACTATGTTATGAGATACTATGATTATATTAGAGACAGAATACCAGAACTCGCAAGCTATATCGAAGACTACGAATTATTCAAAAACTACGTATACGAGATCATAGAAGCACTTAAAGCCCATGGCATTGAAGTTCCAAGACCATACATTGATGTTATAGAGGTACTTAAAGCTATCTTATCATTAAATGAGGATACCCTTACAATAGTCTTCACAAATAGTATTAAGACTGCTGAAAAAATATATCGTGAATTAAGAAGCCGAGTAAATGAGCAATTAAGAGAGCTTGTTGCTATACACCATCATCTCATACCTAAGAATGAAAGAAGAATGATAGAGGAAAAGGCTAGACAAGGATTATTGAGAATAATAATATCAGTAAAAACCCTAATGCAGGGCATCGACATAGGTAATGTAACTAGAATAATTCATTTAGGTCTTCCTGAAAACGTTAGGGAATTCCAGCAAAGAGAAGGAAGAAAAGGTAGAAGACCAGAAATACCGTTTACAGAAACAATAATAATACCCTTCTCCTCTTGGGATAAGAAGCTACTTGAATACGGATATGACGTATTAACGAAATGGATAAATATGCCATTAGAGAAAGTCTATGTTAATCCTATGAACAAGTTTACGTTATTATTTAAAGCCTTATGGAAGTTAAACCTGAGGTTAGAACTAGATAGAAATGAATTAAAGCTGCTTGAGTCATTAAAACTTGTTGAAAAAGAAACTACCCTCTTTGGAGAAAGATATAGATTGAATGAAAGAGGTAAGAGAGTATGGAATTACATGAATTTCTACGAATATGGGCCACCTTATGGAGTTAAGAGAATATTAGTCAAGAATGGTAATGAGGTATATCTTGAGGATATTTCTAGAAGAGATTTTATTGAAAAACTTCAACCAGGATGCTTCGATTATGCAAGTGATGCTATAGTAGTATCAGTTACTAAGGGCTTAAGAATTAAGGAAATGAAAGTTGATGAAGCACTAAATACTAGTGAAGAACTACTTGAAGCTTACGAGGAGTATAGAAAGGTAAAATATCTTTGGGGTGAAAGACCAGACCTAATGTACGACATAAGTAGCGGTAAGGTTTCATCAAGAGTTCACGTATTTGTTGATCCTCCTACGAATGGTTTTGGATTAATGAGGGTCCTACCAATAAAGGTTACTTGGCGTATAGAATCATATACTCCTAGAGTCGTAAAAACATGGAAAGGATTTAGAGTACTAAGAGAGAGAAAAGACATAGAAGTACCTTCACCCCCCTATGGCTATTACGATGACTTTACTTATGGCTACTTATACGAGATAGATCCCCACGAGGATCCTGATTTAATTAGGCTTGGTCTTGCAGGTCTTAAGGTTTACTTAAGAGTTAGTAAGTTTAGGATTTCACTAAATGAATTAGAATATAATGTTCTATCACTTAAACCGAGTAAAGCTATATTACTTTGGGAGCCTGAGGCAAGTGGAATACTTGAGCTTATCGATTGGGAGGAAGTATTAAGAGATGTTAAGAATTTTAGCTATGATGAAGTATATGAGGTCCTCTTATGGGCTGTTGATGAAGATGCTGCCCGCTTCATGATATTAAATGATATATCTTGGAATCAAGTGATAAGGCTAATAGAGAAGGTCTTAAAGTACATAATAGGTCTTAGAGAGATAAGAATAAGTGATATTGTAGTTAAAGTTCCTAGGCCGAGTAGGAAGCATAAAGTAGCTTCATTAAGTATTGAAGCGGTTAAACTTGGAGATACGAGAAGTATTGCAGGGGTATGTATTTTTGATGGAGAGGAGTATAACGTTAAGGTCATTGATTTAGGTGTAAGTAGTTCTAAACTAGCTGATGAGGTCTTAAATATAATTAAAAAGCCGTTAGACGAGGGATCTACATTACTTCACTTTGGTAGTAGGGAGCTATACCTGTTATCTCGGCAATCAGTGGTATTTGATATGGTTATTGATGGTTTAAGGAGATCCAATAGATTAATTGATGTAAGGGATTATGCAATAAAAATCCTAGGCAGTGATTATGCTTCACTTGATGTGTTTAGAAAAGTGCTTAGAGAAAGTGGATGGAGAATTAAGGATGTAGTTAAAAATCAACTCCTCATAACCTACAATAAAGCTAATATTAATAAGTTAATTGAGAGCTTGAGAGAATACGTTAAATCTACAGCGTATACCATATATTATGCCTATATGATATTAAGGAATATTGAGAAGTAATTCTAATTGAAAAATTATAGTTTTTAACCCTTTACAACCCAGATACCTAAGGTGAATCCGTTTGAAGCTCGTTATAATCGGTTATGGAACAGCTGGAATTACAAGCGCAAGTTATGCAAAACTATATTCACGTCAAACAGAAGTCGTAGTTCTTGAACGAAGACCTTACGCCATTTATCATCCATGCGCATTAATAGATGCTATTGCTGAGAGAGTAGAATTAGAGAAAACAGTTGAACCGCCGCCGCGTATGAGGGGACTTCAAGTACTATTAAATAAGGAAGTTACAAGGATTGATCCCTCAGGTAAAGTCATTGAATACATTGATAGATCTAGTGGGAGAGAAGAATCTATTCAATACGATAAGCTTATTATTGCAACTGGTAGTAAGCCGTTTGTACCAAAGAGCCTCAAAGAAGCACTTAAAATAGATGGAGTTTTTACACTTAAAGTTGTAGAGGATGCCGAGAGGATTAAGAAACACCTTGTAAATACTAAGAGAATAGCAGTTATAGGTGCTGGCGCTATAGGAGTAGCTCTCTCAATAATGCTTTCACATCGCTTAAATAAGCAAGTAACATTAATTGAAGCACAAGATTCAATCTTGCCAGGATATATGGATAAAGAAGTTAGCAATACATTGAAGAAGATGCTTGAATGTGAAGTTGGAGTAAAAGTACTAACATCTAGTCCTGTAATAGAGATTTCACATGCAAGTGATGGCATAAAGGTTACTGCAGGTGAATGTACCTGTTCATACGATGCTGTAATATTATCTATAGGTGTAAGAGCATCATCAGAACTAGCTAAGGAAGCAGGACTAGAGTTAAACCAGTATGGTAAGATTAAGGTTAATGAGCGCATGGAGACGAGCAAGCCCGATATATACGCTGCAGGAGATGTAGCTGAAGTAAAGAACATCATTACAGGTAAACCAGCACCATTATACCTTGCATCAATAGCTTTTAGGCAAGGTAGAGTAGCAGGCATAAATGCCGTAGGTGGTAGTGAAAAATACATGGGTAGTATCGGTACATGGGTAGAGTCCACACCAATAATAAACTATGGAGGAACAGGCTTAACACTAAAACAAGCACTTAACGAAGGATTTAATGCTAAAGCAGTAACGGTCACTGCATGGCATACACCACCATATATGCCTGAAGGAGAAAAAGTAACCATTAGACTAGTAGCAGATATAGATTCACATAGAATACTAGGATGTCAAGTTATAGGAAAACCCGACATCACGAAATACTTAGACCTTACCTCATACATTATAATAAAGAACGGAACACTACAAGACCTAATATCCATGGAGACAGCCTACATGCCAAGCCTCTCTGAAGTATATACGCCACTATACGTTGCCGCAGAAGCTTTATTAAGGAGGATTAAACGCTAAGACCTAGACCGTTAAGGTGAAGAAACCTTGAGCTTAGCAAAGATACGGTTTACACAAAAAATATTGAAGGAAAAATTCGGAGTAAAGGGAATCGTTGCAGGAAGATACCTTGAAGCAGGCTACCATGTAAGGATAGACTACGAAACAAGTAAAGGTAAAGTTGACGTATATGTAGTAAAAGAAAACAATAAATACGCCGTAAAGATAATCGACAGGAATACTAACGTAACAATAGATGAAGTGAATGATATATACGAGAAAGCAAAGAGCATAAATGCAAAGCCAATAATCATATTATACGGCTCAGGACCTAAAGTACCTGAGGATGTCTTAAAGAAAGCACAAGAACTTGGAGTTAATTTTAGAAGAATGAGGTAATTAAAAAATATTTTTAAGATAAGTTTAGATTCTAGTTTACAGGCTTAGCCTACTGGATAGTCGTCGGGTACCTTGGCTCTGAAGTACTTGCCTGTCTCTGGGCTCTTGAATAAACCAATCTTTACTCCTTTTCTGCCCTTTGGTGCTAGTACCCAGGCCTTTACTGGTGCTATTTCAATCTCTTTTCCAGTTGTGGGGTCCTTTACCTTAACAGGGGGCTTGCTCATATTGTTTCACCTGAATCTATATCGTATCCTCAAGAGTTATAAAATACTTCGCTTAAGTTGCTTAACTCAACTTATTATGCTTTTCAAAAACCCTTTAATTGTGAAGTTAAAGGTCTCCCTTAATACATGATTGATCGTGGCGCTTTAATCCTAGAGATTGAGTGGTCTAAAAATTGATGTAATTACATCAATTTGCTAAGTAGCTGACTCCTAGTTATGCGTATTACTCCTAATCGGTATTACTTTATGTGCTGTTTTATTTAGCTCAATATTAGTGCTAGTATGGCTTTTTGTGTGTGAAGTCTATTTTCTGCTTGATCCCATACAACGCTCCATTTACCTTCAATAACTTCGTCAGTTACCTCTTCACCTCTCTTTGCTGGAAGACAATGCATAAATATTGCACCAGGTTTAGCATACTTCATGAGCTCTGCATTTACTTGGAATGGTTTTAGATCTTTTATTCTCTTTTCTCTCTCTGCTTCCTGACCCATACTAACCCATACATCGGTATAAACTACATCTGCTCCCTTTATTGCGTCATAGGGGTCGTAGACTACTTCAATTAATGCACCTGTTCTTGTAGCATCTTCTTCAGCTAACTTCATTATTTGAGGTAATGGTTCATAGCCTTTGGCTGTACCAATGCTAATATTCATACCAGCCTTTGCAGCTGCTAGTAGTAAGCTATGGAGTACGTTATCTCTTCCATCGCCTAGGAATGCTAATTTTAATCCCTTTAATCTACCCTTCTTCTCTATTATAGTATACATGTCACTAATAGCTTGTACGGGATGTTCTAGATCACTTAAACCGTTAATTACAGGGACATCAGCATGTTTTGCGAGTTCCTCTAAGTCTTTATGTGAATATACTCTAGCCATTATTCCATCAACATATCTACTCAATACTCTAGCAGTATCCGATATAGGCTCTCCTCTTCCAAGTTGAAGCTCCTTCCAGCCTAGGTACATAGCGTAACCTCCAAGCTGCCACATAGCAACTTCAAAACTCACTCTAGTCCTTGTACTCGGTTTTTGAAATATCATTGCAAGTACTTTCCCCTTAAGTATAGGTATAATTCGTTCACCACTATAGTATCTTAGCTTAAGCATATGAGTAACATCAAGTATTGCGTGAAACTCCTCTATACTTAGATCAGCTACTGAGAGAAGGTCCTTACCCCTGAGACTCCTAATGCTGGGAATGGTTGTCATGATTTCACCGATTAAACTAGTATGAGTACGTTAATATTTAAATCCTTAACAATAACATGAACTAGAAATCATGCATTACATTCCACAATAAAGCTATCAATTACTTGAACACCAAGTTCATTTCCCCTACATGTTAGGATGCCGTTTATATACAATGCTACTTCTCCATTCCTTTCAGTCAATTCAACGTTTTCAGTACCAGCTAATTCTATTAACCTCCTTAACGGGAGCTTAGATAGCGCCTTTAACGCCTCATAGAGAGTTCTTCCTTGAACACCAGTAATTCTATAGAGGGAATTTTCCTTTAATATACGAGTAGGCCTAATGTAGATGATGTAGTCTTTTCCTTTACGGGTGATACCTACGCCCTCAACCTCACCTACAATATTACATGTAAATACTTCACCTCTCTCACATTCCACTTGATCAGATACCCTTAACCCTACTATCAGTATCCTAGCTAAAGACCCCGTAATACAGTACATTTAATTCGCCTCAGAGCTAGGATAGCTAAGTATATTTCCCATAAAATTAATATCTAATATGAATTCCCTTTAACAATTACTATGGTGGGTAAAGAGGTGATTGAGAAGCTAAAAGAGCTAATTAACATCATAACATATGTTACTAGCGAAAGAAAGGGAATTAGACCAAAATACTCCTCATATCACGTTATCAAGGTGTTAGAATTACTGGGACTTAAGCAACCTATTGGTAGAATTAAGTTAGCTGAAGAAGTAGGACTAGGTGAAACTAGCATAAGGACTATGATTAGAAGGTTGAAGGATAAGAACGTAGTTGTAGTAGACCCGGTAGCTGGAGCCATTCTAAGTGATAAAGGGCTAATGCTTTGGAATACATGGAGTCAAGCTATAAAGAATTGTGAAAACGTAAATGTAAGTCACTTGATAGGTAATAAGCCAACAGCATGCCTTATTATTAGTAAAGGAGAAAATGTTGTTAATAAAATCGGTTTAATAAAAGTTAGAGACACTATAATTAGGCATGGCGCTGATGGAGCACTAATAGTACTATTTGATGAAAAGGGAGCATACATTCCTTCACCTACGGGCGAGAAATACTATGATGAACAATTAACCCAAAACCTAAATACGTGCAGCTCGGAAGACGTAGTCCTCATAACTTGGTCTAAAACCTATAGGGATGCTGAAAGATCTTTAATTGAAGCCCTAATCAGCTTACTTGAGGAATATTTATTTAAATGATCTTCCATTAATTCTAGTAGGTTCAATATGGGGAGGAAGAGGATAGGATTTCTAGTTAACCCCATTGCTGGTATGGGAGGTAGTGTAGGGTTAAAGGGGACTGATGGTGATGCGTATTTTAAGGCTTTAGAACTTGGAGCTAGGCCTGTTGCACCTTTAAGAGCTAGGAGATTTCTCAACGAAGTAGCTAGGTTAGGCTTGAATGTTAAGGCTAAGTTTATTATAGCTCCACACGTTATGGGCGAAGACTATGCTAAAGACATCCTAAAGGACTATGAAGTCGTAGGATATGTTCCATCTAGAACAACTAGTGCAAGAGATACTAAGAATGTAGTTAGGGAATTTATCGAATATGATGTTGATTTAATAGTTTTCGTTGGAGGTGATGGAACTGCTAGAGATGTGGTTGAAATTACTGGCTCTCGGAAACCAGTGCTAGGTGTTCCAAGTGGAGTAAAAGTGTATAGCTCTGTATTTGCGGTAAACCCTGAAGCCGCAGCAAAAATCGTAGAAGCCTACATTAATGGAACTTCAATTCTAGTTGAAGGTGAAGTACTGGATATAGATGAAGAAAGCTTTAGGAGAGATGAATTAAAGATAAAATTATATGGTTATGCCAGTGTGCCGGCTTTAATGGGGTTTATCCAGTCTAGCAAAGAACCTTCCCCTCTCCTTGAAAGTGAAATTGAAAATCAGAAAGCTATAGCTAGATATGTTATTGAAAACCTTGAACCAAATACACTATATATTTTAGGTCCAGGAACCACGGTAAAAGCGATTACAGATGAGTTAGGTTTAAAGAAGACCCTTTTAGGAGTTGATGTACTATTAAATGGAAAGATAGTAGCTAGGGATGTTAGTGAAAAACAACTCTTAGAATTACTAAACAAGTATCCTAAAGCTAAGATCATAGTTACACCAATAGGTGGTCAGGGCTTTATCTTTGGTAGAGGTAATCAGCAAATATCACCAAATGTTATCAGGAGAGTAGGTAGAGAAAACATCATAGTAGTAGCCACTAGGAGAAAACTATCGAAAATACGTACATTAAGGGTTGATACAGGAGATGTTAATGTAGATAAGCTCCTTAAGGGCTACATTAGAGTCATCGTTGACTATAATGAGGAAGTCGTTATGAAGGTAGCTTAATGAAGATTACGGTAAAGGTTAAAAACCAAACCCTAGTACAAAACAATATGGTCCCCACCATGAAAGAAGGCAAGGAGAAAGCTCAACCAAGTAAGGAAGAACTAATAGACCTAATAATTAGTGGAGGACTATTAGAAGACTTCCTACAATGGATTAGAAGTAAAGGCATTGAAATAGATGTAGGTATGAGCCTCAGAGACATAGACTATGAACTAATATATTGGTACGCAAAAGAGAAAAACCTAATAGTTGAAGGAGAAGAACAATCAGAACTAAAAATACCCTATGAATTCGAAGAACATGAGCCAAGAGGAATAAGACCTAGAACACCACCACGA
>CAYPZO010000047.1:6955-11645 GCA_964415135.1 uncultured Desulfurococcales archaeon | reverse complement strand
ATAGATACTTCAATAATAATTTTAACCCCATGTACGAGGATATATCTTCCCTATGATAATGGGAAAGAACATGCACTAAATATTTTAAAGCTTTTTGGAGAAGTGCTTTGGCCTACAAGAGACCTAGGATACTGTAATGAAGATTATATGGTGCATTTGGAAAAGTACATTAAAGAATTAATAGATAAAGGATCATGTAGGATAGTAGTTTATATGGATAACGAGGTTTCGCCATGTTATTTAGATGTTATTAAGAGGTATATATCTAGATTAAAGGGTATTGAATTAGGTATAAAGGTTATTGAGGTATAAATATTGAATAGGAGAATTCTAGCCCTCTACTATAAATTTGCATTGATTTCAGCTACGTTTCTTATGGTATTTTATCGTATAGTGCCGGGGGTTACTAGTTGTCTTAAGGTTTCATTGTTATCCGCCTTAATGTTGGATTTATTTGGAAAGGCAGGATATATAATGTTCTCAATGGCTGTATTCATTTTACTATACTTTATTTACATTATATGTATTGTTCGAGAATTAAGATTGTATAGTATAGTATTGTTGACGTGTATCTTTATTTTTGAGGGAATGATATCTAGGATAGATATTGTAGATATGGTTATGTATCTTGTTTTGATGGTTATGATACTTAACTTCAATTATATTATTAAGTTTCCTAAGAGCTTAGACGTAATATTTAATGTTATCTCAATAATTTTATCAATCGTAGTATTAATTATAATTCCATACATAATTATAGTCTTAGCATCAGTTCTAATGTCATCTAACCCTGTATTGAGTCAGTTAGCTATGGTGTATTTTAAGTCTAAAATTTTGCTTCTCCTACTATTATTTCTAGGATTATACATTGCATGGATCATTCACGAGAGAATTCGTGGACTTATAAGCTATTTATTGAGAGGTATCCATTTATCTGATGTAATTGATGAGAATTTATATAAAGTTGGAGTTAAGGGTGTGATTCCCTTAAGTATTAGTGGTTTTGAGAGAGTTTTAGTTGAGCTAATGGCGTTTATATCACTAATTATGTTATCTCCTTATTTAACATTTATCGTTGAGATATTCATTAAGGGGACATTAGTTACCGTTATAATTGTTTCAATACTATCGTTTATATCATGGTTATTTCTTAGATTATTATTGTATAAATTATATGATGCAAATATAAGTAAAATTAGCATTAATAGGAGCCATGTTAATCTCATGATTATTTTAATTACTACTCTATTATTAATTATTATGTTGTTTGTGAGCGGTCTATTTACTACAATATTTCTTGGTGAAATCCCTACATGGTCTAAGTATTTTAATGAAGTATATGTTAAGTACTTTAACAAGTTAAAGGAGATATTAGGCTTATTATTTGATATACTTTTAGGTGGCTAAGATGGAGTATAGGTTCATGCTAGCTTTATCAGTTATGCTGATGATTATAAGCTTATACTTCTTCTTAAGAGCTATAGATCTCATGACTTTGAATGCTATTGCCTCTGCTCTACTATCTTCTCTTATAGGATTTGCTTTACTTTCAGCATCTATTACGTTGCTTAAGCTTTGGGCTGCTCTTCAGAGGAGGGAGAGAGGATAGTTTGTTCTATCTTTGTTCTAGGTTTATATGCTATCATTATTGCTATGGTTATTATTAATCCTATCATTAATCCTATGATAAATCCTGTTATAAGATCCTTTTCGCTTGTAATGGTCTTTGTTACTGTTGTTGTTTGCGTTGTTGTTTTTGTTACTCCCTGTATTATTTGTACTGTCTGCGTTATTGTTTCGTGTTTAGCTTTGCCGCTAGTTCCTAGTAGGATTAAGTTTAATACATGAGCGTGTAGGGAGCTTAATGTCAGATATGTATAGCAGTCATCAACCTCACCCATAATGTATGATATTTGAGCTGATTCTAGGTAATTTAATGACAATACCGGTGTTATGTTGTTCCGTAATAGTCCATTTATCTGACTTATTGTTGATGAAGCTATAATGTCTAATGTCTTGTTTATTGTCCCTTTCAATTGAAATGCTTCATTGAGTGCTTTTATGCTAAGAGTTAATGCCATTAGGGATAAACCTATAGAACCATACATGTCTCCTTCATCGTATGCGTTAATCGATTTTTCAACGTACTTTAATGCATCCTCTACAGTACTACTTGATGATATTAGGCTTTGAGTGTATGATACAACACTTCTAGCTTCATACATCATTGTTGAAGCTACTTTAAGTACAAGATCTTCATTAACATTCATTTGCGTAGTTGTTGCTTGAGCTAATTCGATCCATTTCTTAGCTGTTTCAGCTCTACATTTAGCTGAAGCTAGCATGTATACTGCATCTACGGTTATAGTTTCCTCTTTAACTGACTTAAATGCTGAAAGAGCCATTTCTTCAGCAATATAGTATCTAAGCCTAGAAGCAATAGCTACTTCAACTTCTCCTATGGTTTTTGGCTTATATTTAAATATCTCCTCCTTAGCCTTCCTCAAGGTCTCATTTACTTTAGATACTAATGAGTTAACGTCTTCTTTGCCTAGAGATAATAGGCATATGTATTTAGCCGTTGTTGAATATATTAGCGTTCTATAAGCACTACTTGCTGCCTCATATACATATCCTTTATTCAATAGATTATCTACAGCGTTTGCCTCCCTCTTGCATATCTTAATGTACTTGTTTACAAGTGCTTTCACTCCGCTAGATAGATTATTTAACATTTCATAGACTTCACTTAGTGTTTTATTGGCTTCTTTACTTATTTCTATAGCCCATTTCTTAATGATACTTACTGCTTTTTGTGGAAGGGAAGGTCTAAATGATTGCCACTTCTCAATTGTTTTTAGTGTTAAGTTTATTCCAGTGAAGTAGTATAGTGCATGTCTTATATCCCCAACCTCTATTACCTTTACGCCTAGTTTTTCACCCTCCTTAACTACATCAACGGTCTTGTACGTTGTTATTATTATGCCTCCTGGAAGCTGTTTTTGAATTGGGACTGTTGAGTATCTTTGTCCTAGTGGTATTAGGAATATTTTACAGCCTTTCTTTGCAACTGCTTCTAGTTTTTCTGGAATACCACCTACAGGTCCTATAACTCCGTTGGGTTCTATCATACCAGTTATTGAAATATCTTTTCGTATGGTGACATTGAGTAGTGCTGCCATTACTGCAATTGTCATAGCTGCACCAGCACTTGGCCCTCCAATGATCATGCTCTTTGACCTTAATTCGAAGAAGTAGTCGTACTTAAAGAAGTCTATGTTTAAAATATTTGTTGCTACTAATGCCGCTATTTTTGCTGAAGCTTGCGTATCTAGTTGAGTTAATGGTTCTGTTAAGAAGTATACGTTACCGCTTCCAGGATATGCTACTTTAACTATGAGTTCTGATGTAACTCCATGACCTGTACTACTTACTGCGGGTACTATTAACTTAACCTCATTAATATAGATGTAACCTAGGGCTATAGCCTGTAATGCTATTGAAAGTGTTTGTACTAATACAATGGCGATTATAATTGATATTGCTATTGGTTTATTGCTCATTTCTTCGCCCTTCAATACCTAACTTAATATGCCTTTTTATTCTATTCTCTCGAACATATTAGGAGAACCTTACTTTATGCTCCATAAGTATTTAAAGAATGAGGATGGGAAAAGTATTAGCTTTTTCCTAGTATTTTCATTATAGCTGTTTGTTGTAGGTCTCTATTCTTTATCTCTATTTCTAGTAGTTTAATGAATTCTTTGGGGTCAACGTTTCTTGCTTGTAGGTTCCTTCTACCTCTAATTGTAATAGTCTTGTTCTTTTCCTCGTTTTCGCCGATTATTATTATATATGGTATTGCTTGGTCGTATGCTTTCTTTATTCTCTTGCTTAGTGTTTCTGTGGCCTCCCATACCTCAACTCTTATTTCCTTGTCTTTCATCATTGATGCAACTTCGTTAGCGTACCTGGATTGTTTTTGTGTTAGCGGTAATATGACTACTTGTATGGGGCTTAGCCATGTCGGTAGTCTGCCTGCAAAGTGTTCCAGTATTATTGCCATAAACCTTTCAATACTACCAAGTATTGCTCTATGAACCATCACTGGTCTAGCCTTACTTCCATCGGGCAGAATGTATTCTAAGTTAAATCTCTCAGATAATGCGAAGTCTACTTGAATAGTGCTGCATTGCCACCATCTTCCAAGACTATCCCTGAACTCTACATCAATTTTTGGTCCATAGAATGCTCCTTCCTTTTCCTTGATATTGTATCGTAGCTTTAATTCCTCTAATGCCTCTCTTAATGCACTCGTTGCTTTATCCCACATTTCATCGGTTCCAATATATTGGTCTGGTTTCGTAGATAAATTAAACCTTATATCTTTCTCCTTGAATCCAAATATAGACAATAGTTCTATTACTGCTTTCAGTATATTCTTTACTTCATCCTTTACTTGGTCTTCCCTTAGAAATGCATGTCCATCGTCTTGAGTAAATCCTCTAACTCTTAAGAGCCCATACAGTTCCCCTCTTTTTTCCCATCTATAAACAGTTCCAAACTCGCTTAGCTTTATTGGTAGGTCCTTGTAACTTCTTGGCTCTGATTTATAGATGAGTATGTGTCCTGGACAATTCATTGGCTTAACTCCATATTCTTCTCCTTCAACATCAGCTAATACCATTTT
>CAYPZO010000047.1:0-6855 GCA_964415135.1 uncultured Desulfurococcales archaeon | reverse complement strand
AATTCATTGGCTTAACTCCATATTCTTCTCCTTCAACATCAGCTAATACCATTTTGTCTCTGTATAATTCGTAATGACCGCTACGCTTCCATATTATTGCTCTATATAGATGTGGTGTAAATACTTCCTCATAGCCTAGTTTTTTGTTAATTTCTCTCATGAGCCTTATTAGTTCTTCTCTAACTATGAAACCCTTTGGATGAAATATGGCTAATCCTGGACCAACTTCCTCATGAAATGTGAATAGTCCTAGTTTTCTTCCTAATACTCTATGGTCTCTTTTTTCAGCTTCCTTAAGCCACCTTAGGTATTCCTCCATCCTCTCTTTCGTTGGGAATGCTATAGCATTTACTCTTACGAGGCTTACATTGGGTAGTGGGTTGTGTGCTGCTACGCTCATTACTACTATGGCTTCTACGTTACCTTCAGGTTCTAGTTCAGGTTCTAGGTAGACTTCTACATCCTTAATTAAATACTTCTTAGTTCTTCCAAGAATTGAAGCTAATTCATCTACCTCTCCACTTTTACATAGCTTTATCTCCTCAGATACTAATTTCAATTCTAATGCTAGGTTTACTGCTTTCTTAGCCTCATCTATACTAAGCCATTCCCCTTTAGTTGATTTGAAGTCACAATAGAATCCTCTTTCATGTACCCCGCATCCTACTGGTTTTAGATCAGGTCTCAGGAGATGTACCGCTACTTGTAGAAGTAGTCCTGCTTTAGCTTGTAATTTTGGATCTAACATGTTTGGCGCATATCAATCCCTTAAGACTAGCTACTCTTCGGGGTAAAAATATTATTGACCTCATCAAAGACATTGCGATTCAATTAGGATATTTAGCGGTATTACTGAGATTATTTTCCTAATACTTTTTATATTAGCTGTACATTACGGATTTTAAGACCACATGGTGATACCATGGATATATTAATACTAGTAGATTACATCATGAGGATAGCTACAGTATTACTAATAGGCTTATTATCATTTAAGAGGAATTTAGTTGATTTCTCAGGACTTTTAATGGGATGGATTATTAGTATTCCCATTATCTTATTAGGTGGATGGAGTTGGTTTATAATTATAATGCTATTTCACTTTACTGCAGGTATTGCTACGAAATTTAAGTACAATTTTAAGAAAATGCTTGGAGTAGCCGAAGGGAAAGGTGGTGCTAGGGGTTGGAGAAACGTATTAGCAAATGGAATAATAGCATTAATTGCAGTGATTATTGAGAGGATTATTGGAGGTCAAATATGGATTCTAGGATACTTAGGCGCAATCGCAGCCGCTATGGGAGATACCCTTGCCTCCGAGATAGGTGTTTTAAGTCCCTCACCTCCAAGACTTATAACTAAACCTTGGATTAAAGTTAAGCCAGGAACTTCTGGAGGAATTACGTTATTGGGCTACTTAATGGTCTCTACCTCAGGATTAACAATAGGAGTCATAGCGCATGCTTTAGGCTTAATACATGAGGTAAATGTTCATCAGCGCATATGGGTTATATTCATACCAGTATTAGCCTCATTAGCTGGTTCAACCATAGATAGCGTCATAGGAGCTACTCTTCAGGCAAAGTACGTGTGTAGCGTATGTGGAAGTGAAGTTGAATCTAAAGTTCACTGCGGCAAAAAGACTAAGTTAATATCTGGGGTAGAATTCATAGATAACAATGTAGTTAACATAATGTGTTCCCTTACGGGTTTCCTAGTAGCTATCCTCCTAGCAGTTGCTCTTGGATTTAGTTAATGGAATTTAAGGTTTAATTTATTACGCCGTTCTGTCTTACAAAGTACATACATAACATGTATCTCATTACTAAATTAATCCTTTGGTGAGGTGATATAATGCCTACTCTATTGAAAGTTTTAACTACAAGAACCTTAGTGCTATACATAGCCATGTTTATGATTATATTCTTCAATTTAAGTGAATGGAACTATGGTATGTGGTATTTCAGAGAATTACATATGGGTTATGGAGGGTATCGTGAGGGGAGAAACGCATGTAAAGAAGGCGAAAGAGCACGAACACAAAGCAGGAGAACTATTACTTGAAATAGCTAAAGAACTTAAACAGGAAATAGGGAAGAGTACAAGAACATCAAAAGCAATGAGAACCTCTAATATCTAACTTCGTTAAGGATTTATTACTGGGATTAGCTATTGGAATCATAATTCTACTAGTATATATTCGTGAAGTTAAGAAAACTTTAATGTAGCTACAATAACTGTAATCAATGGTTATATTAAGTGCTCTTCAACTATATCATATATGTCTAGCTCTGCTTCTTTAACTCTATCAAATATTCTTATCCCTCGACTAGATAGCTTCGACTTGATGTACATTGCTATATTCTTTATATCAGCTACTTCATATTCAATACTCTCTCTAACGTCCTCACCTGAATCAATTAAATCCTCTATGTATTCTTCAAGACCTTCATAGATTAAATTAAACTCTACATTACTGTCACTGACTTTGATTTCTAATTTGAGTGGAGAATCGGAACTTGATAATACTATTGTATTATCCCTTACGTTAACCTCATATCCCGTTATTTTTGCTACTTCTTTAACTACTTTTATTATCTCTCCTACTAAATTCATAAAGTACTCCTAGTCATACTATTTCTCTGGTTGAGGGATAAAAGTATTGGTGAAGATATGGATTGATATATTAACGCCTAAGCAGGCATTAATGTTTGGCACTATGGCTAAAAAACTTATGAAAATGGGCTACGACGTATATGTAACTACTCGTAGATACGACTATACTCTTGGAATTCTCGATAATCTTGGAATTAGATACGAAGTTGTAGGGGGGTATGGAGGGGCAACACTATACGGTAAACTTAAAGCTGATATTAGGCGCATGAATATCTTAGCCGACCTTGTTAACAGTTATTTGCCTGACTTATTATTAGCTTATCCTAATCCATCAGCATCTAGAGTAGCATATGGTCTTGGAGTAAAATATATAGCTTTTACTGATTCTCCTCACTCAATACATGCTAGTAGGCTTAGCTTACCACTAGCAACTATAGTAATATTCCCTAAAGCTATACCATTAGATGACATAAAAGCCTATGTACACCCTACAACAAGGCTTATGCCATATAATGGTGTTGACGAAGTTCTGTGGATTAAAGAGTTTAAACCTAATCCAAGAGAATTAGATGAATTAGGTCTAAGTCCTTTTAATTACGTAGTTGTTAGACCTGCTGAAGTACATGCAGCATACTATAGGTTTTCAATCAATTTTTCATCATTAATAAAGAGGTTATCGAGTGAAGTTAAAGTACTTTTACTACCAAGGTATAGAGAAGATTATGTGAAGTTTAAAGGAATGAAGAATGTTATAATCCCCTCAAGAGCAGTTTACGGCCCCAATATCTCGTATTATTCAATAATGGTTATTAGTGGTGGAGGAACTATGACTAGAGAAGCAGCCTTATTAGGAGTTCCAGCGATAAATCTGTATCCTGAGGAATTATATGTTGATAGATATGTTATGGAAAGAGGATTTCCATTATTTAAAGCTAAAGATGTAAATGAGGCTCTTGAACTAGTATTTAAGGTCTTAGATAATCCTAGAAAATATAGAGTTAATACCCTTAATATGGTAATGGATATGGAAGATCCCTTGACTAAGTTATTAGAGGTCCTAGGAAGCTATGAGGAAGGTATTGATAATAACGGGTAATATAGGGGATAGTTGGGTTAAAGCAACCTGCGCTATAGTTAAGAACATTTTAGCTAAAAGCAAGATTCTAATAGTACTTGAGGAAAACTTTACTAGAAGACTCGTAGACGAACTTAAGAAAAACGATATACCTTTATCTGAGAATCCTAAGTTAGGACATGTAGCCGTTAGATCTCCTTCAATAAGTAAGTTAGAGGAATTCGCGTTGAAAATATATAATAGCTATAAGTTTGATGTACTAATGTACATATACAGACCTAGACAAGGAGTAGACGGCTTGTACTATGATAGTGGATGCAGAGTAGTTAAAGATTTAATTCCATTAGAAGGTATGGCGTACTTAATTAAATCATCTAAACGTAATGTAACAATTATTGGAATTGCGGGTTCAGTATATCATATCGGAGCTTCTAAGCTTAAATACGATGAAGATACCTGCGTTGAACTTAGAGATGTACCTGTAGATAGAGTTATATATGAGCCTAATCCTGAACACTTATCAATGATTATTAGAGGATTAAGGTTATGATTCTTATAGGATACCCTATATGGCAAGGAGATTTATCGTCTAAAGACATTATAGATGAGGTAGTTAAAGCCGAATTTAACTTTATAGAATTAAGTCTTGATTACCCATGGCCCTTAAAGGATTTAGATAGACTTCATGAACTCGTTAATCGTGCTAAGGATTTAAATTTGAAAATAGGAGTTCATGGCCCGTGGAGAGACGTATCTTTAGCTTCTCCTATTGAAAGCATTAGAAGAGCATCATTAAAAATATATGAAAATGTATTTGAAATTGCTGGAAAGATAGATGCTCTCTATGTAAATGTACATTTAATTTCAAGGCAAGCATTTCATATATCTAAGGACATAGAAAACGACCTCGTAAATGCAGCTATGGAATCTGTTAATAGATTAGTTGAACTATCTAGAGATTATGGCGTAGACCTTATTATTGAAAATAATGCTTCTGGTTTTGGAGGTTGTATTGAGCATTTAGTCCCAATTATTAATTCATTCAAAGAGGTTAAGGTATGTTTTGATGTACCTCATGCTGTCTCCGCATATGCTAAACGTTCTAGGGGAAGAGAGAAAATCAATTATCTTGACCTTGTATCTATGTGGTCTGAAGAATTTAAGGATAAACTAATACTACTACATCTACATGGATATAGAATTCATCATAAAACTCATATCGATGACCATTTACCGTTAGAGGTATGTGAAATATCTATAAAGGATGTTTTAAAGAGACTTAGGAATACTAATCTTAGGTATATTCTTCTTGAAATATTTTATAATGAGCAAGGTAATCGTATAAGACCTTTAAGCTTAGTTAATAGTGTTAGAGAGGTTAAGTCATGGGCAAGAACATTACTATTACTGAGAAAGAGAAGATAGAACTAGGAATAGATGAAGCTGGGAGGGGATGTGTAGTTGGGGACATGTATATTGCCGGTATATGTTTACCTATTAGTATTAAGAACTTGTTTAGGGATGTAGGCGTTAAAGACAGTAAACTACTTACACCTCAACAACGTGAAAAAATATTCAATATCATAGTTAGTAGAGTACCGTTAGCTTTATGGACAATTATACCATCAACGCTTATAGATGAAGAAAATATTAATGAATTATTTATAAATGGTGTATCGTTAATTGTTAGAAGAGCATTATCATACTTTGGCAGTTTGTTAACTAAAATAGTAATCGACCTTACTGGTAATAAGAGTAAGATAATAGATAGGATTAGAGATATTGGGTTTAGAGGAGAAATAATTATTGAACATAAAGCAGATGCTAAATACGTTAGTGTTGGTGCTGCTAGTATATTAGCTAAGGTTCTTAGAGATAAACATATAAGGCTACTTGAGGAGAAATATGGGTACATAGGTAGTGGCTATCCCTCAGATCCCAAAACCTTGTTTTGGATTAAGAAAATGGTTTCTGAAAAAAGTATGCTACCATCTATAGTCAGGAGAACGTGGTCAACAATAAAGAAGATAGCACCTGAATACTATAAGGAAAAGCGGAGAAAAACTACGGGAAGACAAAGATCATTACTTGAATACATTAATTGTAAGTAAATTATATTTCTTTGAAATAAGTTAGTATTTTTAATGGTAGGGAGGGAAGGTGCCAGCAAATTTACCACCAGAAGCTAAGGCTAAGTGGCTTAAGGTTATGGAAGCTAAAAGTATTGAGGAAAAAATTAAGGCATTGGAGGAGTTCATTTCCGCTGTACCTAAGCATAAGGGTACTGAGAACCTACTATACTGGGCTCGTAGAAGATTAGCTGAACTTAAGGAAGAATTAGAAGAGAGAAGGAGAAAGAAGAGGGGACGTAAAGGACCAACATTCTTTATTGAGAAGGAGGGTGCTGCACAAATAGTTATGATAGGATTAACTAATGTTGGCAAAAGCCTCCTATTAACTAGACTTACTAATGCTAAGGTTGAGGTATCCGACTATCCTTACACTACTAAGTTACCAGTACCCGGAATGTTAAAGTACCAAGACATACAGTTTCAACTCATTGAAGCACCTGCATTAATGCCTGGAGCATCTAATGGAGTTGCTTGGGGTACTAAGGTTTTAGGACTAGTACGTAATGCCGATGGACTAATTATAGTATTAGATGCATCAAATAAACCATTACATCAATTAAAAATAATCCTAAATGAGTTAATAAATTCAAACATATATGTTAGAAAGCCAAGAGGTCAAGTGGTCATAGAGAAGGGAAGAGGGTCTGCTGGAATCAAAGTTATTGTATCTGGTAAGTTAATTGGATGTACAGTTAATGATGTTGTTAAACTATTGGAGGGATATAGAATATACAATGCGTTAGTTAAGATAATTGGCGAAGTAACATTAGATGATGTGGAGAAAGCAATTTTTGGGAACATAACGCATAAGCCAACAATAATAATAGCGAATAAGATCGATATACCTGGAGCTATGGAGAATTATAAGGTATTGAGAAAAATTGTTCCACGAGACATACCAGTAATTCCAACTTCTGCACTAAAGGGTATAGGATTGGATAAAATAGGTGAAATATTATTTAAGACATTAAACTTGGTAAGAATATATACTAAGCAACCAAATAAAGAGCCATCTCCTACACCATTAGTGTT
>CAYPZO010000046.1:0-12080 GCA_964415135.1 uncultured Desulfurococcales archaeon | reverse complement strand
TAGACCTAGTAGCACACACGTTATTGCCAGTACGACAGACGGGGCTACTAATAGCTAAGTATAAGGACATGTTTATTTGGTATGAGAGGAAGACGGGGTTTATGCACTACGTTATAAGTGAGAAACTAAGTAAGCTGTGGAAGGAACTAGGCCTGCCAGAAGGTCCCCTTGGATTGCACCGTGAAAGCGAAGCAGATAGCCTAGTTAGAAGGCTTTTCGGAAGCCACGATATAGCACGTCGAGTACACTACATGTTAAAGGAAATGGGCTGGTTCCAATACGGTCCACCCTTGTACTATGAACTATACTGCGATGAGAATGGTTGTGCTATAGTTATTTATAGGCTTGTAGGGTTAAGGAAGGAAGTAATCCTAGTAATAGGAAACCTAAGCCCCGAAAAGAAGAAGACTAAAGCAGGCGTAGTACTACCAATGGAACACATAAAAGAGGAAAACGAAGAAACATATTTCAATAGATCAAAAGGTATGTTCTAAACTTTACGTACTTTAATTGAAGGAAACCTGTTTTTAATTGCCTCTATTACATGATCCGAATCATCATATATCGCTTCAATTTTATAGCACTCCATTAACTTACTTATATACTCTAGCTTAAGTACATAGTCCTTACGATAATCACCTTTTTCCCTAAAGATTATTTCATGATAATAGATTCCCCATTTCCTTAACTGTTCCTTTGTTTTTCGTTCCTGAGTTTGCCTTATTCTACCGGTAATTATAATTATCTTGTATTTCTTTACAAGGTATCCTCGAAGCAACTTTACTACTTCTTCTCTAGGCCTATCTAGTTCCATGTATTTTTCCGATAGAAAACATTCCCAAAACTTCTTCTTATCACCTTTAGCTTCCCTTATGCATCGACTATACCTTTCAGAACTATCAATAAGTGTTCCATCAAGATCAAATACTACGGCCTTAGGTTTAATTGCCTCTTTAAGCTCCTTAAGGGCTGCTATTATTTCTGCCTTTATTACTTCCATAATCCTACCCTAACGTGTACTCCATAGCTATCCTCTATTACTTCAACTTTATAGCCATGTTTCTCTAATACCTTCTTCCACTCATTAGCCGCTTCAGTTGTAGGTGCTTCTAGTACTAGGGCTTGGCCTTCTTTCTTAATAACTATTGGCCTATCTATATTAGCTGGAAGCTCATTATATAGTATTTCCTTAACTTCATGAGGATCTACTTCGCCTCTAAGGATCCTAGCAAGTCTCATAAATCTATCAGCAAGCCTTAATGCAAGTTCTCTATCAATTTCAATGCTAGCTATATAGTTTATGAGTGCATCGAGGTAACTTAATGCTCTATCCCTATCAGCTAGGCCTCTAAGCACTAAGCCTTCTTTAGCATGAGTCCTAGTAACATATTCATAGGATTCTTCAGGTCCTAAGTAGCATTCTTTTGTCTTTTTCTTTATCTTCCCCCCTACTTTTTCATAGCCAAGGTAATGTACAGCATAGAGATAGACTTTATCCCCTACTCTCTTACGCTTAATGTAGCTATACGGCCTTCCACATCGAGGGCAAATATTCTCCATTGAGGCCAAATTTACCCCCCAATTAAAAGTAAAGAGATCAGGGGATTAAAAGTCTTTTCTAGGTAAATTGGAGGGTAAATAGTGTTAATTACTTTACATAACATATAAAAATATAATAAAGATAGGTAAAGCAAATAACAATTAGCAAAAATCAAGGTACAGGTCCATAGACTCAGAGTCTGTGGACCTATTCATGGAGTCTGACATAAATATAGTAGTTGGAGGTATTTTGGAGGGTAAATTTATTCTCCAAAAACTAGCTATTTAAGAGCTAATGCGAAACTCCATGAACTCGCTTTTAATTACTCTATGAAAAACTACTATTTACTTTACTATATATAATAATAAAAAAGTAATAGTATTGGTAGAAAGGGTAGAAAGGGTAGAAAGGGTAGAAAGGTAGAAGGGGTAGGATTTCAGAAAAAATTCGGTCCGGAAAAAAACGGGGTGTGTTCTACCGGCCTTTCTACCTTTCCCCTTCTTTAGATATTATGTAAAAGAATTGAAGAGTAGAAAGAGGGTAGAATTGAAAATTGCATGGCACTCCATCAGAGGTAGAACAATAAACAATTGAAAGAGGTAGAACAATAAACAATTGAAAATAAAAAACTCCCTTAAGCTAGGAACTCCATTAATTCATTGAACTTCACTACAATACCCTGAATTACCCTCTTATTTATCTTAATGCTTTTCCTATATTCCCAATTTAGTAGATCAGCTATTGATTTTAGCCCTCCTATGTCTCCAATAACTGGTTTTAATGCTTCGGCAAAACCAGTAGTAAATATTACTGCTTCCCCATCTTTCATAATGGCCCAAGGTATTAGCTTATTCTCTAGGACTATTCTTACTCTCTCCTCGAAGTCTACTTCCTTTCTTTCAAGTGTTTGAATTTCCTCTCCTCTATATTCAACTACTTTGCCTACAAACCTTGTAAATTCCTCATTAATTACCTTAATTAGATAGTTCCTTATGGCCTCTCTCTTTTCTTCTTCACTTGATTCTTCAGCTTCATACCATAGTTTAACCCATTCAGGTACATCAAGTCCTACTTCTCTATAGGCCTCTTCTAATAGCTCTTCAGCTAGCTTTTCCCATTCTTTATCTAATAGGCTTGGATCCTCCATAATCTTCTTAGCTACCCAATGGCCGATTGCAGCTAATTTACTAAATTGAGGCTCCATTTTCTCTTTAAATTCCTTGATTTGATCTTTACTCCTCCTTTCGCCCCAAGAGAACGTAATGACGTATAGCCTCTTCAATAATCCTTCGTCTCTAGGTAGATACCTATTTGATGTAAATGATAGTGGTGCTAATGCTGGTATTTCCGTATAAACGCCTCTAACATATTTTCCTCTAGCTATAATGTCTTCAATAGCTGATTTAATTACCTCTAGTACGTCGTTCTTTGATAAAATACCACCGGGCTCCTTTATCGCTATTGGGAATGTTGTGCTACTTAATACATGGCCTATTCTTGCTATAGTATCTATGCTGCTTCCCGGTTTCTCGATTAATGGTAATCCCCAAATACTAAGGCCTATCTTATTTAGAGTTGATTTACCGGTATCAGGTGGACCGTATAGGTATAGCCATTTAACCCATTTCCTCTTTACCTTATAGATGTAAATGAATGGTGCTATGATGTACCATTTTATAATGCTAGCATATCTATCTAATGCATAATCATACCATTTAGCTAACTCGTTTAGCACTATAAGGGCCTCTTTAAGCTCTTCCTTGTTTACCTCTTTTACTTTCCATCTAACAACTATTATCTTTCCTTTTACTAGGTAGAATCCCGGACTTTCTATTTCTTCTCTTACTTCAGCTTTACCTTTTCTTATAAAGCCTTGTATAATAGCGCTTAATACGTCCTCTATTAGCCTCCTATGATATACAAGTCCTTCAGCCCTTAATCTACCAACTATATCCTCTATTGGTGCAGGTCCTACTACTAATGGCCTAGGAAGTGTTGCTCCTTCAAATGTTACCTCGTACTTAGTTAAACCTCCAAGGGGATTATAATAGGCGATTACCTTGGTTGGTGCTACTGGTGAAACACGTTCCTTGTACTTTAATCCTCCACTTGAATCTCTCTTTACCCTTGCCATTATTAGCTTCCTTAAATTGGCGACAGCATATAATTGTTTATCGTAGTCTAATAGCTCAAATATTGAATCTCTAAATGGGCTGCTTACTCCTAATAGGTCCTCTATTCTTCTAATGACTTCGAGTGCTCTTTCTTCACCAAGAACATTCTCTAGTATTTCTTGAACGCCTGATTTACCCTTTACGCTCTCCTCTAACTCCTTTGATATAGCTTTACTTACGCTTCTTCTTATAATCCCTAGGTTTCTCCATTCCTCAATGAGCTTATCTAGTTCCTGAAGTTCAGGTATATTACCATAAAGCTTCTTATAGCTATAATATATTGTACTAAGCCTTTCCTCTAATTCATTTTCCCTTCCATCATCAACCATCATCTTAAATAGCTTAGCTACACAAATAGGGTGTATTCTTGCTTTACCAAACCAACCACTAATAAATAACGCTAAATATTGTCTATGCCCCTCGATCCACCCGTCCTTAAGTAGCTCCTTTATCTCGATTAATGTGTTATCGTTTAGTTGCTTAAATTCACCAACCCTTGTATATGCTCCCTCTCTTTCTTCCACTTTCTTAGGGGTTATGTGCTTTAGTAGTTGATCCCATTCCTCCTTATCAATTACCTGTATTTCTGTTTCCTTAGGGTTATTTATTATAAACATGTATTGTTTACCGCTTGGATGTATGCTTGGTGGTGCTACTACATAGCCTCCTTCTCCTTTAATATCGACGCCTTCAATAAACCTAGGCTTAGTTCTAAACCTTTTAGCAAATTCTTCAGGATCCTCATGTACCCTTAGGTATATGTGGTAGCCTTTACCTGTCTTAACGATCCATGTATTGCTTATAGCAAACTTTAACGATTCAGGTAGTTTTGGTACTATTTCCTCAATAAACCACTTGAATTTCTCCTCATTATCGAAGTCGATGACAATTAGGTTACCTGATATTCTTCCACATATGATAGCTATGTTCCTCTCCTTTTCCTCAAACCATTTCTTAAACTCATCGATAGTAGCTACTCTACCTTGATACTCGGCCCATTTAATTATTGGTTCTTTACTTCTATGCTTTAATGGTATAACACTAAGCCCCTTACCATAGTAAAATAGTGCAGCTTCATAGACATCGCTAAATATGTTATTGAATATTCCTACCGGTCCTTTTACTTCACTTTTAATAGAGCTAGTCATTGCTTTCACCCTACCTTTATCGTCTTTATTGGTTGAACCTTCCTTAACCTAGAACCATAAACTTCAATGGACTTTACAGCATTGCCATTATACTTGATGATTACTTCATGGTACTTTGCATATACTGTAATCTCCTTCTTCATGGAATCGGCATAGATCATAATCACGTTAAATAATGGTATTATAATGCCATTCTCCTTTAGTAGGTCCAAGATGTAGTTAATTGCCTTCTTTAGGCTAATTCTCTTAAGAAAATCTGCTAAATCAGTATTACCGCTAGTTTTTAATTTTACAGGCTCGTACTCTTCACCTGAACCCCCCGCACCCGCACCCTCCATTTCTTTCAACCTCCCTTCTTCCTAGGGCCGGGTTTTCTTTTTCTCCTCTTAGCGTATCCTCGTGATTTTCGTTTCTTGGCCACTACATTCTCACCTTAGCGAGGACTTCCTTCTCCTTTGACTCCTCTTCAGCTTTAGCTATCAGCCTTACTAGGTTCTCTATTGTTTCTTTGAGGTCAAAGGCTATGTCTAATGCCTCTTCCCTAGTTATGTCATAATTATCTTCTAAGCCTACGACAACTGATAGTGGTGAAAATACAGGTGCATAGAGTAATACTATACTTACTAGGTCGCTAATCTTCAATCCATGTTTCTTAGCTACCTCTCTATAGACAGCCCATACCTCTTCCCAAACGCGCACATTAGGATTACCTCTCCTTGGCACGCTACATTCCCTCATAAAAGTGTATACACTTATAATATAAAAATTTGTTTGCTTTCATAAATATGCCCTCATTTTTTAACTTCTTCAATAATAGTACTTGAAAGCTTTTCGTATATTCTTAATGCCTCCTCAGGTTTTCCAACGCGTTCAAGTTCTACCCCCAGTTCAAGTAATAGTGTTTTTATCCATGAAACAGCAAGTAGTATAGACATTATTGCTGTTGCAGCTGCTGAAACTACTATAAGGGGTTCGCCCTGCACGAATACTCTACTTCTCTTCAAGTAACTTCTGCACATACCCCTTAGTAATTCAGCATACATTCTTTCTCCTTCACTTAATGGTAACATCAGTAATTCGGTAAGAATGGCTTCTAGTACTCTTAGTGCTGAAACTATTTCAATTGCAGCTACCTTGTATTGTCCCTTTCTTAGTTTTTCACTTGCACTATCAATTAACTCATCTACCGTATTGACCATCGAAGCTAGTAGATTTCCTCTTTCACTTACTTTAGCTATACGTTCTGCAAACCTTACAATAATTTCTTTTCCTATATCATATGGTGATTTTCCTAACCTTTCCAAGGTTTTCAACACATCGGAACTCAAACTTAAGGTTAACTTAGGCATTTTTACTTCACCATTAAGTATACTTGGTGAGCAACTTTAAAAACCTAACTATAAAGACTGTATATAAGGTGTTACCTGATGGAACCTTCGTTTTGTAAGCCTATGGTGTTTTCATGTTATCATGTTTTGCTTAAAAACACGCACTAGTATAATATATCGTGGAAGTTGAGGTTAAAGTAAGGTTTAGGGGCCCTTGTATAACTCTTCGAGCCAACATTCTTTTAATTGCGCTATTTATTCAAGCCCTGACTACGAGGCTGCAACTTAGTGAATACTTGGTGAATATATTGTTTGACTACATAACGATTACATTACTACTTGCTGCAACTTTAGGCCTAGTTGCATTCATAGTGGAACGTAGAAGGAACAAGAAGCTCGAGGAAAGGGTTAAGTTCCTTGAGCGAAGACTAAATAGTATTAAGAAGCAGTTAGAATACATGCAATACAATAATAATGTAGTTCCACATTCCACACTTCCACAGACCGCTAATAATAATGACTTAGATTCCAAGATACTCGAGCTATACCTTAAGGGGTACAGTTATGGACAAATAGCTAAGCAGCTAGGGATCTCGAAAAGCACAGTCTATAGAAGGCTAAAGAAGCTACTAAAAAAGAAAACTAAAACAACTAAACAAGTTCCTACACTACTAGCAACTTAGCCCTAGTATGTATAGCAGCCCTAGTATCCGAGTCTGAGGTCCTACTACATGCAGAGAGCGAGAAGAATATACGAGAGGGGGGGTTAGGGAAAAATTTCCCACTAAAGTCAATGGTGTGGACAAAAGTGGACTATTAATTACATGTAGGAATAAGTAAGACTTCTCACGATAAGTTTTAATAGTTAATCGTAGGGATTTTTACCTAGGGGTTAATTTGAAGGCCGTAGCATACATTCGTGTAAGTACTAAAGAGCAAGATGAAGAGGTACAAAAGAAGGCTATAATGGAATTTGCTAAGCAGAGGAACATAGAGATAGTGAAATGGTATGTCGATAAGGGTGAAAGTGGAAGTAAGCCCTTCAAAAGTAGGCCTAACGCAAGTAGGCTACTAGAAGAGCTTGACAGCATTAAACCCGATTGCATAGTAGCGTGGTCTCTCGACCGCTTAGGTAGAACAATGCTCGATACACTAAACACAGTCATAGAGCTAGAAGGTAAGGGCTACAAGGTAATAACCGTTAAGGAAGAATGGCTACAAACACTAGATGATAACATTAGGAAGCTAGTCTTAGGGATCCTAAGCTGGGTAGCAGAATTCGAGCGTAAGAGAATTAGGGAACGTCAGGAAGAAGCATGGAAGCAAGGTAAACAAAAGGGAAGACCACCTAAGTTAAGAGATGAAGAGCTACTAGCATATATTAAGAAGTATCCTACGCTTAGCCTAAGGGCAATAACGGATCTAATTAATGCTGAAAGGCGAAGAAAAGGGCTACCGGAAGTATCATACTATACTGTGCTACGAAAAGCTAAGCAGCTTGGAATAATTAAGAAAATGGTGAAAGAGGGCTAAGCTGTGAAGGAAGAAGATCACCCATTAACGAGGACCTATATTTTTTGTGCTAAGCTAAAGGCAAGGGTACAGGAACTAAAGCTAAAAGTCGATGAAGAGCTACGCTCCTTGGAAAAACAACTTAGCAGCTTAAGGGAAGAGCTTAGAGGAAAGTATGGTGAAGGCTATTTAACCATAAAATGGGTTAAAGGTAAAGCAGGGAAGAAGTATCGCTATGCAATATACAGAGTTCTTAAGCCAAAGAGAAGAGACATATACTTGCCTAAGGAAGCTCTAACATTATTGGAAAGGATAAGGGAATTAAAAAAGAAAGCCAAAGAGCTAAGAAAAGCAGAATACATGATAAACATGTATATGAAAGCCCTAGAACCCTATGCACCATAAACCATGAAACCATGAAACTAGGGCTGCACTCTAATATAATATAACATGTATTATAATTTAATATATAATACTAGGTTAGATAGGGGAAACCAGTAACGAAGAAGTGTTAGAACCACTCAGACACCCCCTATATTAATTAGTTATATGCTCTTCTTCAAGGCGCCTTTTATTCCCAAACATATATTAGCTTCTACTGAGATTTTATAGAGAGGGACTTAAGAGTGAAGTGGAACGAATATGATATAGAAGAGGAAGAAGATGAAGAGGAATTAGAGACAGGTATTGAGAAAGAGGTGAGAGAGCGGACAACTGGTAATGCTGGGCGTGTTTTACCGGATCCTGAAATCCTTGCTGCCGAAATACTGTCTAATAAAAAATACCTAGCAGTATTCCTTAAGTTAGCAAAGAGGCCTAAAACTGCAAAAGAGCTTGTAAATAGCTACATTATGGTTAAACGTAAAGTAAAGAGCGAATATGGTAGCTACTATGAGGAAAAATGGGTTGCTACTAAATTTCCGAGATCAACTATGTATCGTGTTTTGAAGAGACTTAAAGAACTAGGATTAATTGAAGTCTATAAGGCATTAGATTATAGGAAAAAGTACTATAGATTAACAGACCTAGGAAAACAGGTTCTAGAGAAAGTAATTAAGACTATTAAAGAATCCTTAAAGAGCGAGTTAGAGCCTGCAAAGAACATAAGGTATATGCCCGAGGAATATGAAGGCTATAGAGGACTAGGCGAATATAGTTTTAAGGAACTTATCTACAAAAAGCTAGGCCTACCGCTAAACGATATAATTGCTGCACTTAATGTTGAAAAAGTAAAGGTACGCTCAGATACATATTATTTAATAAAGTATGAGAAAGAAGAGAGGCGCTCTACTTGGTACTAATTAGGTGGAAGAAGAGAAGGAAAATCCTACCACCAATAACTAAGTGCAGTATATGTAAATGTAGCCTATATGATAAGGAAAGGTATAGAGTAAAGTTGATACTAAGAGAAGGACCGGTAAAGGGAACTACATTTAAAGTCCTACATGTGTGTCGAAGCTGCTTAGAAAGACTAAAGAATGACAATAAGATAAATGAATTATTCAAGATAAGGTATAGGAAAATGCCAAAACTAAAATCATTTTTCTAGGTAGTAGCTTATTTTAAGGGTTTCATTATTTTATTGGTACCCTTCGCCCTAGGCATTTATTTTATTTTTAGGTTAAGGCATTTATTGGGTAAAAGTATTGGCTAAGCGTAAATGGGCGTATAATCCAAGGAATAAGCGATGGGTTCTAATAGAATATAAGCCAAGCAGGAAACCACCATGCAGAATAGTAAAAGTAGCAAAAAGAAAGCCTAAGACAATACAAGAAGAGGAAGAAGAAGACTAGAAAGAAACACTATCGATGTTATAATTAGCGTAATTACTGTTTTTGGGGGATAAAATTACCCTCAAAAATACTTTACTTGTAGTAAATTATTGCATTAACTGTTTTGCCATTTATTTCTACTTGCTTTATTGTTACTTTTAATGTATCGCCTTCATTTATGTTTAATGTTTCTGCTATTGGTGATGGAATTAAGACATATAGTGTTTTATAGGTTTTTCCTTGCTTAGTGGTTTTCTTTGCCCATACTTTTGCCTTTAGACTAATCAAGTTATGCACCAACATATTCTTCTACCTAGTAACGTATAAATCTTCCATACTATTCTGTTACAGAAAGGTTTATAAAATCTGTTACTAACTCTATAACTGAAGTGGTGGGAGAATGTTTTGGCAACTATATGATCATCTAAAAGCACATGAATTATGTAAAGATGAATTAATGAGTATATTAGAGCTACTTGCTATGGTAGAACTTAATGCTAAACGCAACATACTATTAGCAATATTAAATATCCTAGATGAAGCAGAAAGGAAGAAGCTAGGATTAAATGAAGTAAGGCTCATTATTGAAAAGCTATTAGATAACGTAGAGGAATTTGAATACTTAATCCTATGCACAGGACATGAGTATGGCCATATCATTGAAGGAATTAAGGAGAAGCAACCTAAAGAGAGCTATATAGAACAGGCCGTAAAATAATGTCCTAGGGCATTAAAATTAATTCGTTTTTCTTAGCTTTTGTTATGAAGTCTTTTACCTTATTCCAATGCTCTACTTCTACTATTAGTATTGCTTTTTTGAGTTCTGCTTTACGCTTCCTTAATCTTCTCAACATGTACTGGGCTGCATTATAATCGTCAGCTGTTAAGACATATACATATCCTCTAACGCGCTTAAGACCACTATGGGGGGTTACATTATAGTTAAACATCCCGTTAAACCCTCTTATCTTCTTCGCCTTTTTGCCATAATTATTAAGATTATTACTGCACTTAGTATAAGTAGTATTATAGTTACCGGTACTATTGACGCTTGATTTGTTACATTTGCTATTGGAGTGAGCTGTGTAGCTGGATTTATTGGTTGAGGTGGCTGTACATTAACATTATACGCTAGGACAGGAACCTCATTAAAATTCGTTCGTACGCTTGCTTTCATCTGCCCATCAATAATGAATTTAATAACATTATTTTCCATTCGTATCTCACATGAATGCCTTCTACCCACATCACTTACTATGTAATTGAGTGGTACCCACCATGAGCGATTTTGACTTCTTTGACCCCTGAAAACCCCTATTATATGTTCAAGGTCGTGTGTGTAGGCTACTATCATGTAATCATAATTATTAACATTAACACCAACAATACGTTCTTCGTTTGAACTAGGGATAGTCATCGTAAATACTATTTTCTCACCATTATGTAATCTATACCCTGTGTCATAGAGGCTATAGAGACGTCGATATTGGATCTCAGCAGCAACAATTACACTAATTACTACAACTAATAGTATTACTATAGGTGTAATGTATTTCACCTTAACCACCATTCACAACCTCTCACTCAAACTTTATAGGACGCTCGGGGGTGCGTTCCATGAAATCCAAGTCTCGCTTCCTTAGGCGTAAATTATGGCAAAATAATAAATAAAACCCACCAAGTATGACTAAAATAAAAACCACTTAGCCATACCTTTTGGTGCTTGACGGTAACATGCAAAAGAATATATGTAGTATCCTATCATATTCCAAGGGGGTTCCTCGATTCAAGCGAGAGGCGAAAGCGGTAGACGTAGAAGATATTAACCAAGAAATAACGCTAATAGCTCAGGAAGAATTCACTCGCCTAGTCAGGGAAAATCAATCTAGTTTTGAGGGTAAAATTACCCCCTAAATAATAAAAGGGTTGAAGAAGTAAACCCTAAGCTTCATGAACTAAACTTATTTTAGCTACTTTAGGCTATATATCTAATGAAGGTAGTGTGTCCACCCCGAGGCGAAGGCGAGTCTGAGGAGGCTGGGTGGGGTGGTTGGCGAGCTTCAAGTTGAGAAATATTCTGAAGAGTCTAGTATTAGGACTTATGTTAGGACTTATTTTACTAGGAAGCTTATTCAGTTAGCTAAGCAATGGTATAGTAAATGGGGGTTACAGTATGCTTTGTGGAAGGTCCTTAGATTCGTTTTTGTTAATAGGAAGCATGGTGTAAGGTTTAAGGATCTACATAGAATTCATTGCCTTATCCTTGGAAGAAATGTCAGGAAGAATGCTACTTGGAAAGCGCTAAATACTTTAGCTAAGAAGGGGCTTGTAAAATCAGTTAATGGCGTCTACTACCCAATTGTACTAGACGAAGAAGTAGTTAGAGGATCCATCGACTTTAAACGTGTTAGGACGAAAACGAGAACGAGTAAGCGGAAAATAGAGGCTAAGGGGGTACAAATAGAGGAAAGAGAAGCAATCCCGCAGCCGGTAAGGAAGGTGATAGGCAAGGTAGAAGAGCTTGTAAGGAAGAATGATACTTGGAAGGCTATAGACCTAGTAGCACACACGTTATTGCCAGTACGACAGACGGGGCTACTAATAGC
>CAYPZO010000045.1:0-12361 GCA_964415135.1 uncultured Desulfurococcales archaeon | reverse complement strand
TGGAAGCATTACATAAGCCAATAAATCCTCCTCACCATCAGAATTATCCGTATAAGTAATAATATATTCATCTTTAGAAGCAACACCTAAACCGTGAGCAGTCTGATTCATAAGTTCTGTGATGAGGGGTTTGGGTTTTTCATCTAAAGTTGGAGGTTGATCAGGGGTATTGGATGTTAGAATTGCTATTTTTATATCTAAGTTCTCATTTGAGTCACCTGCAGTATATATTAATATATACCTATTATTTATAGGGTCGTAGGCCATAATCGGATGATATATGTAGGTTTGATCACTCCAGGAACACACATTTATGCTCCAAGTGTTGGGATCTATGTTTCCTACCTTAATTTCTCCATCACTTATCCACGTAAGCGCGAATCTATCACTTAGCCCAATAGCATAGGGATACATTCCTCCTTCCTTATCACAAAGAGTACCAAATACTTCGTTCTCTTTTTCTTCACTTATTATTGTGTATCCTACGATATTTTCCTCTCCTATTCCCGTTATAAACGGGATGAGAAAGTATCCTTTATCTTCTATCTCAGTGTAAGCTCCATTAACACCTATAGTCTCCTCTAAATCATCATCCCATATTTTTAGGAAACCAGATATACTCCCATCACATCTAACAAAACGAGCATAAACGCCTAAGTCTCCTCTAGTGTCTTTATATCTATAAACTATTAATGCCTTACTTTTCCCACCTATACATAACATTTGGTCAGCACGCCGATATTCTAATCTACCAGTAGATGTAATTTTGAATGCCTCTGTTAACTTCCATTTCTTCTCATTGGAGTCGTAATATAACCACCTACCCCATATCCGTTTATCCGTTCCATTGTAGCATATTGTGAGGAAGCCACCATTACCATTATTGTATTTAGGTACAAAGCATGATCTACTATACTCTTCATATATGTTAGTTTCATTTGCGATACTACCTTTCCACACTATTTCTCCATCACCTATTCTACAAATAGCACCGTAGATGTCGGTATGTGTGCCATCTGGTTCTGTTTCAGTACATGTAACTAGTACGTAGCCTCCTCCTATAGTTAGTGAATCCAGACTTACAATGTCCCTCCATTGTGCAATTCTTTTAACTATTTTTCTTATAGCTTCATCTTTTCCATCATCATCTATGTCGAGGAATTGCATGAACATGAGGTAGAGTCCATCTTTTCCCTCATACTCGTCAACTCTAATCCATGCCACTATTAATGTTTTAGTATCTGGGTCGTAGACTGCTGTATTGGTATACCATCCAGCAAAGGGTTGTCCTTGCGCTTTTCCAATATCTTCTCCTAGTACTTTTACTTCACGGTGCGTTGAGTCTATGAACGTCCATCTTGGGGGCTTGCTTGATTGTGCTTCTACTTTAATTAGTGTAGTGAGTATGTTTAGGGTTGATATTAAGAGTAATGCTAATGTTATTAGTGATATAAGTTTTTTATTCTTCATGTTCCTCCCCTTCACCTGTAGTTTGGGGTTTTAATTATGAGTAGGGAATTTAGGTATGATCATGCTCAATCCTATTACTTTATTCTCATTCTCTAAGTTAATAAGTCTTCCTAATCGTAGAATTTAGCGTCCAAATAGCATTCTGTATGTAGAGTTTACTCAGTAATATTTTTATTGGGGGTTTCCTTAAGTGGGGAAAGTGTTTAGTCTAGTGAATTACCGGTTATTCCGTAGTGGTTCTTACGAAGCAGGTTGCTCATAGTTTTCCTCATGTAGGTGTAATGTTGACGTCTTTCTCGACTACATTATACTAATACTGTTATCCGTAATGTTATCTGCCGTAGAGGTAGTATTTACGGCAGCTTCAATATCACCACTAGCATTAAAAGTAGTTAACAAGGACGGCTATGGAACTGCCTTAGAGGCTATGGAGACTATAAAGGATGTAGGTCAAGCACTTGGACCAATAGCTATGGGAGCGATATTAGTGTTTACCACATATAAGTTAGCATTCATCATTGCGGCCTTAGTGACCTTAACCATACTATTATTAACCATAATACTTCATAGCCGTAAATAACAATCACTTACCTCATGAAGCGCTCATTATCTTTAGTTACTGTAACCCTACTTACCACTCCCTCAAGTTATTCAATACTTTGTTAACTTCCCTATTATCAAAACTGGAACGTAGGGCTTAATACCCAATAATGGTGTTCTATCAACTATATCAACATCACATACATGAAGTATAGTATATTTACCTTCAACTTTTAGTAACCTAACCATTGAGATACCTATAGAGTTGATTCATGGAGGAACGCGAGTAGCAAATATGCTTATTAGTCTATTCCCCATATAGGGTTCAACCTTAAGCACACGCTTTCTCACGAAGTGAAAATGATAAATTAAGATAATATGAGAAAATCCCTCTATCTCCTCAAGTCCTTTAGCATATCTAAGGAATACTTCAACGACACCCCTAACTCCTAATGTCCCTGTAGGTTGAATAGGAGTACCCTTAGGCTCCTTAAATGGTGTATGTATTATCCCTATAGGCTTATACACTGTTTCTTTCATTTCCCTTATATCCGGGATGGGGTCTCACCATATATATCACTATAAGTTAAGAATTCTTGTAATGAAATCTATGATGTGGGGTAAGCTGGTATATAGGTTAAAAGCTTGTAATTCATTATTAGGTTATGAGGTTGATTTGAAGTGAGAATACGTAGACTTAAAGGTAGAATTGGGCATATATATCCTATTAGGAGAAGGATCGGACATATATATTCTCTGAGAAAACTGGGTGACTTCAGTGGCCGTAAGGGTAAAGTTAAGGATAAAATCACTAAGATCAAATAGGGAGGTAGTTACATCAGCTCTTGTAAATTCAGGTTTTGAGGCTGAGACTCCTCAGTTGCTTATACCGCGTAGACTTGCTGTAGAGCTTAGTCTTTGGCCTCCACCAGATGATGCTTGTCTTATTGAGGTTGGAACTGCTGGTGGTCCTGTAAGAAATTACTTAGTACCAAATGCAGCTGAAGTAACTGTTGAAACAGGTGATAGAAGTGTTGGTCCCGTTAAATGTGATGTAATGATATCTAACTTGGAGTATGAAGTACTCATAAGCGATAAACTTGGTGGTGAATTAGGCATAGTAATACTCGATCTTAGAGGAAAATGGAGATTCTTAGACGAGGATAAGATTAGGGAAACCGAAGCACCGCAATATTGGTTTTAGTACTAGTAATTAGCCCATGAATTCATCTCCATAAGAATACGTAGTTTATATGAAGTAAAATCCTAATTTCCTCAGTAAACACGTACTGATCGCCTTTAGTATTAAAATCGCTAAGGACCTATAATAAGCTTATGTAATTACCTGCCTTATAGCTTCTTATTCGTAAAAGCAGGGTTTCATAAAAATCTTAACCACCTAGATATGTACTATCAATTTCTCCCTCAACTACTATTTCACATACCTGTTTATCTCCAGTCTTGCTCCTACATATTTTGCTGTAATTATCTGTAGAGTAACAGCTTCATATATATGGTGTTTATCGATTATACGCCAACTTCATATAAGTAATCGAGTTTTTACTAGAATTACTTCTAGGATCTTTAGTTTAATAGCCTTATTGTTTTTAGCAATGAATTAAAATGAATTAATATCTAATTTTCTCGTAATCCTCTCTATTAGACAGTTCTCTCTTGTAATACTTATCGAAAGCATCAAGTACTTTACTTATACTGCATGCCGAGAATGGGAACATAGATAAAATTTCCCTAACTATTTCGCTTCCGTGTTCTAGTATATTGCGTTTTACAATTGCACTAGAATTAGATACACTTTAATTAAGTTCTTGACTTCCCCACCAGCCTAACCATTCTTTCCTCATTTGCTTTCACTCTAGGTTTAACAGGGTTGATCATTAATGATAGCTCCTCCTTAGATTCCATACACTTCTCTAATGCCTTAATAATTAAACGTTCACAAATTTCATCCATAAACCTAAAGGAATGTTGGGCTATTTATAGATCTTTAGCTAGTTACTTTAAATACACCTTAAACTGGGTCTTATCGAGCAGTCTCCTTACGTGCTTGTTTCTATTATTCATCTTCTTTTAATATTAGCTTGAGGTCAGGAGCTACTTCTTTCCTTAATGTTTTAAAGTGCTTATCCTTTGTTACTAGTGTAAGACCTTTGTTGTAGGCTTGAGCTGCTATTATTAAATCTACTGCAGGTAGAGGGTTACCTTTTCTGCGAAGTAATGTTTGCCACTTAACTGCGAGGTGATAATCTTTTTTCCCGGGATATAGTATTTTTGAAGCATAGCTTAGAGCTGGCGGATACTCTATCGCCGTGAGAATTGATATATAGCCTTGTATTCTTTGCCTATTTCTTGCCACCACATCTACTACTACACTTGTGTCATAGAGAGTCTCTTCCATTCCTTTTCACCAATAGTGCGGTAATATCTCATTTCTTCTTCATAACTCTTAGGCTCTAGATCCTTAGGATTAATACCTTGAGCTATGAGCTCCTCCAATAACTCTTGCGCATCAACAACTGTCCTAGCTTCCTCAAGTTTCTCGATGTACTCTTCAATACTTTTCCTGACAACCTCACTCCAATTAATTTCCCTATACTTCTTCATTTTCTCAGCCAACTTACGCGGAATACGTATCGTAAAAGTGACAGACATGCACAAACACCAACATACATATAGTACCTCTAGCCTATAAAAGCTTGCCTTATTAATTTGATATAATGATGTCTAAATATCGTTCTCTGCTCCTAATCCTCAGCCCCATAGATGTTAATGAGAGGGCTCCCTATTAAAGTGGAACATGGGGTGAACAATATAATAAATGCCTCGACGAGTAGCTTAACTTCCCTCTCTGTACTGATTAGGCTTCATGGTATACTGAAGGATAATCATTGATTGTTTAATAACGTGAGTTTTTTGATTAACATATAAATATTTTGATGCCAATAAGATATTCATTGGTGGTTAATTGATTTTCTTTAGGAAAAAGGAGAAGCCTATTAAGAAAGCTGCTAAGGAAGCTGAAAAACAATTTCGCAAGATAAGCGACTTAATCAACAAGAATAAGCTAGAGGAGGCATATGGCGAGTCTCTCAAGATTTATAGGAATTTGAAATCATTTCCTCGAAGCGAGATTGATGAGTGTCCTGAGGCTATAAATTGTATAATAAACTACTTGTATAGGTTATGCAGTTTAGCCCGATTACTTGGGAAGCACGATGAATGTATTAATTGGGGTAATGAGTACTTCAATGAGATTAAGAGAGTATATACTAGGAGGGGTTTAAGTGAATCCGAAATACTTGAGGAACATAAAGCAAATGATATGTCTTGGGGTGTTTGGTTTAGCATGGCGATAGCAAACTTCATGAAGGGAAATTATGTTGATGCTATGAACCTTATTAGCAACTACTTAGGCAAGAGTAAGAAAATATCAGTACCAGATGCTATAATTCAAAGATTTGGTAAAGATATAAGTAAGGTTGGAAGATTTATCATGGAGCAACAATTAGTTAGATTCCTCATAGCTGCTTTTGCAGCTGGGCTAATACCTAAGGAGTATGAGAGATTTATGTTAGCTATTGATAGGTTTCTAGTAGAGGATTTACTAAGACAAGCGAAGGAGATAATTTCAGATAAAGAGAAGCTGGAGAAAGTTTTTGAGAAGTACGTTGAGGCTGGAATACCTAGAGAAGCTGCTGAAGCAGATGTATCCGCAATAAATGTCCTTGTAAGAACTCTATTAAAATAAAGTTTAATTTTTACTACAATACAGTTCATGTATTAATAACATCATCTATTTCCCATTAATTAAACATTGACAAATCATAAACAAAGTTTCAGTCTACTTGCTACAAGTAACTCTATCGTATTTACTTTCACGGAGAAAGCTAATGCCTGACCTTACAATTCAACCCAGTACCTAGGTCATTGAGTTATTAAGGCATTTACCAGTAAATATAATTGATTATAAGCGATGATAGTTAACGACAATGTTTATGATCAACCCGCATCGTTATCTCATATAGAGTTAGTAAAGTTGCTACCTACTAGTGCTCCATGGGCTTACTACTCTATACTCCTCCTTTTTATGCTTTAAGGTTTCCACAAGTTTTCTATCAACTGTTAATACTTTTGTTTCATATTTTTCTGCTATAGCCAGAAATAGTGAGTCATAAATTGTTGCCCCAAGTTCTATGGAGAGTTCTATTGTCCTTTGAAGATAGTCTATGTCCCTATGAACTATACACATATCGCTTATGAACTTATGTAATAGTTTAAGACTCCTTAACACAATGTCACTTGGCTGCTTGAATACTATTATCCTCTTCCAAGCTGCATTACTAGTCTCTAAAAACACTAGCTCTGGTACATGGAGTTCATCATATTCTTTAATCATTTCTTCAGACCATTCACTATATTCTTCAGGAAAGAAGAGTGCAAAGAGAACAGAACTATCAACAACAATACTCTTAGTATTCACGTTCCCTATCCTCACGAATTAACTTGTCAACAGGTATTGGTACTTTATCTAGTTGTCTACGTGCTTCTCTAGCAATCTTAAGGTAATTCTCCATCAATAACTCTCTAACTCTCCTACTAATGAAAGCTCTAACTTCCTCAGCCCAATCAACATCCTTGCACTCATCCATTAACTTCTTAAGCTTCCTAGGAATCCTTACACTAAAGACTACACTAATTTGTATACACCCCTGTAGTCAGATAAAAGTATACTATGTAGGAATTATAAAGCTTATCATACCATAGGTTAATAATGATTTACCTTTAGGGGTACTCTGCCCACTTTATGAGCACTTAAAATTGTGGATGAGCAAACAGAATAAATTGAGGCAGACTTTGCAGTAAAGGGTAATAAATTGAATTAAGATTTTGTTTTGCGAGAACTACTAGATCTGGCATATAATAATTTACTAAAGTAGTTCTTTGTAGAGTCGATCGCGAGCATCCTAATAGTTTCTTAGTGAGCTTAAGTCATGATTTTTACTAAGCTGAAATTTACCTACTTATCCTTAAACTCACTAAATTATACATAGTTGTACTTTTTCTATGAATCTCCTTAATATACCCTGCCTAAACACTATCGCTAAGCTATAACGCAGTATGTTACCCGCTATGAGAGGTTTATTTAGATACCAAGCTATGCCTTTTAGGCTAGACTTCTTATGTGCAACCACAATTATAGGGTTATCTAAGGATAGTTTAGCTGAAAACCTTGTAACTTCCCCACTTTTTAGATCAGCTAATTTAAGCCTTACCTGACATAGGAATTCTGGATGTTCAGCAACTAGATATATTGAAGCTTTTCCCCTTCCGAGTAGTTTAGCTTCCCCCTTAATGCCTAGGCCTTCATAAACTTTAATTTCAACTATTTGATTCCAAGGGCTTTTAAGGACATGATAAGAGGCTTCTATAAAGGGCTGTTTAGAAGGAATATAAAGGAGGACTATATCACGTAATTCGTGTTCATCAAATTCAACTCCTGGTAAAATAGCTCCTCCCTCACCACCCTATTTACCGCAATACCATAGCCTACATCTTCAAATACATGCATACTCTTAGCCTCATAAACCCCTCTCGACACTATCCATGACGGCCATGAGTAATGAGGTCCATATAACCACAACTTATGGGCTCCCACCACGAAAGCTGTGGGCCTAATTCTTAGAGGCTTGCTAAACCTCAGCTCATTTTCGTTTTCTAAGCTTACCAAGTGTAGTTTTTATCGTCTTTAAACTCTTTTTAATCCTCACTTGAATTATATGTTCACGTATAGGTACTACCAGGAATACGGTAAATAGAAAAGCAAACACTATAAGCACAATAATAGGAAAACCTCTAAACAACCCGCTTATTATTCCAAGCCCAAGTAGGGCAGCACCACCATAAAATGCAGAACACGTAAGTTTAGACAGGTTTGACCCAGCACTAACCAGAATAAACTTCGCCAAAAGCAAAGACCCCCCCCTTTCTTCAAATTAGTCGCCTAAAATTTAAGTGTTTAATTATAATGAAATACACCTACATTCAAAAGTCTAAAGTCATACTTGCTAAGAGCCATATATTTTTGTTATTAACGCTCAAGACCATAAATTACGGTACCCTTCATAAACATTAGCATTACCAAGTTAAAGAATTTAGGAAGGATAAAGCGTAATAATGAATGAATTGTTATCATTAATTATTCGGGAAAACAATCTAGCTGAAATTAAGTACATTTAGTAGCTAAAAGGAAGTAGAGTTGTACTTGAAAGCATATCGAGAAGTAGTGAAGATTGCTTAAACGTTTCCACCCTCATATGCTTCGATTTAACTTCCATATTTGGTGCTTACAATTTTCCTTCTCTAGTTCATTCCTTAAACACTATAATCCCTCGCTATTTTAAGTTTGGACGCCAACTTACCACTAATTACAACCTCGTCTTCACCTGACAGTATTGTTTACAGCTTTAACTTCATTAACATTCCTAAACTTCACCACTAACTCCCTCAACCCTTACCTCTGACGTACTTCTACCGCCAACTACATGGTATTAAGCAGAACTAACCTCGCTAATTCTAAGTAGCTCTGTACGAAGAAGAAATAATGAGCTCACATCTTATTTTAAACCGCTGTTTACGAGGATAAAGTCATAGTTCCATTCCTGCATACTCCCATCTTCAACCTCGCCCTCACAGCTAAACTTATTCATTTAACTAATTCTCTTCTTCAAACCAAACTCTACCTATAAGTGGGAAGTCTAAGGGAAATAAGCTTAGCCAACACTTCGCTTACAGTAGAAAGTTGGCTAAAACATAGAAATACTCATGAATACTATGAAAATCCTCTTCGATAATGATACTAGACAGTTTCAAACCTTAATACAGTTTTCTCTTTAAGAACTTCATCTTCTTTATCAGAATGCTTAAGCCTAATTAGAAGCATTATTGAAAGATATGGAGTGCTATTTAAAATAGACATGTTCATCTAGCGAATAAAACCTATTACACTACTTAGTGAAGACTAATACTTATAGTTGCTTTTAAATGTCTTTAAGAATTCTGGACATGTTGCAAGCTTTTGAGCAATAGTTTCCCTAGCATAGTTTTGAATGAAAGGTATACGTTGCTATGCTAATAATAGTTATAACCAATACCACACTAATAGTTATTAACTTAAGCATTTTAGGGTAAGAGGTTTTTATCTTACATTAACTAGGGTTTCTCGTGTAGAATTCTATATTACTTGCTAAAATAGCTTCATAAGAAGTATCTAGTGAAGGAACTTTGTTTTGTTCTTGTCAGCTAACTCATTTCTTAGGGAATAAGGTATTGGAACGGTCAGGTTTAAAAGTATTAGCATTTTAGAATATGCGGGGGGCTTGGGATGAATAAGAGGTTCTTGGTGAAGTCATTAATAATTATTGTGGTGATAGTTATAGCTTTATGGTCTATTATTTGGGAGTTAAATACTACCCAAACTATGCTAGCTGTTTCTCCAATACTTGTCGAGAGAATTTTCACTAGTGACACGTTCGAAGCTAGAGTACTATGCCCTAAAGATGTTAGACCCGGACAAGAAATAACTATTAAAATATATGCTGAAGCGAAAAATAATTATGTATTATCAGGTGTAGTAGTTAGGGCTTATTCCCACGCTTTACCCATAATCGTATTGGAAGAAAAGGGTAATGTAATTTATGAGAATTCAACTAGGTTCTCACCACCCGTGAGGAAATTCTCAAAAGTGTATAGAATTAAGCTCTCAGAGAATATTGAAGGCTTAGGTTTAAGCATATGTATAACCTCAATTAAGCTTGGAAATCCCGTGCAAGTACATTTCTCAAAACCTATAATTATTAACATTGAGGTTAAAGATGTAACCCCTAAAACACAGATTAGAACTTCAACACTTCCCCTTATTACAACAAGTATTAAACTTCCACCAAAACCATGGTCTAATTTAAGCATATCAACTGATAAGGAAGTCTATGAAGTTGGCGAATGCGTAAGAATAATTCTGACCAATAAAGGTGATAAGATAGTGAGGATTAAGCCTAGTACACCATGGGTTATATGCCTCTATAATCCTGAAGAGAATAGAATAAGCTATTTCTGCATATATGAACCTCCAAGAAACGATAAGTGGATCGTCTTAAGTTCAGGAAGTAGCATTGTATGGGTGTGGAACCAAACATCTACATGGGGATCTCCGGTTGAACCAGGACATTACATTATTGTATTAGGAAGAAACATAGTAATAGAGGTTAATGGAGAACACATAAGTGTACTAGGTATGGTAGAGGACGTTAATGCAAAGTTCACCATAGTAAAGAATAAATGAATAATAAATAATTCTGATTAATACCTACTTTATACTTTGCATAAATAGTTTATGGAGAGAAATAAACTCCAAGTTGTCTGCTTTGATGCTGCTGATTAATTATCTTCATCTTTAATCTACTAAAAACAAGCTTGAATAGCTAAATGCTCACATATCCTACCACGAACTCCTTCAGGCATATTCTTTCTCGTAATCTCATAAACCTTCTCAAGATCCAAGGCTATGATCTTTAAATCCCTATAAGATTTTCAAAGATTATTTTTATGAGATGTATGAGCACATTGTATTATAATTATAGAAATGTATTAATAACGTGCCCTTAACTTTATCACATCCTCGAAAACCCCCTGAATTCTTGGCTAAGATAAGTTTAGGGGCATGCTAGAATGCGATGTCTAAGCTAACTTATGTTAAATCCCATTCTCTTATTAATTGATAAGTCTAGGAATGATTATTGAAACGCTTTCTAGCGTATTCCTCTAATAACGTCTTGCCTCTTTCATGAACTCCCATCTAGAATAGTCTTATTCCATGTCATAGTCTTTGCTTTGACCTCGTCTCATCTATGTCAAGATGCAAGTTTCATCGTCATCTCCTGCTCTAAGAATGTATGTCTCTAAGAGAATATTGAAAGAAGTATTCGGCTTCATCATTGGGTGATTATAGTTTTCTTTAAGATTCTCAGGGAAACATAGAGTAAGGGTAAGGCTATATATCCCAGTAGAGCATCAGCTCTCAAGAAGCCAAGCATTAACTCCTCATAGGTTATGGGTTCGTTTACAATAATGCTGTCAAGCCATGAGGCTGTAGTGACAAGTACTTGCATTACCATAGCGGCTACAGCTAAACCTAGACCTAGGATAATAGCTGCTAAACTCTTCACTATTTTCCTCCTAAACCAGTAGTATACTGATAAAATCATTAAGAAACCTATAGATAACATTACTAAGGATACACCTAGGTCACCCGGTACATAATTTGGATACAAGATCTCTCCCGCCCCAATAATCCCTAAATACCAGTTAATAATGGCTATAAAGCATACCACTAGGTACGCTAAGCCTAACATAACTTCTATAGGAACTATAACATATATGTAGCGTTTGAATTTATCCTCACTACTCCCCATAACCAAACACCTCTAGCTAAAGCCAAGTACCGAGCCTATACCTATAATGCTTAGTGATACGATGTATGCCAGTAAAATCTCATAAATTAAAGCTAAGATTGCATACTTTAATCCTAGCTCGTTTCTTATCATGGCAAGGGTTGCAAGACATGGTACATAGATTAAGACAAAAGCCATATAAGCATAAGCAGTTAACGGCGTAAATGTTTGGCTCTCAGCTATAACATCCATTAATTTTTCTTCTCCTACACCATACAGTATAGCCATTGAGCTAACTACGATCTCTTTAGCTATAAAGCCGAAAAACAGAGCTACTGCTGCTCTCCAATCCCACCCCATTAACGAGAATACGGTTGAAGCTAATGATTGACCTAAAATGCCAACCCAGCTTTCTCTAATAAGCTGAGGATCTTCAAGAGCTTCTGGCCCAAGATATCCTCCTGGACCTGTTACCGATAACAGCCACACCATTACTGTAGCAAGAAATATTACTGTACCTGCTTTAAATAAGAACCTCTTAGTTCTCTCCCAAGTCTTTATAGTCACATTGTCAAGGCGGGGCATCATGTATGGCGGTAATTCCATAATGAAGCCTGTGCTAGCACCTTTAAAGAGTATTCTTCTAAGTAGTAAACCTACGATTAATGCTAAAATTATGCTTAGAACATACAGGCTAAGTATGGCAAAGCCTGCCTTGGCCCCCAGTATAGCACCGCCAATCACAAGGTATACTGGTAAACGGGCATTACATGAAGCTAAAGGTGCTATTAGTGCTGTTGTCTTTCTCTCATTTTCATCCTCAATACCTCTAGCAGCCATTACACCTGGAACGTTACATCCGAAGCCTATAATTAACGGTATTACTG
>CAYPZO010000044.1:6335-12446 GCA_964415135.1 uncultured Desulfurococcales archaeon | reverse complement strand
TATCTCGAAGTAATGTCGACTATCTGGCTACATATTTTCTTTAATGTTTGCTCCATAACCTTACCCCTATGTTCCACATCAAGCTTGCCCGGAAGCCTAATAGAGTCCTCAACAAGCACTTGAATTCCATAACCCTTAACTAAGCTAATACAGTATTCTTCGTCGTCAAGTGCTACTATAAGTACAGGAATAGTAATCTTTTTTGAAACCTCTTCAAGTCTTTCAAGATCAGGTCCCCGCCACCCTTCCTCTCTAATTACCGTTATAGTAGAACCAATATCTACTCCAAGAGTATGTCTTTGTCTTTCGAGATCAAGTTCTTTTGGCCCTTCAATTATTATGCCATGGATGCGTAGTCTTGTAGTAAATGGCTGGAAATCACACCATTCAACTCTTATTCCAAGTACCATGCTCTTTCTCTTACTACCACTTCTAGTCTTTAATTCACGACTTGTTCTAGCATAAACTATATCTCCTTTCCTTAATACATTGTAAAGTACCCATAAGTCCTCCTCACTTTCTACCTTAATCTTCAACTTCTTTAACTTGTCATCACAGTAGGTTATCTTCAATGATACTTGCCTCTTCGATGACTTGTATGCTTCTACCCCTATATTTTTAACACTACTACTAAATTATGTTGTATTGGGGACAGCAGTTAGAGGTAAAAGAATAATAATGATGTTAAAGGTGGAACTACCAAGAAAAATTTACATTGACATAGCTACTGGTAGGCTACCTGGTTTAATAAGAGATTTAGCTGAAGGTCTAAGAGACGATAGATTATCCCCGGGATTAAGAGACCATTTATTGGATTTAGCTAAAAAGACTTTTATTAGGGAGTATGCAAGGCATAGGAATATTAAAGAATTAGAGAAGATTATTGCGAGTAGAGTAAATGATGAATGGATGAAAATTGTAGAGAGAGTAAAGCCACTTGTTGAAACATATAAGCCACGTTACATACCTCCATTAATGATTATTAGAGAAGGTATATCTTTTAGATTATCAAAGAATGTACTAAGTGCTGAAGAAGTTGGATGTTGGATTGAAGAAAAACCTCCATACACGTTCATAACGTATTGGTATAAGTTTCCATACGACCTATATCCCGGTGATGGGGCGGAGTACGAACCCTGGACTATAGTTCTTAAGAATGGAAAAGTAGTTGAATATCAGGCTAGAAGTCATTGGAGATTAGTACATATTCATCCAAAGCTTGTATTACACGATGGTAAGAGACCAATAATAGCATTTACAGACTTTGCTCATACTCCTGCACCCGTATTGAACTTAAACGTCTTAGCCTCCATACTAAATGTTCCTGTAGAAGAAGTAATAAGTACTCTCAACAAGTACTGTTACGTACTCATAGGATTCCTTGGCGAGGGAGGAATTAAACCAATAATCATTGAGGAAAGGATTGGAAGAGAAATGGGGGATCTATTACCATTAAGAACTTATATTGAAGGATTGCTTTCAGCTCAAGTAAAGTATTACATGATAGGTTTTGTCCCCATATTTAAGGAATATGAAGTAAGTGTGCATATAGGTCCTAGCAGGGTTAGACCACCTCCTCATAATCCGCTAAGAGAAAAATGGTATGGAAGACCTTTATTCGATGAACCTTTCCTACATAAATGATACTATAAAGGTACACTTAGTGTCTCCAAGACTCCAACACTTGGTCTCTTCAACCTTGTTTGTCCTAATAAGTTTTTCAAGTATAGCTGAAAGTAATCCTGCTTCAAAATAGCATACAGGTTTTCCTATTATTGGTAAACCGCTACACGATATACATTCATAGACATCTATAATCATATTATTATGGCTCTCCTTAACAATACATGGTAATCCTGCTCTGTACTCAATAAAAACAGTAAATAAGTCGTCAAGAGACTTAACTACTCCCTTATTTACAAGCTCATATCCTAAGCTCCTACCAGTATGAAAATGATATGCTAGTGCCACTGCATCTAGATCAAGTCCCTTTATCGACGAAAATAGTGCAAGACGGAAGATACCAACATATTTATCATCATCTCTGCATAGAGAGCTAAAGTAGGGCCTAATAGGTGAAAGCAGATCAGAAATGCTCAACCGTGTAACCTTTCTTCGCTTAACTCTGCCCGGGAGGACTCCCTTGACATAGAGGTCTAGAGCTTTATGTGGATCTATGGGTATCTCCGGCATACCCCTACTCCATAGGAATGTGGTTAGAGGAAGATATAAACATTTCAATCTATTCCCTCATTGAACAAACATTCATGTGAAGAACTTGGCTCCTTCATTTTGTAGATTTATGGTGTGGAAATTTTGAGGTGAGATAGTGAGATAATAGTGAAAGGAAGGGGTAAACGCCGCCCGACGGATCCTCCCTTCATCCCTACCCGATACGCGGGTAGTGGTTGGGGGCGAGGGCCGAGTTAATTTTATTCAATATTTAGTCCTATAAAGTTTTATTTCCATGGAATTATTTTATAGGGACTGACTAAGTTGCTGTTTTATATCGTAATATAGTGATATAATTAACATGGCTGTTAGTATGGTTGCTGGTATTAGCATGACATTTTCATAGCCTATGCATGCTACGATTATTTCCAGAGGAGCTATTAGGGAGAATGAAATGTTTACAAACATGTCTATGAGATTTATACCTACCCCTCTAATTTCATCTCTAACGATACTTGATGCCTCAATATATACTGGGTTAAGTGTTAAGCTACTAAATAAGCCTATAGCGATACCTATTACTAAGACTAGTACCTTGTCTCTTACTACATGTAATGAGAGATAGGATAGCAATAGTAGAGCGCAGCAGATTATTGCTACTCTTTCACTCCATGATCTATATATTTTCTCTGAGATATAGCTTCCAAGGCTAAATGCTATTGCTTCTAAGAATAAGAATAAGCCGTATTCGCTTTCAGTGAACTTGAGGTTAATTATTAAGAATGGCGTATAGTAGGATAAGAGTATTGCGAAGCTTAATGCTTCGGCTATAGCTAATGGTAATAATGTTTTTACTTTTCCTGCCTTAATTAATTCACCTGCATATTTTATTGATGTCCAAGGAGGTGGGGTATTTTTCTTAACATCAAGTTCTTTAACTATTAGAGCTGTTAACGGGGTTAAGGCCAATATAGATGCAATAGCAAATGCATAGTCATAACTTATTAGCGATAGTAGTCCTGCAAGCATAGGGCCTAGAGCTATTCCTATACCTTGTGATAGTCTTAGGAATCCTATTCCTATACCACCTCGACTAGTAATCCAGCTAGCAATAGTTAATGAAGCAGCTAATGCAAAGCTCCCAAGCAATGCATGTACAAGCCTTATAGTTAGTAATCCAACTACACTATGGATGTAAAGATATAGTGGTATCAGCAATGCTATTATAGTAGATGTCGTTAAGAGTATTTTCCTAGATCCTAGAACATCACATAGCCATCCAGCTATGGGGGAGATAAGCGCTAATACTAGAAAACTAATGTAGAGAATCCTTGAAACATCTATGCTAGATCCACCAATGTCGACTATTATGTAGGGTAATAGAGTCCTAACAATATACGTTGACATTAATAGTAATCCCGACGACATTAACACTACATATAGCTTTGCTCTCATTTCTTACCACTAAATCGATAAAAATAAATGATGGTGGAAATTAAGTATTATGAATATTATAGGGATGTAATTTAGTGGAAATTTTATTAAACTTACATTTATGTGACATTATTGTTGGGTGTAAATAAGTAATGTATGCCGAGTTTAGAACAATATATCGGCTCGTAAACTCTAGCGAAGTACTTGCACTAACCATATCGGTGCTCGCTGTAGCATTAGTATTTACTGGATATAGAGGCCTTATTCTACATGGACCTATGATATTTTTCATAAATTTATTGATAACTCTTCCAGCATTTACTGTACATGAACTTGCACATAGGTTTACTGCTAGAAGGTATGGATGTTATGCCAGGTACCTTATTGACCCCTTCGGATTAATGATTTCCTTAATTACCTTCTTTCTACCATTCAGGATAATAGCATTAGGGTATGTGGGAATTACTTGTCCTCATGTATGGTTTTATGGAATTAACTTAAGGTTCATTGAAGGTAGAATAGCTCTTTCAGGACCACTATCAAATATAATATTATCAATAATATCCTACGCACTATATCATGTTGTTGCTCCTGGAAGTTTAATGGCTTCTATTCTATTTAATTCAATGAAGCTTAATGCGTGGCTTGCACTATTTAATTTACTCCCATTTCCTCCGCTAGATGGACATAAAGTGTTCAGATATAATCCTATTCTATCATTAACTATGATTGCAATAGCTATAGCCTTGTTCCTTATATAGCTTTTATTCCCCATATGTATATAGTTTATATACTGTTAGGAATTATAGTCTTGCCTAGTAATTAGATTTCAGGTGAACGAGAATTCCACTCATACGATCAATAACGTATCACATACCAGTAAACTATGAAGAGGGACGACAAGATGCTATAGTTAGTTATCTTGAGGATAAACTACTTAGATTAAAGGAGGCGGTAAGTAATGTTAATGAAGATATATGGGAACTTAGACTAGCACTACCTATAGTTAATACTCCTAGTCAGGTTTCAAAGATAATTGATGATTTAGGAGAGCTAGGTAATAAGTATAAGGTTTTAATATCAGTTATACCCATAAATAGGACTCGTTTCAACATCATTAAGGATATAGTTGAGCTTTTAAGTGGACATAGATTTCTATATGCTTCAACACTTGTAAGTAATGTTAACGAGTTAAGAGAATACGTGAATGCACTATATAAGCTTGTAGATAGTTGGAGCACCTTTACTCGATATGCAATTATATTTCCAGAGAGAGTTACTACACCATACTTTCCTGCAGCTTCATTTATGGGCATTGAAGGTATTAGTGTAGGGTTAAGGTACGTAGACTTACTTCTCAAAGCAGTAAAAGACAACGACTATAGCGCGATAGGAGAGTACTTTAAGAAAATATACGGTATTTGTAAAGAAATAGAGCAGAAACTAGGTATCGAGTGTCTTGGAATTGATGTTTCCCCTTCACCGTGGCTTAATGAGAGTGTATGTGAAGTTGTGGAGAGTTTTAACGATATTAGGTTTCCAGGCCCTGGAGTAAGTTGGAGTATTCATAAAATTAACGAGATAGTGTTGAAGGAGGCTATTAAGAAGAACGTAAAGGTTACTGGATTTAATGAGGTAATGTTATCTGTAGCTGAAGATAATTTATTGAAGAAGAGGGTTTTAGAAAACAATGTAAGGCTTAGAGATTTAGCGGTACTTACAGCTTATTGCGTTGCTGGTCTTGATATGGTGAGTTTTAGTATTGAGGATAAACTTGATTACCTGCTTAGGTCACTTTACGACGTGTATGCAGCTAGTATGGTTAAGCATAGAGTTCTGGGTGTAAGGTTAATACCATCAAATGAAAAGCCATGGAATAAACTTCACTATGGGGAGTTTGGCTACATACCAGTAATTGAAGTGTAAGGTTTAAGAAATAAAAAGGTTTTATTTATCTCTTCTTTTCACCTATAAATCCACCAATTAGTCCTCCAATTGCTGCTAGTATTGCTGTCGGTATAAACAGTATGGTTATCATTCCTCCAACCATTAACCCTACTAGAGCTCCTATAGGTCCAAGAAGAGACCCCATAGCCATTAATATTAATGACAGAATTATTCCTCCAAATAATCCTCCAATAAATCCAGCGAGAGATCCCTTTATTAGCCCTCCTCTAGTTAGATATCCGCCAATAATTCCAGCAATTATTGGCCCTATATATGGTATCCATCCTATGAATATCAATAGTATAAAGGTAACTATTATGCCTACGGGGAAGCTTTTTTTTCATTCTCCTTGGACTATTTTATTGCATACAGGGCAGTTTGGTCTTTTCTTAACTTGTATTTCATTAAAGGTCATTGTGTATCCATCGTATATTATCATTTTACCTATAGCTGGCTTACCATATCCCGTTATTATTTTTATGGTTTCTGTCGCCTCTAATAGTGCAAGAATTCCTGGTGTTGTTGATAGCATTGGTGGGTTAGGTGTTTCTGGGGGAG
>CAYPZO010000044.1:3532-6235 GCA_964415135.1 uncultured Desulfurococcales archaeon | reverse complement strand
GGGTTTGATAGCCATTCGCCTATAGTAGCATAAACTACAATACCCTTCTTTATCTCTCTAGTCATTTCACTAAACTCAGCATCTCCAGGTGTTACTATTAGGTTTGTTATCCATGGTATAGGCATTGATGATAAATTCCTCCTAACTGCATTCCCCGTAGACTCTCTATTCTCTTTAAGAGCTGTATAGGTATCATAGAGGTACGTTAATAATACACCTTTATTAAACACTATTTTCTTACTAGTCTCAACACCTTCATCATCGTAACTCCTAGTTGCAACATATTTAGGCATAGTGCCATCATCTATTATTGTGAGTTCACTACTAAGTACCTGTTCATTTAACTTACCTGCTAGCGGTGATCTACCCATTTGAACCCAATAAGCTGATATAGCCGGTACCATTATTGCGGATAAGAACGTTGCAAATACCTTGTTAGTGAATAGAACTTCGTATCTACCTGTAGGTGGCTTCTTAGCTTTAAGGAACATTAAGGCTTTATAGGCGGTATTCCTCGTTACATTATCTATGTTTACCTCATTAAGGTATCTTCTAGATACAAAGTCATAGTAACTCGACTCACTACCTGAATCTCTAGCTTTAATGCCTACGGCAAATGTTACTAGTGTTGATTTATCGATAAAGGTACTTGAATAGCTATTTACTATAATTCTCGTACCCTTTGTTAATGTAATGTCCATACCTATAGGTGATAATCTCTTGTCAAGAGATTTTACTTCACTTAGGGTACTCTTCATATCCTTGGCTAGCTCTCCTAAATCAACCCTATCAACAGTATCATCATATATATCACTTACAGCTCTCTTAGCTAGTTTTCTTGGTAGAGTTTTCCAATGTGGGTCTTCAGGTGAAGTTTTAGCTATTTTTATTGCTGATAACACAAGCTTTTCTCCTTCATCTATTGATGAGATCGTTGCCCCTTGAACAGCAATCCTCTTGCCTACGACAACTCTAACTCCAATTGACATTCTTCTAAGATAGGATATTCTGTCAACATTCTCTTTAATACACGCTATTGAGTGGTGTTCTCCTTCAGCAATATATATTTCAGCTTCACTAGCACCGTTGCTTAATGCCTTTTTGACTAATCTTTCCCCTAAATCAACTAAGTCTATTTCTCTCATCACCTACCACCTATAATCATTTTTCTAACCCTAATGTGGGGTCCACCATCACCAACTCTTACTCTTTGACCACCTTTACCACATCCTCCAAAAACTGATGTTGTTATAGTTAAGTCTTTGGCAACAGCATCTACTTCCTTTAATGTTTCTAGTATCATACCACTAATAATTACACCTCTAACTAGTTCTGATACCTCACCCTTCCTAATAATGTACGAGGGACCTATGCTGAAAGTGAATGTTCCTACTGATGTGTTAACTTCTCCTCCCATAGCTCCTCTACCCTTAACGTATATCCCGAAATCTATGTCCTCGAAGAGTTCATCGTTTTTATAACCTCTTGGCATTAGGTAGAAGTTTGTTTGCCTAACGAGTGGTGGAACGAAGCAGTCTTGTGCTCTAGCATTACCGGTTGGTTTTCCTCCAAGGGTTTTAGCTGTATACCTGCTATGGAGATAGGTTTTGAGGATGCCGTTTTCAACTACAATTGTCTTCTTTTTGGGAACACCTTCATCGTCGTATGGCATGAAGTATCCTCCTTCAACAATACCTTCATCAACTATAGTTACTAGCTCGCTAGCAACTTTCTCACCTATCCTACCTGTAAGCACCGATGCACCTGCCTCAACACCATCAGCTTCAGTGGCATGACCAAAAGCCTCATGGAGTAAAAGTCCTACAATCCTATTATCAAGTACAACTGGATAAGAACCTGGAGGAGGAGTTTTGGCTTTAACAGCCTTTAATGCTAACTCATCTACTTCTTCAGCAAATGAAAGCCAATCATTTCCCTCTATAAACTCATAGCCAGCAACACTAGACTTAGAGTCATGAACACGCTCCATAACATTACCTATCTTAGCTACAGCAGTATGAGAAAATCCTGTTAAAACAGTAGTTACCTCGATATACGTTCCTTCACTTGAAGCGTAAATTCTCCTATCAACTTCACATCCAATTCTAGTTATAGCTGACTTAATTCCATCCCTCTTAATGCTATTCTTATTAACTTCCTTTACAAGTTTAACCTTAACTTCAGGATCAACATCAATAGGATTAACCTTAAACATTGATTTAACTTTATCCTTAACTATAGGTGCTTCTATAAGTTCTCTTCTATGCCCTGCTATGGATGATGCTTTAGCGCAAGTAATGGCCTTCTTAACTGCTCTCTCTATAGCCTCTTTGGTTAAGATGTTAGTTGATGCAAACCCCATAAACCCGTTATAAAGAACCCTAATACCCAGTCCAACGCTTTTACTAATGCTATATTCCCTTAAATTACCAGTATCGTAGGTTACAAGCTCGTAGAAGCGGTCTTGATACCTAACATCGATGTAGTTTGCTCCCTTTCTAATACCAAGTTTAATTACTGCATCAACATCCACTTAGAGAACCCCCATACTCTTACTCATGAATTTCAACTAAATAAACTCTAACTAAAACATATATGGTAAACTTTTCTTACGAATACTAAGTCATAGAATGATTTATAATTAATGTTAACATGTTGTAAACGGTATTACGGCTACATCGTCTATACTATAATATTTACCAC
>CAYPZO010000044.1:0-3432 GCA_964415135.1 uncultured Desulfurococcales archaeon | reverse complement strand
TTAAGACTAGGATATCACTGATAACTACTTAAGCGACTTAGCTATCTGTCTTATAGGAGGGTAAAGCGGAATTGAGGATTTTGGTAACAGGTTGTGCGGGTTTTATAGGATATCATTTATGTAAGAAGTTACTTGATAAGGGATTTGAAGTATATGGTATCGACAATTTAAGTAGAGGGTTAAAAGAGAGAGTTGATGAGCTTACGGATCTTGGGCTTAAGTTCTATAAAGGTGATGTAAGAGACTACAACTTCATAAACGATGTTGTGTCTAGAGTTGATGCAGTTGTTCATTTAGCTGCTTTGATTAGTGTTGAGGAGAGCTTTAGAGAGCCCATACTTTACAATGACGTAAACGTTAATGGTACTATAAATCTAGTGCTAGCCTCCATTAGGAATAAGGTCAAGACATTTATTTATGCTTCTTCAGCGGCTGTATATGGTAACCCTATACATCTCCCCATAAATGAAAAACATCCCTTAAACCCTTTATCACCTTATGGCGTATCTAAGCTAGCTGGAGAATACTATGTTAAACTACTATCAGAGAGACATGGTTTAAGATACGTAATATTAAGGTTATTTAATGTTTATGGACCTGGACAAGTAATTAACGAGTATGCTGGAGTTATCGTTAAGTTTATTGATAGAGTTTCTCATAACCTGCCACCAGTTATTTATGGTGATGGAGGGCAGACTAGGGATTTCGTGTACGCGGGCGATGTTGTTGAAGCATTCATTAAAGCTATTGAGCTTGACGTTAAAGGGGTATTTAATATAGCCTCAGGTATAGAAGTAAGTATCAATGAGCTTGCAAAAACCGTACTAAAGTTGTTTAATAGAGAGTATCTAGGTGTAGTATATGCTCCTCCTAGACCTGGAGATATTAGGTTTAGTGTAGCAGACATAAGCAAGGCAGTAAGAGTTCTTAAGTGGAGACCAAGGATGAGTCTTAGAGAAGGGTTATTGAAATGTATTAGGTATTTTATGGAGAAAAAAGGTTTAAATCTAAGTTAATTATAGCTTTATATTTCCTTTATCTTAAGGAAGTCGTTTATTATCTTATACCACTCCCTCATAGTTGTTAGTGCAAATGTTCCTCTAGAGTATATCCATGTATAGTCTTCTCCGAGTATGAGACCTATAACAGTCTTTAGTGTTGATGCATATACGTCGGTTATACTCGTTATTACTGCTGCTGTTGGTGATATGAATATTAATCTACCACTTAATACGTTGTCTGCGTCGACGCTCTCCTTTAATGAAGTTGCTTTTACTTCTACTTCAAGTCCTGCTGGTGTTACTATGCGTGTAGTTGTACTTAGTCCTTGCATTACTGAGACTATTATTGAGAATGTAGCTGGAACGGGGTTTTGTACTGATGCTTGACTTATATCTCCTTCAGGTATTACTACGAATCCGTAGTCAACGCTTAGTGGTCCAATCCATTCATTTGTCCACTTATATCTACCTACTCTCATTCCATCCTTGAATACATCTTCTACCGTTGTTGATAACCTGTACTCAATTAACGTGATGTTGTCCCATACATCATTATATGTTCTTACAACGTCGAGTGTTGAGAATAGTAGTGTTGTGGCAAGAATTTGCTTGTCTCCTATAGTTATTGTTGATGCACCCTTAAGGTTAAATGTGGTACTTACGCGATATAAGGCGAAGGTTTCATAGGTTTCTTCTTCTACATTTGTAGTTGTTGTGTAGTTATAGTATTTTAGCTCCATTTTAACTGGCTCTGTTGTTGTCCATAACAGTAGTACTCCACCTATAACCCATCTAGATCTACTGAATATGTTTGTTACTTCTACTGTAACGTTGTGGTTTCCAACTATTAGTGGTAGTAGTCCAGTTACATCAACTATTACTGGCTCAGTTGCATACGTTCTAACTGCTGGTAGTGGCCTCCATAAGAATGGCATGAGTCCTCCAGTGTAGATGTAGTGATATGGGTGTATGAGTGCTACTAGCTTATCATCAAAGTATACTTTTACTTCTCTATAACATGCTCCATAATAGTACCAGAACTCATCATATACTAGTCCCTCAGTAAACATTAATAGCTTAGCTTTAACAACATTCTCCGGTACTGTAACTGGAGCTGTTACGTTTGGTTTATCTAGTGTTGGTCTAGCTACAGCTAATCCTTCCATCCATGTACCCATCCATAGAGGTACAATTACATTGGGAACATCTGGTTTCTCGCCAGGATAGAATAGTAATGTCATGTTTAGTAGGAATCTACCAGTAACACCTATTCTTGGAACAACCCAGTTAGGTAGTATTAACGTAACTGTTACTTCGTCTTTGAACAGGTTGTAGAATAGTGTTAGGTCTGCTGTTGCTGTCCAGTTGTATCTTTGAGCAGTACTACCCCATAGGACTGGTACTCCATTAATGAATACCCATAGTGGTCTATCATACTGCACCGGTCTACCGAATACTGGATCATAGAGTTTTGCATCAATTCTTAATAATATCTTGCTCCACTCACCTTCAGGTACCTTAACTACTGCCGTAAATGGGGTATAGCTTGAGTTGGCTAGTTCAAGATTAACGAATACTGGAACCTTTATTGGTTCAACATCTGGTAGTGGAAACGGGTAGTCCTGCCAACTCCAATAACCACTAGTACTTACTACTCTACTCTTTCTAAGCATTTGTTCATTTGGAGCATTATCGTAAGCAACCATTTCTGGTTTTGGTGGTGGATTAAATACCTTAGAAGTACTCCCTATAACCATTGTTGATGGTACTACGCTGAGTAATACGATAGCTAATAGTAGGATTATAATACCCCTATACATGAATAGTCACCTTCACCTAACTATACTACTACTAGCCCACTCATAAATAAAGACTTCCAACATACCAGAATAAAAACCTGATATAAAACTGCAACTTAATAGTAGCAGTTTATTTGATGTAATGGGTTTTAACTATGATTGTTTAAGCAAAACTATTAATCTTAGATAAATCAATAGCAATGAATTCTCGAATACGTTAAGGGGTTAAAGAATGAGAAGAAGTATATTAGCCCTAGACGTCATAGACGTTATTGCTAGGGAAAACATTAAAAGACCTAGGATTACAGAACATGATGAGAGAATAAGTCTTTAAGGGAAGATCTTGCCCTTTACACCATTCCACTTAGGGCCAGCCTTAGCTATAGGATTACCACTAAGAAAAACAATACATACACCAACATTCATTATAGCAAACCTCATTATAGATATAGAGCCCTTCACAGTCATAATACTACGCTTAGGGTATCCAATTACACGGGTACTTACACACCTTCATATCAGCATTAATAGTTGGAGTACTATTAGGCTACCTCATGTATAAACTAGAGAAACTTCTTCACGAACTCTACGATGAACTTCTACTAACACCTATTTACCATAGAAATCTAAAA
>CAYPZO010000043.1:3274-12458 GCA_964415135.1 uncultured Desulfurococcales archaeon | reverse complement strand
CCTTTAGCTAAAGCTGAAGTAATAGTAACATACCCTAACGGTGATGAAAGAGTCTATGAGACCAACGAAGACGGTAAAGTAACCATAGATCAATTACCAATAGGAGACTACAGCATAACAGTAAAATGGCATAAAGTCAATGTAGGAGAAGAAGAATTAACGATAACTAAGGACTCCAAGTTATCACTTGAATGTAGAGTCTACTACCTAACAATCACATTCATCGACTATAGTGAAGAGCCCTTAGAAGGCATAAATGTTAAAATCATAGATCCTACAGGTAACGAGCTTGAACTTAAAGCTGATGAAAATGGTAAGGCTAGTTTAAAGCAAATACCAATGGGGACGTATACTGTTGAAGCTTATTGGAAGAAAGTAAAGGTACTGAGCAAGGAAGTAGAAGTATCTGATAATGAAAGATTAGAGATGAAGTGTAAAGTTTACAATTTAGTAGTAAAAGTTAAGGACTCCCTAGGATTTGCAGTTGATGGTGCTAGTGTAAAACTATATACTGAGGAGGGACGATTATTCGAAGAAACAGAGACTAGAAATGGAGGATACGCAGAGTTCAAGCAAATACCCATAGGAAACTATGTAGTTGAGGCATCAGCTATAGGTAGTTCAAGTGAATCAATAATGTTAAATAAAGGAATGGAAAGGACAATAACAGTTCCACTATCAACTACAAGCTTAATGATAATAGCAGCAATTATAGTAGCAATACCTGTAGGTATAATAGTGTTAAAGAAGCGTAGAAAACGAGTTGCAAAGGAAGTAGAGATAATGGTTCCTCCTCCACCACCAGCATAAACCAACACACTTTGTTTTTTACATATAATTTCACATTATTGTATATAGGGTTACAATTCCAACGTTTATCATTGTATGTATTGCCATGAATAACGATAGCACTTTTACTTTATCGTATAGTTTTAACGTAATGTATTGATAGCTAAAGGTATATAGAAGGTAAGGAATTAGTGTTCCTGCTTCTACGTAGTAAGCAAATATGTTGAACTTTAGTATATGCACTGTTGAGAAGAGAATTGATGTAATGAAAGCTCTATATGGTATTTCGGGTGAGTTATTGTATATTATCCCTTTGAATACAGCTTCTTCACAACTACTAAGTACTGCTAATAGCATTATACTCGTCAAGCTTAGGGTAAAGGGCATGTACTCTCCTATAAAGTATCCTGCTAGAGAGAATGGAATTATTACTAATATTCCTAGAAGTACGTACTTAGAATTAATATTTGATATTCCTTCCCTAATTTTAATGTAGTCTATGTAGAGTCCATAGAATGCAAGTAATAATGCCAGATAAGTGATGTATTCGGGGAAGAAGATAAATGTAGACATGTAGGCTACTAGTAATGCTCTAGGAATTAATTCTTTAATGTTAGTACTAATACATATCATTATTAAGGAGTAGAGTATGAAGAGGACTAGCGTTATTGATGAAGGCGAATAGGATAAGGTAATTGCTACTAGGAATAAGAGTAGAGCCTCCATAGTGAATAATTTACCTAGCTTAATACTTCTTAGTCTGATAATTCTAATTAACCTATACGGTATGTAGAACATTAAGAATGCTATAAAGCCCATGAATGGTGCTACGAGGCTTAGATATAGAGAGCGCATGTAGAACAATAATATGCTATAGTATAGTGAGTATGTATAGACCAGTAGGTAGGGTATCATAAGTGATGTTCCCATAGCTAATAGAACCCACTTAATAATAGAGTATACTTTCTCAGCTACCTCTCTTGCCTTAAACTGATAGAGCACAACAAACACTATGGCTAATAATGTTAGAGCTAAGGGTACTATTAGGTCATAGAATTCAATACGTAGTTTATAGAGTTTTAATATTACTCCATAAGCATCGGGAGACTCTATTGGAGCCATTGCTAGTATAGGGCAGATATAATACACCATACCTATAATCAATATCAACAATAATATTGTCTTTTGGGCTTCAATTAACTTCTCTATCACAGGGTATAGTGATACAATTATGAATGATAAAATCAACATTATTACAGGTAATTGAACTTCATAAACTGGAACGTTAGTTCTTAGTAGTTCGTAGTATGAGGGATCAGCCCACATTCCAATAATTCCTGGAATAATGAACAGTAACACGTCGGCAAGTAGTAATAGGAATACGTATAAGTATGAGAAGAAGAATCCACCTTCGCCAGGTTTAGCTAATCCCCTTATCTTATCAACAACAATATCATCAAAGTTAAATAAAGCATCTAATACACTCCTACTACTCCACGTCCTAGTCTTCAACATCTTATAGATAAGGTACACTAAGTAGATGGCAGCTGCTATTGTAACCAATCTCTCTAGCGCCAAGATGTAGAGTTGAGCTAGGGGATAAACTATGAATAATGCGAGGAAGAATAACTTCACATAACTCTTAATGGATTTATACCTAGTAACCATGTATAAGGGTAATATAATGAATATCAATACTAACGGTATTAGATTTAATATGTCTCTGAATTGGAGTAGCACTTCTCTTGGAGCTAATAGCTTTAATATTACGTTTATATTAAATATGGTGAAGAAAGTTACCATTACATTCGCATCCCGCGTACTTAAATTTAGCTCAGTTATCATAAATTCCCTGAATATAGCTATTGCTAGTACTATATCAATGAAGCCAACAATATAGTCAAAAACACCTAGCTCTACTTCAATATCAAATACGGATAAGAAGTCAAATACAAGGTCTATTACTTGTGCTACGAATATAAATAGTGTAGCTACTAGGAGTAAGTATACTTCACGAAGCCTCCTTATTGAGCTCAACGCTTTACCTCTTCATGGGCTTCTTCTTAAGGACCTTAAACCCAATAAAACCTAGAGCTACTATTATTATTGCAACGATTATTGGCGTTATTATTCCAGGTCCTGCCGCGGCTACTGGTGCAGGTACTAGTACGTGTTTTATTTCTATTCCTTTTAGGAATTCTGTTTCGGTTACGTTGGTTAAGACTATTACGTCAAGGCTTGCCTCCTTACCCTTTGTTGGTTCTCCTATGTCTAGGGCTATAACTGGTTCACGTTCAATAACCTCAACTTTAGGAGGCATTATTAGATAGTCAACTGTGGGCGCAATCCTCTTAGAAATACTCATAACTATTTTTAAGTGAACTCCAGTAGCATTAGACTCCAGTATTTTTACCTTATGGTTTACTAAGTATCCAGGCTTAGGTTTTTCAGCAATATATACTATGACTTTCTTAATCGTCGTTATAGCTTCTAGTTCTACGCTCATAGTCTTATTAGTTATGGTTTCCGTTTTCACGGTTCTAGATATATTACTTAGAACTGTAACTTCTACACCTAGCATGGGAATTCTTGTTAATGGTATTGTAGATGTAAGTGATGCAGGAGTAGTGTATGTTACTTCTCCTATTTTTGATGGAAGAGGCATTTTACTAAGAGGTACTGGTTTAATTGTATTATAGGCTGTATATGTTTTGAACTCCCCCATATAGTCTGTTATATTTGGATACATGCATTGATAGGACTCCATTTTAATCTTATTAAGATCTTTCTCACTTACTTGTACTACATTTACGTCATATTCATAAGTATCGGCGGTTAGAGTTTCTGAACTTATTTTCTCTCTACCATAGACGTTAATTACTTCTATTCTCTCCCTTCTAGGGGTCTCCCACTCAAATATTCCCTCCGCTGAGAATGTAAGTAGCATTATGAATGCATCGCCCTTATAACTTCCATAGATGTACATGTAGTCTACAGTTGGATTTAGTGGTATGTACATATAGGCTGTTGTAGGGGTAAATCCCTTAATTACTCTGAGGGGGACAAGATCATCACCAATAATAGCTCCTATAATGAGGTTCTCTCTTTTGCGTGCAATGAAGTAGGTATAGTTATTTAATGCTGTAGTTGCTGATAATAACTTACAATTAATGATCTTATACCATACTAGTTCTCCTGTACTTGACTTAACTTTCAATATGAAGTTGCTATATGGTGCAGTTAGTTTTTGCCACATATACATTCCAGTTACGTATATGTATCCCTTAGAGTCCATGAAGGCGTTAACTGTGTCATCAATTATTTCCTCTTCCTCATACTTTGGTACGCTATATACTTTAAACCATTCAATGCTAAGGTCACTTAACTTGACCTTGGTTATGAATATTTTCTCTAGAATAGATCCCTTACTCTTTGTACTAATTACACCAATAATGTAAGCATGCTCTTTAGTAAATATTGTTTTAGCTATATATGTAGCAATGTACTTACCCACCTTAGGTACTGGATAAAGAACCTTACATAGAGGAGAACCCTTAGGACTAGCCTTCATTAGCATTATGTGCCCTATAATTACATTCTCTTCTGTAGTTATTCCACTACCTACTGTTAAAACGTAGAAGGTGCCATTTCTGAAGAAGTATCCAGATGCTGTTTCTATATGTCCTAGGGTATTGGGTAAATCTAATCTTATATCCATTAATGTTATGAATACGGGTTCTCCCGGGCCTAATCTCATGAAGAAAGCATCATATGTTCTCTCTGACCCTCTATAATATATTATGTAGCCAGAGATGTAAGCTCTATGCATTGAAGGATCATAATATATGCCTAGAGGAATAATATTTGATATAGTACACATCTTTCCTAGGTTTATCTCTAGTCCCCTAAAGTTTATGGGGTTAAACTCCAATGTATGGGGGTCTACATCAATGATAAATAATTTACATGTACCTAATTCCATGTTACGTGAATAGCCTAGGAGTCGTATACATTCATAAGTACCATAAGATATGGTGTAGAGTGGACTATAAACAGGACATAATATACCCTCATTATTTGGACCTATAATTAACTTTAAGTAGTGTCTGTCTTGATTAGGTAGTGCGCTAGTTATTAAAGTTGGTATTAATGTTAATACAAGTATTAGTATAATTAATGCCCTAATAGTAACTTTATTAGTTAAAGTAAACAATTTCCTTCCCCATTAGATGCTATAATAGTTAAGTAACTAAAATCTCTTACTTTACATAATTGACGATGTGTATTAGTGCAGTGCCTTAAGTATTGCAGTAAAATGGTTATCATAGTCATAGGTGGTTATCCTTATTTTCTTGTTATTTAATATGTTGGCTATAGTTCTTAGAGCCATTTTATTCCCTTGCAATAGCATTTTTGTTGCTATATATTGGGATTTGATTACGTTTTTGAATTTAGTTATTTCTTTATCATAGATTTCTAGATCGTTTTTATCTATGGCTTTTGCGAGTATTTTACCTGCAATTGATATTGGATAAAGCCCTCCACAGGTAAAACTTTTAGTCATGGATACTGCATCTCCTATACCTGCAATACATTCCCTTGCGAGCCTTATGGGATAGCCTCTAACTATTACTCCACCAAATAGTTTTGAAATTGTTTTTTCTATGAGGTTCTTTCTCTGCAATTTACTAATAAGTATATTTAGTATGGTTAATGGTTTATTTTTACTTGCTACTCCTACTAGGTATCCTTTAATTGTAGGTACGATCCATGCCCAACCATCGGGAAGAAAACCGTGCAGGACTATTATTGTATCGTGTAGGCTGTTAACTTTAGGTTTAGTAAACACCTGTATACCATAGAGTATTTCTTTAACATGATGTAGGCCTGTAATTCTAGGTAGGTTAGGGTTCCATCCGCTTGCTATTATTATGTATTGATACTTCTCCTTACGTACTACTCCATTGCGCTTTATAGTTAATGTGCCATCGTTGCTTACGGATAGTACTTGAGTTTTAGTTGAAATTTTATGGCCCTTGTCTATTATTTGCTTGGAGAGGTGTTCTTCATGTCTTGCCCTCGTAATTCTTACCGCTATTGGTTTATTATTGTAGAATTCAATGGCCCTCCTACCAGTTATTAAGAGAATTCTTCTATATATCCCGTCAATCATGTCTTTGGGTACTCCTATTCTTTCTAATGTTTCAAGACTTATAAGACCAGTACACTTCTCTACTAACCCTATCTTGCTTTTCAACTCAAACATCCTTACATCATGGTTTTTTATTAGTGATGCTGTGTATAGTCCTGCAATTCCCGCTCCTATTACTGCTACGCTCATGTACTATTCCTTCCCTTCTCGTATATGATGTTGAGTTAAGTTAAATATTTTCATTAATTATGGTCAAGTTTTAATACTGATGTTATTCATGTAGTTTAGGGGATAAGCGATCTTAGGCTATATGCTCTCAATACTGATATTCATAGTAACTGTTGGTATGATAGTGTTACGCGTAGTTGAGGAAAGTCTTGCTGCATTATTAGGTGCATCACTTATATTACTTCTTGGACTTATACCTTTTGATAAGGCTTTCTGCGAGTACATTGACTGGAACATTATATTGATATTGATTGGTATGTGGACTCTTGCTTCACTGCTAACACGTGCTGGCTTACCAGAATACTTGATGTTTAAGGTTCTTCGCTTTGCTAAGAGCTATAAGGATACTATACTCCTACTCTCGTTTCTTGCTGGAATTATATCGATGTTCGTAGATAATGTTCTTGTGGTATTATTGTTTGTTCCCGTAGTTATATCTATGTCTAAGTACTCGAGGATAAATCCACTCAATGGCGCTCTCCTCGTTACTCTCTCAGCTAACTTTATGGGTACAGCATTACTATTAGGTGATTTACCTCCACAAATGCTTCATGGTGTAGCTGGCGCTGAGTTCCTTGACTTCATATTTATGCAGGATAGGCCGTCATCATTTCCAATACTCATGGTTTCGTTCATAATAACCCTACTATTAACTGCTAAGATATTAATTAAAGAGGATAAGGAGATAGAATCTATTATGACCATAGTTTCTCATAAAGAGGTTAATAAGAAGTTAATGAACCTTACATTACTGTTTTTTATAGCTGTAATAGTGTTAATGAGTTTAAGAAGGGAGATTTCAAATACTCTAGCTCAGTATTTCAGGGTGTATAGTAGTGTTGAATATGAGCTTAAACTTGGAGTAATAGCGTTAACTATGGCTATATTAGCTGCCTTAACCATTGAAGCTCTTTTAAAGTTAAATAAGTTGAAGGCTCCAAGTTTTAGAGAAATCATTGAAGGTATAGAATGGAATGTAGTTTTATTTTATACTTCATTATTTGTAGTTGTTGGTGCCTTAGAATATCAAGGTGTCATATTATCTCTTGCAAAGTATCTTCAAGAAACAATAATATCATCAGGTACAAGTATAGGTTGTACGGTTCTCTATTGGTTATCTGGCGCTCTATCTGGTTTTGTGGAACACGACGTATACATCTTAACAATGCTATATGCGCTAAGAGATTTACATGGTCTTGGAGCTTTAGCTAATCCTTGGCCTTATTATTGGAGTTTATTATGGGCTTCTACTCTTGGAAGTAATTTGACTGCAGCTGGTGCTCCTGCTATATATGTTGCAATAGTGTTGCTTAGAAAGGAAGGATTGAAGATATCTCCTCTAGGTATATTGAAGGTTACAATTACGTATACTCTAATAAGCTTAGTAGTAACCTACATTTTAGCCTATATCATATGGTTTGCTTAACCTTACTTCTTCTAAGCTTATTGATTTTATCTAATAGTTCATAAATGTACTCGATAGACAGTAGTGTGAATAGCACTGCATAGATTATGCATCCATCAATTATACCATCCTTAAATGCTAAGTAGGCGAAAATTAAGGCTAAGGCTAGCTTCAGGATATCCAATACTATTCCGATAGATTTAGATTTCTTAAAAATACCATTTATCTACACCTATATGGGGGATCTCATAGCTATTTTCTACCCGATACTATATTATGTAATTCAGCCTAATATATCCAGTTAAAAATTCTTTACAAGGTGAATGACCCTTACTTGAATCCTACTTTGTACATTTTCTCGGGATTAGTTAGTCCTGCAATGCTCATTGCTAGTCTCGGATTACCTAGTACGTTAGTTAATTCTTTAAATAATTGTTGTTGTGCTAGGTAGAGAGCATTCTTTTTTACTCTGCACATAGAGTCTACGAGGTCTATTGGGTGAGGTACTCCATTAGCTCCTGTAATTGTTGAGAGGTAAGCTATAATGTCTTCATAGTGAAGGTCGTTGCTAGGCCATATTTCGACTTTTGTTGCAAGCATGAAGTATGTAGGTGTTGTTGATTTATAGATAGCAACTCTAATTGAAGCTGCATGGGTAGTTTCATCAATTACTCCTACGATCCATGACATTCTCTCATTTAGTGATATACGGATTCTCTTTGGTAATGTATTTTCTTTCTTAACGCTCTCAAGAACTCTATGAAGATAATATGCTATATCAGCATAAGTTCCTATATCAATCCACTCCCCTTGCTCTAAAATATATGTTGCTATTGCCTTATCATTGATGGAGAGGAGGTCGAGCATGTTGAGCATTACTGGTATATCTCTTCCATAAGCTCTCTTTATTACACCAACGAGAGCTGTATCGGTTTTATCTGCAAGCTCAAGTATATCGTTAGTTAAACTTATTATTTTATCGTAGAGTTTAGCTGTGCGGCTTGCTGTTCTTCTTCTAGCTAGTCTAGTTGAGAATCTTGGGGGTATTCTTGGAAATAGCTCGCCATCTAATATTATTAGGTCTAGATCTATTTTTCCTTGAGATTTAAGTTCTAGGAGCTCTTTTATGAACTTCCTCTCGATAATCTTTGATAATGGTGTTCCTACGCTTTCGTCTTCTTGAATAAACTTTATTATACCAACGGAATCCGATAACGGTATGCATGTTGATTTACAACCGTACAAAACGTGGGAGCGTATTATGACTAATAGCTTTCCACCTGTCAGTTCTAGTGGCGGAGAAGTGAACCCTGTATCTAAGGCTAAGCAGCATGGTTTACGTTTAGTGAACTCAGGTATTTCCTTTAACTTACCCTCCTTATCTAGCTTACCTCTTATTTCTGGCTTCTTTTCCTCAAGCACCTTTACTTTAAGTGCTTTTGTTATTCTCTGGGCTTCCTCTACTATGCTTTGTGAAATTATTGTTACTATGGGTTCCTCTTCAATTCTCAGATAATACTCTTCATCCTCTATAGGATAAGGTGTTGGTTCTTGCGTCATTTTTATTGTACCTCCTTCACCTTTAACAATATTGGTACTTTTAATGGATT
>CAYPZO010000043.1:1385-3174 GCA_964415135.1 uncultured Desulfurococcales archaeon | reverse complement strand
GTCATTTTTATTGTACCTCCTTCACCTTTAACAATATTGGTACTTTTAATGGATTCATTAATCCAGCTACAAAGAATTCTCTCTTCCCGAGAACAGCTAATGATGCTTCACTTATACCTGCTAAGTTCATGTAACCAGATAACTCATTGAAATCTGATGGTGTTTGCAGTTTACTAAAGAACCATGTATTTATGTTTCCTCGTATCTCTGGGTCTATGTCTATAATTCTCTGTGTTGCTAGTATTACTCCTAGCCCCCATTTCCTTCCCTCGCGTGCTATCCTTGCAATTGCTTGTCTAGATTCTCCACAGTACCTACATGCATAGTTATGTGCTTCATCTATTACTACGATAGTGTTTATTGGCTGTCTTGCACCTTCTATCCTTTTCCATAATTCGTTTATTATCGAGGTTACAATATATCTTCTAGCTGTTAATTCCTCTGTACTTAGGTCTACAACAACAATCCTATTCTTTAATGCAATGTCAACTACATTCCTTGGTAATAGCGTTCTATTGCTTAGTGAATTGAAGAATTCTTCTCCAAGCTTAACATCTATAGCAACTCCTAATCTTATCTTTACACTCTCACGTTTAGCTAGTTGTTCAGCTACCCTAATTATAATTGACTTGAATTTGCTATGAGACCATTTAATCGGGTTTTCTGCTATAACCTCCATTAACTTATTATAATCAACTTTGCTTAGGAATTCCTCGAACCTTATACTCTTAGTAATGGTAAATGATGTTAATGATTGTTGAGCGCCTTCTGTGAGTTTAAGTACTCTTGGTAATAGTTTCTTATCTAAAGACTCATATATGTACCTTAGTACTGCTATAGTGAAGTAGGGATCATAGGTACTTGGGTGTAATCCCGTTCTCTCAATCATTAGGTCCGCTATGAGTGAAACGTCAAGTACTATCTCTGATGCTTCAATAACGTAGTTTTCATAGAATGTAGTGTAGTCTAATCCGGTGTGGTCAAATATTATTACGTTATTGTTCGTCTTGGACAGTATTTCGTCTACTAGGGCTTTTACAAGCCTTGATTTCCCTGTACCTGTTGCGCCCACAATTGCTATATGATATGGTAGCCAATATGGACTTAATGGTACTTCTATACCACTATACTTATGCTTACCTACGATTAATCCTTCACCTAAGTTTAATTCTAAGTCGCTTGGACTTTCAATAATATATGTTTTTGAACCAGGGTTTGGAGGTAATTGTACTTCTTCAATCTCATTGCCTGCTAGTGTACCTATGAGCATGACATAGGCGCTTGTATGTGGTAATGTCCCGGTCTCTACGAGTGATGGATTATCTACGAAGCTTGTTCTTCTATAAACACTTAGAAACGGTTCATACCTCTTAGCGTTTCTTAGTACACCAAGATACTTAATGTTTCTCTTAAAATCATTTATGATTACTAATTGTTCCTCCTTAGCGAGGTATTCTACTTGGTCCCATATAATTAGTGGTGCATATGTTGTTGTAGAGCCACTACCTACTATTCCTATTAATTGCACTTTTACACCTATTTCATAGCTATTATGGTTTTTAGGTATATGAGCTTTACACATAGTAATACTGATGATTTCATGATTCATCGGATTTATTTAGGTAAAATTTAAATAGGATATCAATGAAGTAAACGCCCAGGGAGTGGGATTGGATTTTGGCCCCTTATCCCTGCTACCACCCCTACTAGCTATCATACTATGTATGGTAACTAAGCAGGTACTACCAGCTCTCTTCCTTGGAGTATGGATTGGAGCATTGTTAGTGAC
>CAYPZO010000043.1:0-1285 GCA_964415135.1 uncultured Desulfurococcales archaeon | reverse complement strand
CTTGCATTTATATCTACATGGATAGGATATGAAGTAGGATTAATTAAGGACTCCTTTGCAGAGCTTACACCAAAACCTGAAGTAAGCGCTTACGCTGCATGGCTTATGAGCGTTCCATATAGGTACTACTCCATCCTGGCAATAATACTAGTATTACTCGTAGTGCTGACCAGGAGACATTATGGTCCAATGCTTAAAGCTGAGCACAGAGCGGTTAAGGAGGGTAAGGTTGTTAGAGATGGAGCTGTTCCATTAATGCCTACTGAAAGCGTTCTTGGAGAAGTAAAGCCTAGAAAAGTAGCAGGACCCTCCGTTTTCGCCTTACCGATAATAGCACTAGTTGGTATGACGATTATTGGAATGTGGGTAACAGGTGCTGAAGATCCTAACAAGTGGTGGGAAACACCATTTGTTGATGCGTTAATGAATGCTGATGCAGCAAAGGCGCTGTTATGGGCTAGCTTCCTAGGATACCTCGTAGCAACAGTTCTAGTCCTTGGTGGTAGATACCTGAAATTCCGTGAGTGGATCGACTATACGGTTAAGGGAATGTACCTAATGGTATTGCCAAACGCTATACTAACGCTTGCTTGGACTATTAAAACTGCATGTGAAAACGTTGGTACAGCAGACTATATTGTTGGACTAGCTACCGCAGCTGGTGTCCCAGCACTACTTGTACCAGCAGTAATATTCCTTGCAGCATGTTTCATATCATTTACAACAGGTACTAGCTGGGGTACTTTTGGAATAATGATGCCAATAGCTATACCAATGGCATGGCATCTCGCCCACGCTCAAGGAGTAGACCCATACATAGTAACTTATGCTAGCATAGCATCAGTATTTGCTGGAGGTATCTTCGGAGACCACTGCTCACCAATAAGCGATACAACCATAATGTCATCAATGTTTAGTGCTTCAGATCACATAGACCACGTTAACACTCAAATACCATATGCAGTAACAGCTGCAGGTGTCTCAGCAGTCTTATTCGCATTATTTGCTTCAGGATTAACGCATCCTGCAATACTATTACCCATAGGAGCCATAGTACTGATAGTACTACATAGGCTCATAAACACTTGGTATGCGAAGCATATAGGATTACCACCAGTAATTCCCGACTTCAAGATTACTACTACGGGCTCCGAAGAGAAATAAATGGACTTAAATTAAGCTTACTTTTTCCTCAAACTCCTCACTATAACTAGTTCTATAGCCCTATTTAGTAATCTATATTCTTTATACGAAAAGCTCTTAAGTTGTCTTTAAATCTGTGAGA
>CAYPZO010000042.1:11008-12470 GCA_964415135.1 uncultured Desulfurococcales archaeon | reverse complement strand
ACTGGTAATTGGTAGAACTTAGCCATATCAGTATATGCTGAAACCAATAATAGAGCTTCAACACCAGTAATTAATGATGTACCATGTCTCATTTCAAATGTTGAAGGTGAGCCTCCATATATTATAGGTGCTCCCGGAGAAGATAGTTGTGCTATAACTATAGCACTAAGTGCTTCCGCATTATGTTGCACCAGCGAGCCAGCTATGGTTACGGGCCCTGTAGCACCTAATTGTGGCATGGGTATGATCTCTAGAGGTACTTTGTACCTAGCTCCATCGACTAGATTCCTTACCGAGATTTTACTCCAATGTAATGGAGGTGAAGGACATACATCAAATATAGCTATAGGTTTTTTAGTGACATCTCCCATAACTATTGACAATGCCTTTACCATATAGTGCAAACCCTCAATACCGAATGCTCCAGTAATTATGGGTTTTTTAGAATACTTCAGTATGGGGTATAGTCTAACTAGATCTCTAACCTCTATAGGAACATTACCTGGAACAAGTGCTGTACTCTGCGCTCGTATGTACTCAAGAGCATCAACTACTATTACTAGATCTCTTAGGTCTTTTAGTGTAGGAGTTCTAGGCTCCATGGAGTTATAGTCAAGTATTTTTATTGCAGCTGAGCCTGGATTGAAAAGTGTTTTGCCTTCACCTAGAACATGGTATGGCTTTCCATCTCTATCATATAGTGTAATCTTCCTAGGACACTTAGATAAAGATTCCTTCACTACATAGGAAGGTATTTTAACGATTCTTCCATTTACTTCTAATCCCTGCTTTTTAAGGAAATTTAGCGTTTCTTTATCCTCTATCTTAACACCTATTTTCTCTAGTATTTCTACTGAATATTGATGGATTAATTCTACTTCATCTCTTGAGAGAAGAGATAATATCGGTCTAGGCACGTTTCTACCCATAAATATTTTTTCGTTAAACTAGGATTTTACTCTATATTTAGTAGCTCCTTAACTTTCCTAACAGCGTCATAGGCGTCCTTTCCATAAGCATCAGCACCTATTTGTTTCGCCCATTCCTCTGTTACTGGAGCACCACCAACAATTACTTTTACCTTTTTCTTGAGGTTCTCCTTCATTAACGCTTCAATAACCTTCTTTTGCTCAATCATCGTAGTAGTCATAAGGGCACTTAACCCTAGTACCTGTGCATTATGCTTCTTTACGGCTTCAATGAACTTTTCAGGCGATACATCAACACCTAAATCAATGACTTCAAACCCTGCTGCCCTAAGCATTGTAGCAACAAGGTTCTTACCTAGTTCATGTATATCTCCTCTCACGGTTCCAATAACTATTGTTGCTTTAGCCTTAACTTCACTCTTAGGTAGCAGCTCCTTTAATATTTCAAATGATGTCTTAAATGCTTCGGCCGATAACATTAGCTCAGGTATGAAATACTCTCCTTCCTCAAACAACTTACCTACAACATCCAT
>CAYPZO010000042.1:8053-10908 GCA_964415135.1 uncultured Desulfurococcales archaeon | reverse complement strand
TTAGCTCAGGTATGAAATACTCTCCTTCCTCAAACAACTTACCTACAACATCCATCGCGGGTACCAAGGACTCTTCTAGAATCCTTTTAACATCAACCTTCATCCTTACTAGTTCTCTAGTTACTTCTTCTGCAGATTCTATATCACCATTAATTATAGCTTCCTTTAACTTCTTTAGAAGCTCTTCAATTTTCATATTAAGCACCCCAAACTCCGTTTTATGATAACTTATACAGCTGTAGTTAAAGTACTTAATCCTACATTAAATTATAAGGCTAAGATACCTTGTTGAGACATTCATCTAGGTTTCCTCTTAATATGAGCTCCTTATTTACTATAATGCACTTTAAGGTTTTTAATGGGAGTTTAATGAAATGATCTCCAAGTTTATCATCACGATATATTTCTATTCCAAGACCCCTCAGTTTATCTTTATCGTTTTCAGATAATGAGCTTATAATCTCTATGAAATATCTATACCCAGATGATTCATCATGGTGTCTGTATACACCGTGAAATCCTATTCTAATGTATTCTTGACCTGTAAGCTCGGCTAAACTAATTATCTTCAAGCCATGTACCTCTAAGTAACTTAGTAAGGACCTAAAGAATGCTATAAGAGGTTTTTCGCGGCCTTCAACGTTCATAGAGTTCCCGACATTACACTTAATATAGCTTAAATTAATAGTCTTACTGGAGAAATTATGGCAACATATCTTGTACCATTAACTGGAATGGAAAGTGAAGAGTGTCGTGAAGAGAAATGCCTTGAAGCAGAAATTTCACATAGCCTAGATAATGCTCAAAGATATGCACTTATAGTAGTTGAACTACTAGATAATAAGGTGAAGAACTTGACTATCATCAATATTCCTAGATCAGCTCTCGAAATTCCTACGAATAACATAGACTACATAGTATTAAGAAGACGTAACAGGGAAAAGGCTAATGTTAATGTAGGGAATGTAAAGGTAATTTACACGAAAGCAAGAACATTAAGTGAGTTTATCGACTATATTCTACGTGAAATATATAAAGATGTTTTAATGCAATGAATTTATTCACGTTCGACTCTTCTTTAGCATGGAGGAAAGTTTCGCTAAGACTACTAATGCGAGAACTTGGAGTATCAACGAATAATAGATTATCAGGTAGAAGCTGGTATAGAGTAAACCCATTATAGAACCTGAAATGAATAGTGAGAGACCATAAATACCATTAAATATACCATATGCTAATCCCCTAACATTAACAGGAGTTAAATCAGCAACTGCTGCCCTCATTATTGTTTCATGAGATGCCATAACTATGCCAAAGATGAGCGCACTTATAAGTAGAGTATTAAACGACGGAGTTAATGCAAAGAAGGGTATTAGTATCGCTAATGGATACGACGCACCTATCACTATCAAACCATACTTATCATATAATAGTCCAAAGACTAATGCAAAAACTGCGTCTATAGCCATAGCAGATAAGTATAATACTGGAATAAATGCCTCCGCTATGACGTTAAAGTCTCTAGCTCTATATAGTATTAATGCTGAATGCATAAACCCCATAGTGCTAAGAGATATACTTAGTATATAGAGCCAAAAGCTCTTACCTAGAACTAATCCATGCTTCTTTACGGATTCAGATTCACTAGGCTCTAAAGGTTTAGGATAGAATCGATAAGTCAGGTAAAGCGCAATAATTGAAATCGATGCAGGAATAAATAATATAAGAAATGTAAATTTATAAGAACTTGTAAGAGCCATTGATGCTAACACTATACTAGGACCTAATATAGCTCCTACTTGATCTAAAACTTCATGAACAGCAAATCCTTTACCTCTACCTATAGTTTTAGTAGCCGTAGATAGTATCACATCTCTTGCAGGCGTCCTTATAGCCTTACCTAACCTCTCTAAAAACACCAATAGCGCTGCATATTCCCATCGATTCATAAACGCTAGTAATGGTACTGCAAACAAGTTGACCGCATAGCCTAGGAACGTTAAGATCCAGTAAGCACGAGTAACATCAGCTAAATAGCCAAAAGGCATACGTAAAGCAAAACCGAGTAATTCCCCAAAACCAGCAACAAATCCTACAATAGCTGCTGAAGCACCAAGCAAACCCAAATACGTAGGAATAATGCTTCTAGCTCCTTCATAAACTATATCAGCAAATAAACTAACAACACCAAATAACAATACTACTATCAATGCACTCCTCAAGTTAAGAGCTACGATTCTTCACCCCTCCTTGACCTCTAACCGAATTTCAACTTCATCTCCATCAGTAAGCCGTAAAGCTTTCCTTAAATTAACGTTAGAGATCAATTCAATTACATCCAATCCGTATCTACTTGCTTCAGGCTCAACTATATAAACTTCCTCGTACATAAGATCCTTAACCAACAGTGCAGGATAACATCTAACGGGCATTAACTTATAGCCAGATATTCGCGGAGGATGAATTATTATAGGATCTACATATCCTGAGCCAAGAACTCGCTTTCTAACTTCAATGCTTTTAGGATCAAGCATTACATTTAATGTACCAGGGTATGGTATAAAGCCTAAAACCTTCTTAAAACACTTAGCATATAAGTTTACATAGAATTCCCCCTCACCATAGCCACTCACTACCCTACCTTTGAGATTGATTACTTTCAACAACTTCACCTCTAATGACTTAGCTTTCTGATAAATGCCACTTTACTTAAAGACCAAATGCTTTCCTCCTATTCCTTAGCTTAATCGACCAATATAATTCACGATTTCTCCTATTATCCTCTAGTTCTACTTTTCCGTTACGAGTTATTAGAACTATCTTTCCATTCTTAATCTTAGCGTCAATTACATTAT
>CAYPZO010000042.1:0-7953 GCA_964415135.1 uncultured Desulfurococcales archaeon | reverse complement strand
TTACGAGTTATTAGAACTATCTTTCCATTCTTAATCTTAGCGTCAATTACATTATCTAGATCCAATATTAGAGAGCGTTTAGACATAGAGCGGGCTCAACCTCGCATAAGATAATATATTAGCTGAGATTAATAAGCAGTATGGTTAAAACATAAAGTCCACTTAGAACGGTGATTAAGATTGAAGGGCAAGAGATATCTTGAGGTTAATGTATGTTCAAGAGATATAAGGAAACGTAAAAAACTATTACTTTACGGAGCATGCATTGAACAAGAATACCCAGATATATTACAACGATACTCAAATCAATATGCAATGTACCCTGTATGCATGGAAGCTGAGCACTTCAATATAGTTGGATTTAAACTCGCAGGTACACTATCGCGATGTCCACCTAGAGAGTTAATTGTATTAACAATTGATGGATCACCTCATTGCCTTCAACTACATCACGTAGCAGAGGAAGCAATTAAAGTCACCAAAGCTGATATCAAGGTCATACACTTAGTAATACACGAAGGAAAAGTACATGAAATCCCCAGTGAGGTAATAAAAATAGCTAGATACCTACATAAAATACTAAGCATGTATAATAGGTTAAAAACTACTTAAGACTATCATCAACCCACTTAAGATAGTTGCTTAAACCAGCAATTACCGGCAAGGCTATTATCTCTGGAGTCTCATAACTATGAACACTCTTTACAAATTTAATGAGTTCGTGGAGTACATTAATCTTCGTTTTTATAACTAATAGAAGCTCTTTAGCATAATCAACCTTGCCCTTCCACCAAAAATAGGAGTCTATGTTACTAATTACATTTACGCATGCTGCTAATTTACGCTCAATTAACCCCTTACTTATCTCCTCAGCTTCCTCTTTTGAGGAACAAGTAATCAGTACAACTATATAAGTTCCGGTCATACTCATATTTAAGCACCTGAATGATATTAGGAATATGGGAAGAAAAACGTAATCCTACATGAGTGTGTTGTTAATGAATAGATACGAACAGTTAGTGCTAGACATTATAAAATGTCTTAACCTTGTACACAAAGACCTTAAATATAATACTGTGTACGAATCACTAATATGGAATAAACTAATACCTCTCCTAATGGAAAAATTAGCTAAGGATATAAGTGAAAGAAGGAACATAGATATTGCATTCGACCTTAAACTAATAATAGAGTCAGCTATTCAAGCAACATACCTACTACTAAAACATAAATTTAACGAAATAAACATAAAGAGAGAATTATCAAGAAGAACAAAGACAGCATCAATATTTACTGCAAAAATGATAGCTGAATTACCAAATACTCCAGGTCCAATAAAGAAACAAATCTTAAACATATACCTGAAAATATCTGAATACACTCATCCAACATTAAGAATTATGGAGAGGATATCCGCGATGATAACGTTAAGCGATCTGGACCCTGATATAAGAGAATTAATTAAGGAAACTGTAGATCTAACTATGTACTTACTTCTAAGACTCTACAAAGAGCAAGTATCAGCGCTGACGCTGAGTATATTAAATAACCTTTCATATACGTACGGATTAAATAGAACTAAGAAATATTTATCTAAATAGAGTATTGGATATAGTTATGTGCAGATTTAATGAGAGAGCAAGCCTGCGTTTAGCGAAAATTCCATGACTGCGTATTGAATAATTTAACTCGGGTAAAAACATGTCCCTTAGAGTAAAAGTATTAAAGTGGGTAAACGATCACAAAAAGTTAGTCGTAACAGCAACAAAGCTAGCAATCTTAGCATTAGTAGCAACAGCAATGCAAACCATAGCAGATGATGGAGGAGAAGCAATAATCCAGAATAGAGAGTTAGATGATGAATGGGGTTAGTGAATTTATTTAACATTAGCTCTTGTGAATATTAATTGTTTTTCTTTATAATATTTAATGCTTTTTATCCAGCTTAATTTTAATATTTATACATGGTATGGTGAATGAATAAATACGGTGTACTCAGTGTCAATGTTCATTAAATCTCAGAAAGCTCAGAGAATGCTAGTAAATAGCTTAAAGCTAAGAGAAATTCTGCGACGAAGCGACCTAGCGAAAATGCTAAATACTATACTTGACTCAAAACCGCCATTGAAGGTATCTGATTTAGCATCCAAATTATCTATCACTGTTGATGCAGCACGTAGGAAATTACGAATAATAAGAAATGCAGGAATAGGGATAGGAATAGATGTAAATCATTATGGTTTAGGTCTAGTAAAATTATTTATTATAGTTGAAGGAATATGGGATAGGTTGCCAACACCTCTCTCATATGTCATAAAATGGAGGGCCCACATAATTTCACCTAGACCATCAACAATGATGTTGTTTTATCAGCCAATAAATGTTAGCAAAGAATACATACTCAATGCCTTGAAAGATATGAAGATTACTAATGTATTTGAAGCGCAACTAACCGTATGTAATAAACCTAACTTTGTTGAATATTTTGATCCTCAAAAAAATGAGTTTACATATCCATGGGATGATATAAAGTCAAAAATATCTAAATGCATAGCACATGCCTCACCTCCTCGATTAGTTCATTTCAAGAGACTTGACTGGCTTGACATACTAATTCTCTCATTGTTAGAAGATAATGCATTAATGAGTATAAGTGATATAGCAAAAAAACTCAACATTTCTCGAAATAAGATATCAACACACTACAGGAATCACTTGCTTCGTACAGGTATAATAAGAGGCTTCCGCCTTACCTACGCACCTTTTCCTCTTGAAGGATCACTATACATATTGGTATATTTGAAGGGAAAACCCGAGACCATATACGCTATATCATTAGTTCTTAGAGAAATAATAGGATTCGGATCCGCAGTATTAGATTTAGTTAAAGGTAATGGACTCTACATGTTCGCTTTACCCTATCATGAGATTTCTGGTTTCTTAAAGCTCTTAGACTGGTTAAAGGAGATAGCCGAGGAGATATCCATATATGTAGCTGATAGGCTTTCGGTAAAAAGCTATTCTATTCCATTTCTCATATACTCGCCTAGATCTAGATTTTGGGATCTTAGTGTTTACGATGTTATGAAGGAGCGATTTGAGAAGCTCTTCCAGAAGAGAAGATAATTGAAGGAATTGCTTTTGAATTCTCAGCTTCATTTACTATCACCGAATAGTAAGAATCTATTAATGAGTTCTTTATCTCCTCTTTTGATTCCATTAACAATACTTTTTAAGTAGACATTATTATAGTTTGGTTGTAGTATCCCCAGTATGATGCTCAATAAATAATCCGTTACTTCTTCGCTTGACTTAAATACTTGCATAAAAACCCTGTAGAATTCTTTAGGATTTTCCATTAAGAGGTCAACAAATTCTCCTCCCCCTGATATCTTTTTAAAATGATAATTAAGTACTACATATGTTTTCTTTGCTTTTCTCTTTAATTTTTTCCTTATTAGTTCTTTTATTCTTATTTCTTCCATATACATTCCTTCTACACTCCACTCTATTATTTAGCCATCACAATATTTACCTATTTTAATGAGAGGAGAAGGCAGATTCATTAAATTTGCATTACATTATTTATTAGAATTGAAGATTACCTTATGCTATTTATATTATTTGATGTATGACATATATCTCATCTACTAAGTTTTCTAAAATTTTTCTCCACTGCGTGCCTACAGCTATAACCGCGAATACCCCTATGACCTTCGCTTTTGCTTTCGTCAGCATCTCTATTAGTGTTTTTATTGTTCTTCCGCTTCTAAGCAAGTCGTCTACTATTAGTACGTTATCTTGTGGTTTAATTAGTTCTGATGGGATATATAATGTTACAAGACTTGGAGGATCTCCCTGCATATAAGTATGTTCTATATAGTCCTTGAATCCCAGTTCCTTTACTTTCTTAGCAACTATAACCTTCGTATTAAATAAGTTGGCTACAGATAATGCTACAGGTATTCCATCTACTTCCACTGTAGTTATTGCTGTTGGCTGATATTTCTTGAAGTGATAATAGGCTTCTAAAGCTATGAGCTTTAATATTGATACATCGTATACCACTTTATACGTATTTACTATATGTTTGTTTAATATGTTTATTTGCCGAGATACTATGTCTCTTACTATTCCTTTTGATATTATTGCTTCAAGGATTTCTTTAGCTCTATCTACTGTTGGCTCTACTTTGCCAGTAATGTATCTCCAGAGTACTGGTCCAGGAAGATTGAGGTAGTTTTCTAGCTCTCTATACTTTAGGTATTTTCTTAAAGCCCTAAGTGATTCTATTGCTAGTATTCTTTCATCTACTATATTTCCCACCATATTCACTCTATTTAGTACTGTCAAGATATTCTGCTTTATAATTGTTTGGGTTGGTATGTCAATTACTTGGTTATAACTTTTAGTGTTTTTGCTATGTTCTTCACTATATTCATTTTAGCTAGATCTTCTAATGCTTCAACTATGTCTAGTACTTTATATATATCATTCCCTATAGCTACTACTCCGTGCTTTCTAAGTATACAGACATTACAATCCTCTAATGCTTCTGATACCCTCTTAGCTAATTCTATTGTACCTGGAGGTAATGGTTCAACATACTTAATGCACTCACCTATAGCATACCTAGTTTCTACGTATTCATTAGGATTAAGTTCTATTCCTAGCTCAGTTGCTATTACCGTAAAAGGGTTATGTGAGTGAATTATTGCATTAATGTCTGTTCTCCTCTTATATATCTCTAAGTGCATTATGTACTCTATTGATGGTTTCATCTTTCCTTCCCATCTTCCATTGATGTATACTTTAACTATTTGGTTTGGTTTAAGTCTATGTTTTGGTACTCCACTTGGTGTTATTAAGAAATAGTTACCTATTTTGATGCTCGCATTACCTCCCTTAATGTTTATTAGTCCTCTTTCATGGAGAATTCTCATGACATCTACTAGCTGATTTTTTGCCTCATCTTCATCCATTAATGTTTCCTCGTTACTCCATTCTTTTTAGCATTGGGAAGGGTATTACCTCTTTTATAGATGTTGATGAAGTGAGTATCATTACCAGTCTATCAATTCCTAATCCTAGTCCTCCTGTAGGTGGCATACCGTATTCAAGTGCTTCTACGAAATCCCAATCATAGGGATGTGCTTCTAAATCACCCATTTTTCTCCTTTCTTCTTCTTTTCTAAAGTAGGTTTCTTGGAGTACTGGATCATTTAATTCGGTATAAGCGTTAGCTAGTTCTAGTCCTGCTATGTAGAGCTCGAATCTCTCAGCATATCTTGGGTCACTTCTATGCGGTTTACATAGTGGTGAGCTTCCTACAGGATAGTCTATGACGAATGTTGGTTGAATTAATCTTCTCCCTATGAGCTTGTCGAATAATTTAACTATAGCTCTATCTCTATCATATCCTCCAGGTAAGCTTAACTTATGCTTTATTAATAGTTCCTTTATTTTATCATCACTTAAAGATTCCACATCGATTTCCTCATACTCTTTAAGAGATTCTACTAACTTAATTCTCTTCCAAGGTGGTGTTAAGTCTATTTCGACTTCTTCTCCATTTATCGGATATTTTATCTTAAGTGTTCCTAGGACTGTTTTAGCTACATGAGCTATTAGTTCTTCCGTAAGCCTCATCATGTCATTATAATCAGCATATGCTTGATATGCTTCCAACATAGTGAATTCAGGATTATGGTGAACATCTATATCTTCATTTCTAAAGTTTTTCCCTATCTCAAATACTTTGTTGAATCCTGCTACTATGAGCCTCTTAAGGTACAGCTCGGGTGATATTCTAAGATACCATTCTTCTCCTAAAGCCCATATACGTGTTATAAAGGGTCTTGCAGCTGCACCTCCATATGTTGGTTGTAATATTGGCGTTTCTACTTCTATGAATCCTTTACTCCATAGGAATTTCCTTATCTCTTGTATAGTCTTAAATCTTACTTCGAAAATCCACCTTATTTTCGGTGTAAGCATTATGTCTAGATATCTCTTCCTATACCTTACTTGTGGATCTATTATTCTATGTCCATACTTTACTGGTGGACTTCTAAGTGCTTTACATAATAGCTGGTATTCTTCAACCATTATTGATAATTCTCCCTTCTTAGTATACATTACCTCTCCATAAACTGCAACAAAGTCTCCTAAGTGTATATTTTCATGCCACCATCCATACTTTTCTCCAAGCACTTTAGCATTTAATATTAATTGTATCCTAACTCCATCATCTATTAGGTCGCAGAACGTTAGTTTTCCATGTTTTCTAATACCTACAATTCTACCTGCCACTGGTACCTTAGCTCCTACAACGGGTTCCTTAACCACGTTTATTACTGGTGTTATGTACCATTTAGGTTTATGAGGATATGGCTGTATATCTTGTTCTAAGAGTTTACTTCTAATGCTTTTACGTTGCTGTATCTCAATTTCTCCAGGTACTTCACTCAAATTCTTCACCTAACTCATGTTCTTGGAGTGGGTGTATAAAATGTATATTGCAGTTCAGACTCAATATATTTCCAAATAAATTCTATCCTCTCTATAACCCTTTAATGGCTTCAATAAGCCCTTGACTGTGCTCCTTATTATTTCCTCAATAAACGGATTTAATTCTATTCTGGTACCTCCTATTATTAACTTGACCTTAGCCTTCTTCGTACGTCGGTAGAAGCATGTATTTATGTTCATTTCACCTTTGACTATCTTCTTAGCTAGTTCATAACAATTAAGTCCACATTTTCCACAATTATACCCTGGTAAGATGAATGATTTCTTTAAGATTAATTCAATTAATCTATTTAATTCGCTTTCGACGTTAATATCATATACGGGCAATTTCATTTTAGTTTCAATGTATTTTCTCTTCTCTTCTATAAGTGCTATGGGGCCTGTAACAGCTATTTCAAGTCCATCACGTAGCCTCTCTACTTCACTTAGTGTTTTAGCACAGATTATTTTTGGTGTGCTCTTATCCTCCTTAAATCCTTCAACAAGTACTATGTCTACGTAATAGGGAATGAAATTAATTATCATGGGTAGATTTTTCTCATTCATTCTCCTTATAAATGCTATAGAATATTGTCCTACGGCTATCACATTACCCGTTAATTGCATAAACCTATACGTATCTTTACCGGGAACATTTAAGTCATGCTCACCTAAACTCTTAACCACAACTATTGACATGTTTTTTTCAGTTAACTTCTTACATATCCTTTCTATAGCATACGTCTTGCCCGAATTCCTATATCCTATAAATCGTATAGCCTTAATCATAAACTTCCCCATACACTACACTAGAATTACGCAAATATTTTTAAAGTAAAACTATGGTAGTTATTGTAGCACAAGCTTTGAGTAAAAGGTAATTTCAATAGTTTAAAGTAATAGTATTACCACTGCTTATAGATACACATCCACTATCGCAATACTTGAATTCCCATACATAGTTTCCTAAGATTTATACGTAGGTAATGTTTTTATATAATTCCAACGAGTGATATTACGGTGGAAGATGTTATGGCAAAGAGATCAAGCAGACCACCACTAATTACTTTTGAACTCGACATCGATGAACCAGTCACAGTTTCATTTAAAATTCATAGAAGTTTGCTAAAGGTAATTGATGATGCTGTAAAGAGGTTTAAGTTTACCTCTAGAAGCGAATTCATAAGAAACGCTATTAGGTTCTACCTCAATGAACTAGGAGTTAGATATTATGAAGCACCAAACATTGATTTAGCAAGAGAAATCCTATCTCCGCTTTCAGAAGACATTATTCTAAGATCTATGGTTAGAAAAGAGAAAAATAGATAAGCTCTTTTCAATTTAACTCTATAGCGCTTACATTATGACTGGGTAGTTATAAACATTTATCCTAGTAATCATAGAATCATTTTGGGATGATTGAAGACTCCAATACTGAAAATG
>CAYPZO010000041.1:10129-12530 GCA_964415135.1 uncultured Desulfurococcales archaeon | reverse complement strand
CAACATTAAATGAAGTATACAAGTTAGTCAAGGAACATGGACCTTTATCTATTGAAGATATAGTTAATTACCTTAACGAAATGGACTTGCTACTTGGAGATAAGCTAAATCCTTATCCCAAGAGGATAAAGAAGCCCCTGCGAAACCATGAGAAGAAATTCATAGCAATTCTTAAAAATAATAGGATACTATCCCACGTTACACCTTCCTTAACGTATATTGATGGTCTTATAAGACTTAAGCATAGTAGCTACTAACTTTAGTCTTCCTCAAGATGTTTACTACTTCATCTGTACTAAGTAGTTTAGCTCCATATACTTGCTCCATATACTTTAACGCGTATTTATGGTCTTCATCACTAAATGCTGCTACAGCATCTTTTACCACAATTATATTAAATCTATGATAGAATGCATCTGCAACTGTGTGGAGAACACATATATGTGTATGTATTCCCGTTATGATAACAGTATCAACATTTAGATCCCTAAGAAGTACATCAAGACCTGTTCCTCTAAATCCACTATACCATCTCTTCTCTACTACTATGTCTTTTTCCTGAGGCCTTAGCTCATCTATTATTCTTGCCTCCTCCGAGCCCTTCAATGCATGAGGCCCCCATATTTTAAATTCTGCATCTACGGGTAAGTGCGCATCAGCTAAGTATATTACTGGTACTCCTCTCTGTCGTGCTTCAGATATTATCAATTTAATATTTGGTACTATTTTCTCTGCTTGAGGGCTCCTTAACCTACCATGTACAAATTCATGAAGCATATCAACAACTAATACTGCATAACTCAACTCAGACTACCCCTCAATAATTAATGTGTATATGCGGATATATTTCTTACGACATGCCCTCGCATTCTCATTTTTGTTGATTAACGTTACGTTTAAAAATACCTAGTTATTTTCAATCTACAAAAGACATGTTCAAGGGTGACTAATGTGGCAACCAATGCCCCCGTTAAGAGGTTAGTTGTTACCGACCCAGATCTATGTGTTGGCTGTATGTCGTGCATGTTTGCTTGTAGTAGACGATTTCCTGAAGCAGGGTTAGCGAAGTCTGCTATACATGTTAGAAGTGTCGGTGGCTTTGAACGGGGGTTCACAGTAATCGTTTGTAGAGCATGTAAAGACCCTCCATGTGCTAAGGTTTGCCCTACTAACGCCCTAGTTAAGAGAAAGGGTGGTGGCGTTATACTATATGCCTCCAAGTGCATTGGATGTGGGAACTGTGTAAAAGCTTGCCCCTTTGGAGCTATACAATGGGACTACGACGACAATAAGCCCGTCATCTGCATGCATTGTGGCTTTTGCGTTAACTTCTGTCCTTATGGAGTTTTAGCTTTAGAAGAAATAAGGTGATACCATGAGTGATCCATTACTATCAAGAGTCCTATACATTGATTTAAGTAGAAAGAAGTTCTGGGTTGAGGACAGAAAAGATCTCTTCGAGAAATACCTAGGAGGAACAGGCGTAGCCGTCAAACTATTAGAAGAAGAGGTTAGCAACAAAACTGACCCCCTAGGACCAGATAACGCAATAATCTTCGCAGTAGGACCGTTCACCGCTATGTACCCTATGGCGTCAAAAACTGTTGCATTATTCAAGAGCCCACTTACAGGCAACTTCGGCGAAAGCCATGCTGGTGGAAGAACAGCAATAGCTATAAGGATGGCAGGCTACGGCGCAATAGTTGTTAAAGGAGCTAGTGAAACACCAGTCTACCTCGCCATCCACGGCGATAAAGTCTACTTCCGCGATGCAAGTGCCCTATGGGGTGTTAGAAGCACCTACACCATTGGTAGAGTTCTAAGGGAAAGGGAGCCAGGCTCAGGTCTTAGAACCATAATCAGGATTGGTAGGGCTGGCGAAAAACTCGTTAGATATGCATGCGCTATAGCCGAATCCTATAGGCATTTCGGCAGGCTAGGCCTAGGTGCTGTAATGGGCTCTAAGAAGCTTAAAGCAATAGTAATTTCAGGAAGAAGGAGAATAAACGTCAAGGACCCACACAAATATAGACAAGTATACAACGAAATCTTCAATAAAGCCGTTAAGAGCCCGGCAATGAGGAAATACCACGATATAGGTACGCCCGTCAACATCAGAGCTTTAAACAAAATAGGAGCACTACCCACAAGAAATTTAAAGAGCACTAGATTCGAATACGCCGATAACATCAGTGGAGAAAGAATAGCTGAACTTAGATTAGCACGTAGAACAGCATGTAGTCACTGTCCCGTCGCCTGCATCCACATAGCCGTTATTAGAGAACAGTATCCACATGAACCATACTTCTACACCACAAGATACGTATCCTACGACTACGAACCAATATACGCATTAGGCTCAATGCTAGGAATACACGACATCGACGGACTACTAAGACTA
>CAYPZO010000041.1:0-10029 GCA_964415135.1 uncultured Desulfurococcales archaeon | reverse complement strand
ATACGCATTAGGCTCAATGCTAGGAATACACGACATCGACGGACTACTAAGACTACTAGAAGCTGTAGAAGTTCAAGGGCTCGACGCCATGAGCACTGGAGTAATACTCGCATGGGCTACAGAAGCACTAGAAAAGAAGATAATCAGCGTAAACGATACCCTCGTAGAGCTAAAATGGGGTAACTGGCAAAACTACATAAAGGCAGTTAAATACATTGTTGAACAACCCAACGAATTCTATAGGACACTAGCTTTAGGAGTAGAAGAAGCTTCAAAGAAGTATGGAGGATCAGAATTCGCACTAGCCTTCGGAGGAAACGAAATGCCAGGATACCATGCAGGCGCAGCTACTCACATAGGTTACTTAATCGGTGCAAGACATAGCCACCTAGATAACGCGGGATACAGCTATGACCAGAAGCTTATAGGTAAGGAATACCCCACACCAGAAAAAGTCATAGATGACCTAGTCAATGAGGAATCATGGAGACAAATACTATCATCACTTGTTGTATGCTTCTTCGCACGAGGAATATATAAACCAGAACTCGTTGCTAAAGCACTAGAACCACTAGGATATAACTATACAGTTGAAGAAATAATCGACCTAGGCAAAAAGATGTACAGTGAGAAATATAGGCTAAAGATAGAACTCGGATTCGATATAACCAAAGCTAGAATTCCAGAGAGAATTTTAGAAACTCCAACACCACATGGACATATAAGCCGTGAATTCATTGAAAAAGCGCTAAAGTACTTCAACGAGAAGATTAACAAAATGATAAAGGAGTATACATAGGACTCATTTATTTAAAACAACAACATTTTAGATAATTCATCCAATATTTCTTCATCCCTCTTATCTACTTCAACTAGCTGGTACTCCGCATAACCTTGCTTTCGCTCACTCTTACCCAGCTTCCTCTGAACAAGTTCAATAGCTTTTCTCTGCGGATGCAATAATACTGAAAGATAAGCCCTCACTATACCAGCTACAGTAGCCTCCTGTAATATTATAGTCTCATCCTTGAACTCTATTAGCAACCTTATATGCCTATGTCCTCTAGGAATAAACGCTATAACCCTACTCACATCCTCATTCCTATACACTTTAATCTTCAACTTCCTCCCTCTAGGTCAATATTATTTTAAACTAAATAACCTTAAGCTATCTTAGAGGAGGTATAGGGCATTGACGGTGATTTCAGAAGCACTACTAACTCCAGTTGACATCATAATTGATAGCAGGGAGGCAAGTAAGCAAAGAGATATTGTAGAAGAGTTAAGGCGTAGAGGTTTAAAGGTAGCAATACGTAACCTAAGTGCTGGAGACTACTACCTATTAGCTACAGAGGACAAGAAACCTATACTTGTCGAGAGGAAGAGCATTATAGACTTCGCTAATAGTGTTAGAGATAATAGAATATGGGAACAAGCTAAACTATTAAAAGAATTCGAGAACAAGGAAGATGCAATAGCCATACTTTTAATCGAGGGAAGCTTCTCACTACTAAAAAGGTTTACTAAATGGAATATTACTGCCATCCTAAGAGTAATAGACGAAATTATAACTACTTGGAATTTAAGAGTCCTACCCACACCTAATAAGGAGGCAACAATAGCATGGCTTGCAGCTAAAGCAAAATCCCTAGGAGCTACCAATAGGAAGAGAATCATTAGACTTCGAACAGAAAAGAAACCCATGACACTTAATGAAAGAATACTTTACGTAGCTGAAGGAATCGTAGGCCCCACCATAGCCAGAAAACTATTAAGGCACTTCAAGACATTAAGGAATATAGCTAATGCTAGTATACCTGAGTTAATGAAAGTAGAAGGTATTGGAGAGAAAAGAGCTAGAGAAATATATGCTATATTCAATACTCCTTGGATTGAAGATAAGTCTTAGCTCACTAAAGCTTAAACTCTACTATCCTTCTCCTATTTATTTCATCTAGTGCTTTAGCTATTTGCTCAACAGTTTTATTCGATAATGCTGTAACTATGTCTCCTAATTCCAGTGAACCTGGTATGAAGACTCCTTTAAAGGAATCTTCAAGCCTTATATGTAATACTAACCTCTCTGGTTCTATACTCTTCTTTGTCTCCCTTCTTGGAAGCTTAACTAACTCTACAACAGCTTTACCAACCTTTATTATGGGTTTCCTCTCCCAATCTTTCATAGTCTCTAACAGATTTTCTAGTTTTTGAAGTAGTGGCTCCTCCTCACCTGACATGACTTATTCCCCCTAGATGTGTTAGTTTCCTAATATTTTTAATTTTCACGTAATCAGAGTTCATTCAATACGTCTTTATTATGAGCATGGGATTAACCTTTTAATGCTTTACCTTGCTAAATATATTGGGGGTCTAGTTGTACGGTTGGAACGGAAAAATCCTGAGAGTAGACTTATCCACCAATAAAGTACGCGTACAGGAAATTGATGCCGACTTTGCATTAAAATACATTGGTGGTAGAGGATTTGCAGTAAGAATTTTATGGGATGAACTACCGCCGGGCGTTGACCCGTTATCACCGCAAAACAAGCTAATTATAGCTACTGGTCCATTAACTGGTTTAGTTGGTCCAAGTACTGGTAAACTCGTTATTGCCGCAAAAAGCCCATTAACTGGAGGCTACGGCGACGGTAATGTTGGTTCACTAGCAGCAGTTCACCTACGTAAAGCTGGATATGATGCTTTGGTTATTGAGGGTAAGGCTAAGAAACCATCATACCTATACATTGAGGACGATAAAGTAGAAGTGTTAAGTGCTGAAGGATTATGGGGTAAATCAACATTTGAAACCGAGAGAAAGCTTAGGGAAATTCATGGAAAAGACATTGGAGTACTATGTATTGGACCTGCAGGTGAAAACCTAGTACGATACGCCGTAGTTGTTTCTCAGGAAGGAAGGGCAGGCGGAAGACCTGGTATGGGAGCTGTTATGGGTTCTAAAAACCTAAAAGCCATAGTAGTTAAGGGAACCAAGGAAATACCCTTAGCTAATCCGGAAGAATACAAGAAACTAGCAGGTGAAGCACTGTCAACAATACCTAAGAGACCAGCCTACGAGTTCTGGAGAAGACAAGGAACAATGATGACTATCGAGTGGTCACAAACCAATAGCGTACTACCAACACTTAACTTCCGCGAAGGAGTCTTCGACTTTGCTAGACTAATTGATGGTTACGCCATGGAAGCTATGAAGATAGAGCAAAGAGGATGCCCCAACTGCAACATGATCTGTGGCAACGTTGTACTAGACTCAACCGGTTGTCCCTCAGAGCTTGATTATGAAAACGTAGCAATGCTAGGCTCCAATATAGGTTTAGGACACTTAGGTAAAGTTGCAGTCCTAAATAGACTAGCCGACGAGTATGGTATAGATACCATATCTCTAGGAAACGTACTTGGATTCGCTATGGAAGCATCAGAGAAGAAGCTAATCGATGAAAAGATAGAGTGGGGAGACTTCAAGAAAATCGTCGAAGTCATAAAGGACATAGCATATAGACGCGGTATAGGAGACCTACTAGCTGAAGGGGTAAAGAGAATCTCAGAAAAAATAGGAGGAGACTCAAGTAAATGGGCAATGCACGTAAAAGGACTAGAAATATCTGCATACGATTGCCACGCGGCCATCGGAATGGCTTTAGCTTATGGTACTTCGCCTATTGGTGCTCATCATAAGGATGCTTGGGTTATTTCGTGGGAGATTAAGGTTGGTAGGTTTGCGTATACTAGGGAGAAGGTTGAGAAGGTTATAGAGTTTCAGAGGATTAGGGGAGGAATGTTTGAATCACTTGTAGCATGCAGGTTACCGTGGATTGAGCTTGGATTTGAGCTAGAATGGTATCCAAAGCTATTGAAAGCTGCAACAGGAGTAACAATTACATTAGATGACCTATTCACTGTTGGAGACAGAATATATGCGTTGATTAGAGCATTCTGGGTTAGGGAATTCAAAGGAAAATGGGATAGAACTATGGACTATCCACCAGCAAGATGGTTTGAAGAACCACTAACTAAGGGTCCATTAAAGGGAAGTAAGCTTGATAGAAAGAAGTACGATAAACTACTGTCAATGTACTATGAAATGAGAGGATGGGATGAAAGAGGTATACCAAGAAAGACAACACTCGAGAAACTAGGATTAAGCGATGTTGCAGCAGAACTAGAAAAGTATGTAAAGCTAACACCGTGATCAAGGTGAAGGGGAAGATCAAAGTAAAGGTAATGGGCAGAAACTTTAGATTATAGTGTTTTATATCATAGTATGTCTTTTTATTCCCCTTTCTGCTATTAAATATGCTGAAGCAGAGTGTCTATCAAGCCCATGTTTCCTCATTATTTCATCGTGTTCCTTAGAGTGTGTTGTTCCTTTAGGGTTTACATAGATTATTCTCAAGCTATAGAGTGGTGCTTTGTAGGTTATTGCCTCTATTATCTTATTTCTAAAGATGGATTTCTTGTAGTTATAGTTTTTTGTTTTCCTATCACCATTCCTTATCCAGTAGTATCTTAGATACCCTATAATCTCTGGATTCTCCAATGCTATAACTGATACACCATGATGATAGGCGTAGTCCAGCATGCTGCGTATTGCTTGATGTATTTTTGTCCATGCAGGTTTCCTCTTATATCCACGACTAGTTATCTCTCTAAACCAGAAGGTCTTTACGTCTCTTAACCTACCGTATTTATCCACTATTGCTAGGTTAATTCTATCAACATTAACATCTATGCCAGCAATATGGTTTCCAATAGGTTTACTATACCTCTTCATGGTCTCTAGATATAGGTTGTAGGGTATCATTACCTGTAAACTACAATAGAGATGTAGGTTGCCTGAATAGAAATTGTACTCTTTAACTATTATTCTTGCAGGATAACCTATCTCCTTATTCAATGCTTTCTCAACAAGCATCTTTAATACTTTCTTGTATCCTTTTGGTGTTCTTAGTTTTACTGCTATTTTCTTTGGTTCTTTGCTACGGCTAAATACCAGTATTTCTACTTTATCTATTGATGATAGTCTGATGTTTAGGTTTCCTTTCTTTTCTTTTTCTGCTTCACTCTGGAATAGTAACCATTGTTTTAACTCTATGTTCTTTACGTCTACTCCTAGTTTTCTTGCACTCTTGAGTGTTGAGTGTATTAGTGTTGCTATTCCATCTATGTATCTACGATTGGGTAGAATGTCATGACATCTCTTACGGGCATACTTAAGGAAACTGCTTTGCGAAAAATCAATAAGTACGTTATTGTTCTTCACATCATTTAATAGTCTATGAGCACATAATTTAGAAAGCCATGCAGTCCACCAAACCAGCTTGGCATTATCATCCTTAGCTGTAAACGGTATATCAATTGTAAGATACTCTGGTAAATTCAATACCTCTACCTAGGGGTATATATCCCCAAAAAGATTTATAAAGCTTTACTGTAACATGAATACTTGGTGGGCTCCGATTCCCGAGAACCGTAGCCTATCTCAGGCTACGGTGAGGGGGTCGGAGCGTCGCCGTGATGAACCCATCCGTAGCAGATACAGAATGATACACTCCAAAATATGAAGCTACGGATGAAGTGAACGGTATCTCATAAACTTACTAGGATTCGATGAAACTGTAATGGAGGTTAAAGTACCCGTAAAAGTGAAGGAAATGATGTCAATACCAAAGGAAGTATATGATAGGACGATTATCCTAGTAAATGGTAGATCAGCATCATTAGACGATGAGGTAAAAGATGGAGATGAAATCGTAGTTATGCCTTTTGTAAGTGGAGGATAGTTTTTCCTCCTACCCGATTTCCTCGCCTGGCTTTAATATTTTACCTGCAGGAACTCTAGCTTTATGCCCTATAATAGCACCTAGCTTTACATATTCTTTACCACGTTTAGATAGTTCAATAGCTCTTACGGGTCTCATATGTTTTGGTAATATGTTTAATGTGGTTACTCCAGGTTCTACAACTGCTTCAGAACCTATTATTGAGAACCCAATGTAGGATCCTCTACCTATACTAGCATCTTTTTGAATATTGCTCCAAGCTATTTCACAGTATGCTCCTATGATGTTACCGCCTTCTAAGGTAACGTAGTTTCTTACTAAGCTATGTGTTCCTATATATGTTTCTTTACCAATATATGCAGGTCCCTTAATAACGGCATAATGGTCTATTTCGACTTTATCTTCAATGATTACTGGTCCATCTATTACAGCTTTTGGCGATATGATGGCATTATCGCTAATAATTGTCTTGTTTATTTGTTTCAGTACATAAAATGATGCTCTAAGTAGGTCCCAGGGATATCCTATATCTATCCACCAACCACTCCATAGGTATGGTTTTAGCCTATACTTCTTATTTATATAATCTAATGCTTTTATTACGCTACCGTATGTTTCAAGTACTTCAATAAACTCTCTAGGCAGGATGAATGCACCTCCAATAACGTAAGCATTTGGTGTTCCTCTTGAGGGGTTCTCTATAAATGATTGTATTTTACCTGCAACGGAGATTATCGCTATCCCATAGGTTTCTAATTCTTCTTCAGGTACTAGTACAATGCCATAGTTATTGTTGCTTATGTACATGTATAGTAGTTCCTTGTACATATCGCTTGGAGCTATTATGTCTCCGTAGATTAACATGAAGTCACTTCTTATCATGTCTTTTACTGATAGTATTGCTCCTTCTATTTCTGGTAATTTTTGAGGGATTAGGTCTATTTGCATATACTTACCGTACTTTATTGCTATATCCTCGTATTCTCTTGGGTCATTTACTACCATTATTGCTCTCGTTATCCCAGCATTCCTTACGTTGTCTAATACGTATTCTATGATGTACTTTCCAGCTAGCTTGAGAAGTGTTTTTGGCTTTCCCCCCGTGATTAGCTTTATCCTTTCCCCAGCACCTCCTGCAAGTATTAAAGCTGTAATTTCAGGCATCCTATATTCACCTAGTAGGAAGTTATTCTACTGTAACTGTTTTAGCTAGATTTCGTGGTCTATCGGGGTCGTATCCTCTTGTTACTGCTGTGTAGTATGCTATTAATTGATAGGGTGTTATGTATGGTATTATTGCTGTATATGGTGTTAGTCTGGGCATCTCCATTACTACGTCGAGTTTCTCCTTTGCTTGTTCGTATCCTTTTGGTACTAGTCCTATGGTTAATGCTCCTCTTGCTTTCATTTCCTCGACATTACCTAGGATAAGTTCCTTTAGTTCATCGTCTAGTATTGTGAAGAATACTGGGAAGCCGCTTTCTATGAGGGCTATGGGTCCATGCTTGCTTTCCCCTGCTGGGTATGCTTCTGCGTGTATGTATGCTATTTCTTTTAGTTTTAGCGCTCCTTCCATTGATATCGGTACTCCTAGGACTCTACCAAGGTAGAAGGCGTTGGTCTTAGTTGCTAGTTTTTCTGCTAGCTTCTTAATGAAGGGCTCGTATGTTGATATGATGTTTTGTGTTATATCGCTTATTCTCTTTAGTTCCTCATTTATGTTGTTCAAAACTCCTCTATCTCCATGTCCAGTTATTTCTCCTAGCTTATACGCGATTAATATGAATACTAGGAGTTGTGTTGTAAATGTTTTTGTTGCTGCAACTCCTATTTCTGGTCCTGCTCTAGTGTATATGGCTATATCTGATTCTCTGGGTATTGCACTGTCAATTATATTTGATATTGCGATTATTTTTGCTCCTTTCTTCTTGGCTTCTCTTACAGCCATTAATGTGTCTATTGTTTCTCCTGATTGGCTTACAGCTATAAGTACGTCTCCTTCTCTAAATACTTTTCTAAACCTCATGTATTCTGAGGATATAAACGATGTAGCATTAAGACCTGCTATTAGATTGAGTAGGTATTCTCCAGCTAGGGAGGCGTGGAATGAAGTGCCTGCTCCTGTTATGAATATTCTCTTTGCATTTATGAGTAGTTTGCTTATTTCATCTAGTTCGTTGCTTATGCTCATTAACGTGTTCTTTAATGCGAGTGGTTGTTCATGTATTTCCTTTAGCATATAGTGGGGGTATCCAGCTTTCATAGCCATTTCTGGCGTCCAATCTATTATTCTTACCTTTGATTTCCAGTCAATGATTCCTTTTTCTATATTCTCTATGTATATTTCGTTGAGTGATATGTAGCCGAAGTCTCCGTCTTCTAATACGATTATCTTGTTAGTGTATTTTAGGAATGCGGGTATGTCGCTTGATACGAAGAGGGCGTTTTTACCAACGCCTATTATTAGTGGTGAAACGTTTCTTACGAAGTATATCTTATCTGGTTCGTGAATTGATATTAGTGCTAGTGCATATGCTCCTTTCATTTCTTTTATGGCTTTTCTAAGTGATTCTAGGAGGCTATACCCCTGTTTTAGGTATTCTTCTATTAAATGTGGAATGACTTCAGTATCTGTTTCGCTTTTAAATACGTGTCCTTTTAGTATGAGTTTTTTCTTTATTTCCATGTAGTTGTGTATTATGCCATTATGTACTACGGCTATTGCATTAGTGCAATCGGTATGTGGGTGGGCGTTTATGTCGCTTGGTTTTCCATGTGTTGCCCATCTGGTATGACCTATAGCTATGGCTCCATCGTATTCATTGAAGCCTAGTCTTTTCTCAATTTCTCTTATTTTACCCTTACTTTTTCTGATAACCATTTCTCTAGTAGTTGGGTCTATTATGGCGAATCCTACTGAATCGTAACCTCTATACTCAAGGTTAATTAGTGATTCTTTGATTACTTCACCGAGGGGTTTATTAAATACTTTAAGTCCACCAATTTTACATATTATTCCTATTATGCCGCACAATACGTGGTACCTCAGGTTTCTACATGTGTTAGATATCTATTGGGAGCGAGAAATAAATGTTATTTAAGGTTGAATAAACGATATTCTTGAGGTCTATTACGTGAGGGTTTCGCATGAAGTTAGGTGATATAGGAGAGAAGGTACTAATAAGTAGAATTCAGTCTATATTACCTATGGCTTTTGAAAGCCTAGATAACGATGATGTCGCTGATATGAGGGTAAATAATATTTTACTAGCATTGAAAGTTGATGGTTTTTCCGTGTCTTCAATCAAGCTTCCTTGGCTTACTTGGAGCGATATCGGATGGAAGGCAGTTACCGCTGTTACAAGTGATTTTATAGTTAAGGGTGCAAGACCTTTAGGATATTTGGTGTCTATTGGAGTAACTAGAGATTTTGAGTGTAATGATTTTCTCTCGCTTATACAAGGTGTTAAAGATGCAATGAATTATTATAACGTGAAATGTCTTGGAGGAGACTTAAATTCAACTGATGAAGGGTTATGGATAGATATTGCTGGTATAGGCATGTTTAATGTTAAGCCTATACCCATTTCAGCTGGTGAGCCTAACTGTGCAGTATTAGTTACTGGTATGTTCGGATTAACAGGTATGGCAATAAATGCCTACCTTAAGGGTAGAAGTATAGATGCATTTAAGAAGTGTATTGAATCTATAAGGAGGCCTAAAGTGAACACTAAGCTTCTTGACCTAATAAGTAGGTATAGGGAGTGTATTTATGCTTCAACAGATGTAAGTGATGGTCTTGCCTTTTCGCTATGGAATATATCTAGGAGATCGAGGATATGCATAAGGCTAACAAGTATACCTATACATGAAGAGGTAAGGGAGTATGCTAGAATATATGGTGAGGACCCCATACAACTAGCTCTTTATGGAGGTGAAGAATATGAAGCTATACTACTTGTGGATAAGAAATGCTTAGAACATATACTTAATGATGCAAATGCTATGAACATAGAAATTAATGTCATTGGTAGTACTCTTGAAGGTAAAGGAGTATTCTATGAGGACAAAATAATCGAGCCTATTGGGTGGGATAATCTTAAAGGCTATACAAAGCTATAATATTTGAATTTATTATAGTATTATTGAAGGATAATGAAGTTTAAGAAAGTATTGATACTTGACGGCTATACAGATGAACCTGCTGGATTAGGCGTTCCTCCATATATTG
>CAYPZO010000040.1:0-12583 GCA_964415135.1 uncultured Desulfurococcales archaeon | reverse complement strand
TGTTCCATCAGCATCTGTAAGCCATGTAACCTTCACATTCACTCATCTCCTCAACATGCTATAGCAACCCTATTTTACTGTATGTGAAGCAAATATTTTATCTTGAAAAATAAACTTCGTTTAAACCTAAGTAGAAGGATAAACGCATTCTTGTAGTATTCTAGAAGGGTACTTCATAGATTACTTCGTTCTACCCCCTATTTTTCGCAAGCTCTTTTGCTTTTCTCCTTATACTCGGTGATACTATTAGTAGTTTTGGCTTTATCTAAGTAACTTTCTCATAAAGTAACCCTATTCTATGGATTTCAGAAGCCTTTAACTCTCTAACCTCCTTAGCGAGTTCTTCAATAATCTTACTATATTCTTCTAGGATTTTTCTACGCTCTCTTAGCTTTGCTAGTATTTCATTGAACTTTCTATTAGATTCCTCTACATGTTTATTAAAGTCTAGATAATAGTATGACTTAGAACTCGATATAAAGTTAATTATTGAAGTAAAACTTTATGAGCATTAACAAAGGTTATGTAGGGTTATGGTTAATGAGTATAAGTTTTTAAGTAATCTCTGTGCTTGAAGAATTCCATACATTCTTTATCTACTATTTTTCTCGCTTCGTCATCTTCTAGTTCTTCTACCTTGTTTACATAATTTACTAGCCTCCCTTGCCAGAGAGGTATTAGGGATTCAAGGATCTTTATCCTATTCAATGTTTTGTATTCCTCCTTATAGGCTTTTACGTAGCTTATTAGTATGTTTATCCATAAATCTATGTTTATTCCATTTTCTATAGTTTTGTTTTCATATAGTCTCCTTAACAGGTTCTTATCTAATATTTTCTCGTATATGGTCTTGTGGTCTTTTAATCCATTAATAAATATTTCTTTAATCTTGTGCTTTGATATTTTTACTTCCCATGGCTTTATTTCTGGTACTTTTGGTTCACTTATCTTTGGAGGCTCCACTACTTTATCTACCTCGATGCTTGTCCATGCTTCCTCGTATTCATATATTAATGTGAATAGTGCCCCTGTAACTTCTATGAACATTCCTTTTAGTGCTACCGATGGGTCTTTAGCTTCATGTATTTTTGCTTTAAGTTCTGCTTCAGCTACCTTCATTTTATTTGCTAGTGCTGTATGTGTTATGAATATGTCTACACCAAATAGGTAGAACCATGGATATGCATTCCATAGTGGTGAGTTCGCTAGTATTGATACTAGTTTTCTATTTAATCCAAAGTCTCCTCCTATTGGTTGTTTAATGTTTATTGCATAGAGCATGGTTGTTATTGGTCTCGCTATTAAGTTTGTTATAGTTGCATTGTACTTGTGCCTGATGTACAGTGGTGTTACTAGGTCATAGCTTAGCGCTCCCTTTCCTAGTAGTGCTATCCATTCTGGTGTTATGCTCCTTAAATCACTATCAACTAATATTAATGCTTTTGCATCAGAATGCTCATCTACTAATTCAAATATCGTTTTTAATGCTCCTCCCTTACCTTTTGACTTAATGTTTGGTACTATTGTTAACTCCTTTATTCTATTCTTTAACGCCTTAACTACGTCTACTGTAGAGTCTTCTGATAATCCATCACATACTATTATTGCATAGTTTGTTCCCTCGAAATATTTTTCTAGTCCTTTTAATGCATTGTGTATTACGTATGATATTGTTGGTGCAGAGTTCTTGCTTGGAATTCCTACTATTATCTCGGCGTTTTCTATCGTCTCTATTACCTCTATTGGAGGGTCATACTCCATTACATGTGGTAGCCTCAAGACTTTACTCCTCCATGAATGCTTTTACTATGAACTCCCTTCCCTCTATATCCTCTATTGATGCTCTATAACCTCCAATGCTATACACTTTGCCCTCCACATTTACTTCAACAGAGTGTAATCCTTTTTCTAGAAACCTAATTACTCTTACTACTTCACCCTCAATGCTTACGGGTTCGCCTGTTTTAACCCAATAGCCCTTAATCCTTAATTTGACCTTATATTTCTTCTTCTTTAACTTCTCTAATGCATCTAGTAGTGTCCATATATGTACATATGTTCTTATCCATTCCTTATTGAATTCATGTTCTATAGCTTTATACGTTTTTGAAAAAGCCCATATGTGGTGATAATAGAAGCTTGAGAAAATGTATATTAGGTCATCGCCAATTATGTGTAGGCTTGTAAATGGTCTTTTAGCTCCTACTCTTATTTTTGGTGAATAGACTGCTTCCTCGAAGTCCTTTACTATTATGAAGGCATTTGGCGATTCACGAAATCTTATTTCATCTGCTACCATTTGTAGTTTTTCTAGGTCTTCTCCTCTAGTAACGTTGTATAAGTTTAATGCTATGTGTATTTTCTTTTCCCTAAGCTCTTCCAGTATATGGCCTATTCTTAGTGCGAAATCTATTGGCACTGATAATAGTAATTCTTTTGATGCTGTTTTTATAAGTGATACGGCTAGTGCTTCGAGAACGTCCTTGTCTTGTATTACTCCAAATTCTATGTCTGTTATTTTTGGTGCTTCACGGCATTGTTGAGCTATTGATAATATTATTTCTTTTGATGTATCTATTTTCCTCTTTAGCTTATCGGCTAGAATGTTTAAAGCTAATTGTGGATTAATCAGCCTATACTTCTTTGGTCTAAGTAGTATGACTTCTATTAACCCCTTATCAGCTAATGAATTTAATACTCCATGTATTCTCGAGTACGGTATTCCTGATTCCTTTGAAATTTCCTGTGCTGTTGCTTCACCTAGTCTTAGTAATGCCAAATATACTTTAGCTTCATAATTAGATAATCCTAGAAGTTCAAGTGCACTTATCGCTTCCCTTGCCACTAACCTCACCAACTACAATTAACCTACTTCACTTTAGATAAGGTGTACAGTTAATAAAAAAGTTTACTGGTAATAAAATCACTTAATATAACTATTAGATGTTAATAGAGTTATATTTATAAACCTCCCCTAAAATCACAGGACTTGAGAGGTGGATTCTGTGAGTGCAAAAGCGGTGTCCTTAACACAGCTCATAATAATCGTAGTCATTGTAGCAATCATAGCTGGCTTGTTAGGTTATTTCGCTAAACCTGCTCCAGCGGCTGAAACAGTAACAACAACGGTTACATCTACGGTTACAGTAACTGTAACTGGTACACCTACAACTACAACACCTGCATTAGAGAAGGTTACGATAATATTCGCTTCAACACAGCTTGCTCCGGCTAAGGAGAAGGAGTTCGTATTAAGCCAGCTACTACCACCATTCACTAAGGAGACTGGAATTAAGGTAGATTTTGTTACTCCATCGTATTCTGAGCTTGTTGATAGACTTGAGGCTGAAATGAAGGCAGGTAAGGTTACTATAAGCTTAATAGGCGACCTACATGGAGGCTTAGACTTATTTGCATCTAAGGGCTACTTAGAGGACTTAGCAAAGTTTGGTAAGCTACCTGGAAGAACGTTCATTAGCACTTTAGACAAGTACTCATACCTATACGGCATTAAAGCATATATACCATGGATGCAAGCAACATACGTTATGGTAATTAATAAGAAGGCCTTCGACTACCTACCTGAGGGATTAACTAAAGATGACGTAATTAAGGGTACTGAGAAGTGGACCTACGATGCATTACTTGCATGGGCTAAGAACCTTATGGAGAAAACAGGTGAACCTAAACTAGGATTCCCAGTAGGACCTAAGGGATTATTCCATAGATTCCTACACGGATACCTATACCCAGCATTTACAGGAGCACAAGTACTGAAATTCAATAGCCCTGAAGCAGTTGAAATGTGGAAATACCTTAAAGAGCTATGGAAGTACGTTAATCCAGCAAGCACCACATGGGATGCTATGGCAGAACCACTACTAAGAGAAGAAGTATGGATTGCATGGGATCACACAGCAAGAATCGTTGACGCGATACGTGAGAAGCCAGATGACTTTGTCGTAGTACCAGTACCTAGAGGTCCAAAGGGTAGAGGATTCATACTAGTAGCTGTAGGACTAGCAATACCAAAAGGAGCACCACACCCCAATGAAGCATGGGCTCTCATAGAGTACTTAACAAGACCAGAAGTACAGGTTAAGGTATTAGAGAATACAGGGTTCTTCCCAACGGTAGTTGAAGCAACAGGAGCCATACCAGCTGGTCCATTAAAGATACTAGCTAAAGGTGTAGTAACTCAAACAGGTGCTAAGGACGCAATAGTAGCTATGATACCAAGTTTAGGACCACGTGGAGGAGACTTCGTTAAAATATATCGTGACGCCTTTGAGAGAATAGTATTAAAGGGTGAAGATATTAATAAGGTCGTAGGAGAACTTGGAACCAAATTAACTAAGCTATTTGAGGAAGTAGGTGCACCGCTACCACCACCAGATAGCGAGTTAAAGGGTTAAGGTGAAGGAGGGGTATGTCTCAACCTCCACTACGTGTAAGAATACAACGTTTTTTACCCTACTTCCTATTTGCACCTGCACTCTCATATATCATGGCTCTCGTAGGATTTCCCCTCATACAGGCAGTACAACTCGCATTTACGGATCCTAAAACTGGTTCGTTTTCATGGATTAACTTTGAGACATTATTTAATGACCCCTACTTTTGGGATGCAATAAAGAATACGTTCCTTCTTGCAGCTATAGTTATACCCATTCAGGTATTTCTTGCAGTGGTTATTGCACTTCTCATAAATACCAGGTTTAAGGGACATAACGTTTTACTATACATCGTTGCATTACCATTAACTATAAGTGATGTTGCAGCAGGCCTTATTTGGTACTCTATTCTTGCTCCAAGAGGATTCCTAAATAAGTTCCTCGTAAACATGCATATCATAAGTAGACCAATATACTTCTTTGGCTATGCATTTAAGCACATGGAGCTTATAGCAATAGTATTGACTGAGATTTGGAGAGCTACAGCAATAGTGTTCGTAATAATCTTTGCAGGTCTTCAAATGATTAGTAAGGACTATATTGAGGCTGCCGAGGTCTTTGGAGCAACATTTAGGCAGAAGTTAAGGTATATTATATTACCTTTACTTAAGCCAAGCCTACAAGCAGCATTAATAATTAGAACACTCTTCGCATTACAGGTATTCGCAGTTGTATGGATACTTGCCGGAAGAGATATACCAGTTTTAGCCGGTGAAGCATATTATTGGCAAACCGAAGTAAGGAACTATCATGTTGCTAGCGCCTACGCAATAATAATAGCATTGATCTCAATTATCATAAGCTTCATTTACATTACAACACTTAAACCACACTATGCCGAAAGAAGGTGATAAATGTTGTCCAAAGCTCCTTATCAAACAAGATATCAGTTACAGAAGATGTTAATTTATGGTGGTGCTGTGATAGTAAGTGTTTGGGTTTTAGCACCTATAGTTCTAATAGTCTTGGCAGCACTTGCTGTACCCAAGGACCTATACGATATTCACAAGGTTATTCCAACATCATTTACGTTAGAACACATATACAAGCTACTATTCGTTCTTGGAGCGTGGCAAGCACTCATTAATAGCATAATAGTCGCGTTAATGACTATAGGCTTAAGCTTCCTACTTGGACTACCCGCGGGTTATGCTTTGAGTAGGTTTATATTCCCTGGTCGTGATGCATTAAAGCTACTCATATTAACAACTAGGATGTTCCCAGTAATGATCCTCGCTATACCATTAACTGTACTATACATTAGGCTAGGATTAAGTGATACCTTAATTGGTGTAGCATTAGCTCATACTAGTATGGTTTTACCATTCGTTATACTAATTACCTCAAGTATCTTTGCTAGCGTTCCAGTAGAATACGAGGAAGCTGCTATGATCTTTGGTTTAAGTCATGCTAGAGCTTTCCTTAAGATAACCCTCCCCTTAGCTTTACCTGGACTAGCAGCCGCAGCCATATTTACGTTCATTATGTCTTGGAATGAGGTTTTCGTAGCAGCAATATTAACGTTTACAAGTAGAACATTACCAGCCCACATACTCACTACTGCACTTGCTTCCCCTGATTACTTTAAGTTTGCAGCAGGATTGATAATGACCATACCCGCAATGATATTCGTATTCGTTGCAAGGAGGTACCTCGTAACCATGTGGGGTATAACCTTAAAGTAAAGGTGAGCTCAAGTGGTTGATGTAATACTAGACCACGTAACAAAAACCTTTGGTAAAGTAGTAGCTGTAGATGATGTAAGCTTACGTGTAAAGCATGGAGAATTCATGGTACTACTTGGACCTAGTGGTTGTGGTAAAACGACAACACTTAGAATTATAGCTGGATTAGAGAAACCAACAAAGGGGAGAATATTCTTTGATGACGAGGAGGTAACGTACCTGCCACCAAGAGCAAGGAATGTATCGATGGTATTTCAAAGCTATGCTGTTTGGCCCCATATGACTGTATTCGAGAACATAGCCTTCCCATTGAAGATAAAGAAGTATAGTGAAGAAGAGATTAAGAGGAGGGTTAAGTGGGCAGCTGAGCTACTCAAAATAAGGGAACTACTTGATAGGTATCCTCATCAACTTAGTGGTGGTCAGAGACAGAGGGTTGCTGTTGCTAGAGCTATAGTTGTTGAACCAAAAGTACTATTAATGGATGAGCCATTAAGTAATCTCGATGCAGTATTAAGAGTTAGGATGAGAAGTGAGTTAAAGAGACTTCAAAGAAGAATTAAGGTTACAACAATATATGTAACACACGACCAAGTAGAAGCAATGACCATGGGAGACCGCATAGCAGTAATGAATCAGGGAAGGATAATGCAGGTAGGAGAACCAAAAGAAGTATACTATAGACCTGCAAACACCTTTGTTGCAGGATTTATAGGTTCACCGCAAATGAACTTCATAGACGTAACAGTAGAACCAATAGAAAATGGAGTAAAACTAAATGCAGGATCATTCAATATAACTCTACCACGAGAATACTCCAACTTACTAGACAAGTATAGTGGAAAGACGATAATCTTAGGAATTAGGCCGGAACACATATACATTGAACACTACGTACCAGCAAATGTAAAGACGGTGCCACTTAAGGGTAAAGTAGATTTCATAGAACCTTTAGGTTCCGACACCATAGTTCACGTAGACGTGGGTAACATATTAATTGTAGTTAAAGTTCCAGGCGAAGTAAAGCTAAGAATAGGGGACAATATCAGCATCCACTTCAATGAAGATGCTATAAGACTCTTTGACAAGAACACAGGTAAAGCAATAGTATAACCTACATTGTGGTGATAGAATTTGAGTAAACAGTGGTTCCTTAGAAAACTTAGAATACTTCAGTTCAATATAGAAGACCCCTATGGATATATGTTAGAAAGTATCAAGCCTAAAGAAATAGTCGATTTAGCCAAGAAACTTCATGCCAATACCTTAGTAATTTTCGCTAGAGATGGATGGGGAAGAACATTCTATAAAAGCAAGGTATACCCCGCCCATCCCAAAGCAAGAAATGACTTCTTAAAAGAAATCGTAGAATACGCTAAGAACCAAGATGTAAAAGTTGTGGTAATGATAGCTCATACTTCAAATAAATGGTTATATCGTGAGCACCCGGATTGGGTTCAAAGAACCATTAATGGCGAAGTTATAGCATTAGATAGTATACCAGTAAAAACAAGCGTAGAAGACTTTGAATGGCCATTAGCATGTCTTAATAGCCCCTTCAAGGATATAATATTAAAGGAGGTTGAAGAAACACTAGCATACAATGTTGACGCATTAATGCTGGATTCATTTAGATATCAACCAGATCTAGGTAGAGCATGCTACTGCAAATACTGTAAAGAGCAGTTCAAAAAGGATACAGGTTACGAGTTACCAACCAAACAGGACTGGAATAGCATAGAATGGAGGAAGGCATGGGAATGGAGATATAGCATAGTAGCCAAGAGGATAAAAGAGATAAAGAAGAAAATGAAGGAACTAAGTCGGACCAATATCCCATTGATCTACAATAATCACCCAGCTGGCTGGGGTGGGAGAACAGCAAGAATAGTAGAAGAACTAAGAGATACCCTAGACGTGGTATTCGCTGAATGCAGTGAAGTGGACCATGAACCAATGGGATTCCTAATAGAAATGGTTAAACTAACACAAGCACTTAGCGGAGGAAAACCTACATGGGCATCAAGAAACTACTTCCACATGTATAGACCACCAACAGCAACAACACCGACAGCAATAAAGCAAGGCATACTTGAAATATTCATTGCAGGTGGATCACCACTCGTACTAATCTTCCTATCATCATATATACAAGATAAAAGATTATTAGACGTTATAGCACAGGAATTCTCAAGGATAGAAAGAATAGAAGATTACATGGATGATGTTGAACCATTAAGATATGTTGGAGTAGTATTTTCGAGTAGTACAAGAGATTGGTATGGAAAAGATAAACCAGAACCATATACTAGCGAAGTAAGGGGGTTCTTCTTTGCAAACTTATATTCAAACATACCAGTAGAATTCATAGTCAGCCCGGACATAAGATATGAAGAACTAAGAAAATACAAGTGTATAATCCTGGCAAATACTGCATGTATATCAGATGAACAGGCAAAAGAAATAGAAAGATATGTAGTAAATGGAGGAGGACTAATAGCATCATATCAGACATCACTCTACACCGAGAAAGGAAATGAAAGATATGACTTCGCATTAAGCAACCTAATTGGAGCACATTACTATGGATTACTTAAAGTACCGTGGAGTTATATTCAATTAGAAAAAGATCATGCAATAACAGAAGGTATAGGTACTAAGCTAATACTATGGGGAGATATGAGCTATGAATTCAAAAACACTAGAACCGAAGGAGACCTAGCATACCATGTACTTACTAGAAACGTGAAGGGAGAAACTATAGCTAGGATAGCACAAGCACTAGGAGAATACGGCTATGAATACACATTAGGTAAATCAGCTCCACCACCAGGAAATACCCTAGACTCTCCATCAATAATAACAAACATTATAGGAAAGGGAAGAGTAGTGTACTTTACAGGACAGCTAGGTAGAATGTATTGGAGAACAGGACTACCAGAATACCAGACACTAATAATAAACTCCATAAAATGGGCATCAAACGCTAAACCACCAATAATAACAAACGCTCCAGAAACAGTAAGAGTAATCGCATACAGGTCAAAAGATAACACTAGGATAATAATACACTTATTAAATCAAACAACAAATCAGAGAATACTATTAAGACCAACAGGCTCGTCAAAGTACAAACTACCAGGATTTAGTGAAAACGTTGCAATGCATCCGCCAAGAACCATAATACCGGTACATAACATAGAAGTAGCAATAAATAATGTCAACATGGACAATTACGTAGTCTATGAGCCATTAACTAATACAAAAATAGAATACAAAATAAAGGAGAGAACATTAACATTCACAATAAAGGAGCTACAAGACTATAAACTAATAGTTATTGAGAAAAAGAAGTAATAAACACATAAACCTATTTTACCGTTAACCATAAATTAATAGAGGAATGATGATTCAACCCCGTCTAGGACAAAATGACTGATGCACCGGTTACTGACCAATCAATTATTATTCTGTTATGATAGTATATTTACTCAAAACTCCAATATAAAAGCTCAATAGGTATTCCACTATAACACGAGGTAGACTTACATGACATACAGGATTAAAAAGCAATTAATAATGAGCGGCTTTCTCATGGGTGTAGGACTTACTATTTTACCATTAAGTTTAATAGCATTATATGTAATCCAAGCATTCTATGTACCTATTTACCTTGAAACTATGAACTATACCTTAATGATTAATGAAGTATACCTTAGTCTTCATTCCTTAGGCATCGAAAATACTCTAAGAATATATAAAGAAATCTATGAATTAAGAGACCTATTAGATGTAACTGTAAAAAGTCATTCCGAGATAGTAAAGCTTGAGCCTAATATAGAAGATGCAGTTAAGAAATACGAGGAAATATATCCTAATCTCATAGCTATTGAAGAATACATGAATTGATTCTACAATATTACGCATTCAAGCTGGTATGTTAAGACATTAGATGTATTGCAAAAGCTATCTAACTATGAAAATGTAAGTGGAATAGGCTCCATAATACGTGTACTTAATCCAAGTAAATTATTAGAGGTTATGAAGGTTCTAAAGGAGGCATCCACAGTAGCTAAAGAAGCACTACAATTCATTAAATCTTTACCACCGAATGAAGTAGGGAAATGCGTTGAAGAGTTTAAGGAGTTTACTGAAATCCTTTCTCCAAATAAGCTAGAAGCATATGTAAAATCACTTAAACTACTGCTTCAACAATACCCTTCAGAAGGACTTGAAAAATACCTACAGGAAGCAAGGTCATCAAGCGAAAAAGCATTAACAATAATTACTAATATAGAAAAGCACCCTCCTGAAAAATTATTAACATACATCTATGCATGTTTAGCGTCTAGCATTATTTTAATGTTCTCTGGACTTATAATCATGTTAAAGATGAGAAGTAAATGGGAACATTATACATTATTGTGATAGCTACGAGGTATATTTACAGATCCTTATCTCATCTCTTCTCTTAACCATAAGCGAATCTCCAGCATTACCTTGATTAATTGCTAGCTCAGCAAATCCATAGCTATTACCATATAGGATTAACGTCCCTTTTTACTGTGCCTGAGAATGATTCTTCAATATATGCTTTCACTGTTTTGCCTTTACCTTCAATTCTTACAATGCCACCCACTTCTACTTGCAATTCACGGGCTAATTCTCTATAATGGCTTGATAGAATAATATTACCGTATTTATCTATGTACATAACTCTTAATACAATACAATCATCATAATGTTTAAATCCAAAACCTAAGTCTATTTTAGTAAGAGCTTTGGGGTCTATAGGAGATCCTAATTCTTACGGGGAAACACCACACACAAGATATGCTGCAATTGGTGAGGACATGTCACGTCCTTGAAAGGTTTCTGAAATAGGCTTCCTGAAGTATTTGTACTTGTCTAGCACAAACACTTCCTCAATATCATCACCTTCTGCTGCTGTGATTAAGGCTCCATTGTTAGGTCCTATGAAGAAGTAGTTCCTTGTTACTATTAGTATAGGTTTTTTAGAACTACCTACGCCTGGAACAACTACAACTACGAATATGGTTCCGTGAGGAAAATACTTATATGTATTGAAGAGTGTAAAGGCTGCTTCGTATATATCAAAGCTAGGTATCCCGTGGGTGATACATGTTACCCTAACGTTTAGGCAAATGCTTAGCGCGACGCCCTCCATGCTTCCAGCATATGAGTCTACATAACCCACGTCAGTTAAGAACGCGATTACTCCATTAGGTTGTTTCAAATAGATTTTTACCTCCACTTGGATACGTCTTAGTACCATATTAAGTTTTGTGTAAAACTTATGTTTTTCTAAGTTAGTTTGTGGGGAACATGTTTTAGTCTTATTGGTCTGATAGCCTACCCTGCTTTTGATAATTCATTTACTACATTGTTTATTATTTCCTTTACTTCTTCTTCAGATATATTATAGACCTTTGCGGCTTCTAACATCCTCTTTAATGGTGGTGGATGTGTTTCAAACTTCTCCAATATCTTACCTACCTTCATGGGACCAAGATTAACTACTGTTATCTTTGCCAATGCCCTAATGTAAGCTCTTGGGTCCTCAACCAGTTTAGCCGCTTCAAGGTCAGCTTTTCTTTCAGCTCTTCTAGTAAAATATCTTGAAATTAATATTAGCGAAGCAAATGCTATAATATACAATACCATATATACTATGAAGAATATTGTTTCCCAAGAATCTATCATAGAATACCTTAACCTCCTTAAATACTCTACTCCATAACTAAAAGCTGAAAATATTAGTATTCCTGTAACAACCCATATTATCATTGATAATTCTACATGCTTATACTTATGATGAGTTACCTCATGTGCGAGGACTGCTTTGAGTTCGTCCTTATCTAGGACTTCTAATAGTTTTTCAGTTAATATGAGCTCTCTATTGTTTATTCCTGTAACCATAGCATTAGCTACTTTTCCACCAATAGTTCTAATAACTCTAATCCTCTTAAATGGCTTAACATTAAGTTTATTTACAAGTTCATTTACCATATCAGTAATCCAAGGATCTAGGGTTTTTGGAACTTTGGGGTCAGGAACTTGTCTACAATCATGGACAATGTAAAAACTATGCCAATCCGAGCATAAACCATATCGCTGTTCCTAAGGGGATTGGGAGTTTAGATAAAATCTCAGCTATTGATGAAGGCATGAACGCAATTATAAGGAATATGATTATAAGTCCAGCTATCACGGGTATGAGAGCAAGTAATGCATATAAGTAATCTCTTCTCCTAACCTCCTTTTCACCAAAGAGTGGAGCTGTATACTTCATAGTGTAAATTAGTGGAGTAAATATCATTGCAAGGAAGCTAATAAGTATTAATATCATTAGGATAGATAATGGAATCCCAGTTAGGTATGTTATGCCTATAGGATAATCAGTTAATATTAATGAAGCTATTA
>CAYPZO010000039.1:0-12764 GCA_964415135.1 uncultured Desulfurococcales archaeon | reverse complement strand
GTAAGTTTATTAATGCTAAAATAAGTTTCCCAAGATATAGTAATGAAAGGCTTGAGCTTAAGATATATCCTCAAAGGGTTTCAGATTACATGAAAGTATGGAGTACAACTATAAATGTAACATTCAATTTACCAGAAAACATAAGCCAAGGAGTATATAAAATACCTAAATCTGTTGGAAATCCATATTACTTTAAAATAACTCCAGGTCTCCCAGTACGTGTGCGAATACATAATCCTGTGAAGGAGGATTTAGATCGTTACTTCATATTAATAGTAATAAGGTTAAACATCAATGGAGAGCAAGTATCACGCGACCCTTCCATGCCTGGTGTACTTACATTCATATTCATAGATTGTAGATGCATTCCAGGATATAGTGGTGAAGAAGAGGAGGGATGGTCTAGTTTTGATATAGTTTCATCAGAACTTACATTTTTGTCTCGGAAGACGCTTGAGTATGAGGGTTTAAAGCCATTAATGAAGTTAAAGGGCACCGTAAATGTTACATTTACGGTTGAGGTGTATGTAGAGAAACCTCTACTGGATAGAAACTTCTACCTAGATATATTGGTGAGACCACCATACATAATGATATATAAGTAAACGGTGTTTTTCCTACACGTTTACCTATGGGTATAGAGGGTATCTCTTAGGGACGTAAACTTAATGAGCTTAGAGTGAATGCTAATATATGGGCCGATGAAGAGTACCCGGCAAGTAGGTAAGAAGACGGGATGCCTGATCAGTGTTACACTGAGGGCTTCTCTATTACTGAAAACTATACTCTATTGCTGCCTTGAGTTCTAGTATCTTTAAATCATCATTTATTATTTCTTTCGCGTTTCTAATCATTATCTCCTTAATGTGATCTTTTTCAACTTTAATCTCATAATCAAATATAGAGTCTACATCTCTTTCGGGATCAGATTCAAATTTCTTTCTAAGACCATCAAGATACTTTATAAGGAATTCCTTAACTGCTAATGAATTATAATCAACTTTTCTTAAAGGTATTATCCTAATGTAGTCTTTACCTATAATCATGTTAGCTAGATGAACACCTTTGTTTGACTTAACTTCAATAACTCTTTCACCAGGCCTAACTTTAAATTTCCTAATCTCAGGTTCAGCTCCAAGTTCAAGAATAGTTAGTATCAGTTCATAAAGTTCTAGTTCTCTTTTTAAGCTCTGAATTTTCTCCTCCAAGAACTTCTTAAGCTCATCAATTTTTCCTCTTAATTCAGCTTCCATAAAATACCCCTAAACGCTACCTATGATTATTATTAAAGCTTATGCTACTTAAATGATTTAGCTCTATATTGGAAGTTTCATTATTTAAAATTAGATGAAGTTTACAAGGTAAAGTTTATTGCCTAAGACCTATCTTTATCGTATCCTGATAGTTTCCTCTGAAGGCTTATACCTATATACATAGTTTCCTTGTATTTTTCTACTAGTTCAGCTATTTTCTCAAGAGCTTCTCTGTTTTCTCTACTACTTAAGCTAACTCCATCTGTCACCATAAGCACCAGTTTAAACATATATTCAGCTTAGTTTAGATAAATGTAGTGCTAGGTGACAATATATGGTAGCTTATGGTATTATTCACTAGAATTAAAGGTAATATACTTCTTGAATTTATAGTTCCATAGCGTTATTATATACCTTTAATCCTAGATTTAAGCTAGGGAGTAATAGTGGAGCTTAAACGCAGAGGCTTAGTAATATCATTAATTATATTAAACCTCATTGTACTTCATATATTACTTGAACCCCTGATCATAGATGCTCAGCTGAGCATACATAAAGTTAAGGTACATGTACCTTCAGTTACAAGTGAAGGTAAGGGAAACATCCATTTAGTGGAAGTATGGTTTGCTAAAGGTAAAGGAGATGTAGTCATAGTGGGACCTAAGGATATAGGAGTAGATACCCTTTACTCAGCTAGATTCGCAAAACTAGTTGTTGAGAAAATTCTTGGAGTAAATATAACGAATGTAGACGTTGTCATCAGTATAACTGGAATTAAGTCAGGAAAAATAGAGGGACCTAGTGCTGGTTTAGCCTTTGCATTATCAATAATGGCGCTAATTACGAACAAAGAGTTACCTAGTGATGTTGCAATAACGGGTGCAATAAATATTGATGGAGGTGTAGAAGCTGTTGGAGGCGTATTAATTAAATTAAGAGCTGCTGCCAATGCTAATATACATAAATTTGTTCTTCCTAGAGCCAATATCAATGATGAAGTATTAAGAGAGGCTAAAAAACTTAATGTAGAATTAATACCAGTTAGCACTATTACTGAAGCATTTCAAGTGCTTACACATAAGGATATAGTGAAGTACTTAAAACCCGTAGTGCCATACAAGATGATGGAATTATTTAGAGAGGATGCTCTCACGATATATGGTAAAGTAGATGATGTTATGGAAAAATTAATAGAAATAACTAGAAAGCAGGGTATTTCACCTGAATTGCAAAGGCTAATTAACAATTCATTGGAATATTGTAGCGAACTTAGAAGAGAATTCCAAAGAGCCATGGAGAATCAAGAATATTACTCCGCTGCAAGTATTGCTTATACAATGTACTTAAACTTAACACTAACATACGCGCTCATTTCAATACCAAAAGACATCAATATTCTTAATGAAGAGTATAAGAAGCTAAACAGGACGGTACATGAAATGATGGTTAAGATTCAAGAATACAATTTGGAAAGCATAGACTATATCGTATGGGAATTACTAGTGACTATAGCTTCAAGAATAGATCTAGCCCTTGAGCTATTGAATAGCTATGGTAAATACAATGAGACAACGAATAAAGCATTAATACTTAGTAGATGTAAAGCTAGAGTAGAAACCATTAAGTTATGGTTTGATTTATTAATCAAATTATCAAAGTATAAATCATTTAATATCACCATAAATGAAATCAAGAATATAACTAAGAAATCCATTAACATTGCTGAACGATTACTTGATTACCTTAAGGCTCTCATAGAATACTCTAGTAAGGGTTTTGAAGAATACGTAAGACAATTAGAATTAAAGCTAGATGAAGCGAAAAAATGTTATTCTAAAGGAGATCTGGTGATGTCATATGCTAAGGCACTTGATATAATAAGTACTATCACTACATCGTTATCGTATGCTACATTAAATAACTTAAATAAAACCTCTATGATCAAACACATAACATTGATAAAATATCTGGTGGGGAGCGAAGTAGCATATCTAATAAATGCAGGCTATATGCCGATAAATGCTATATATTACTATGAATATTCAGGTTATGGTCCTCTAAGCTATAGAATTGTATGGCTTAAAATGGCAGATACCTATGCAACACCACTACTCATATACTTAGCAGAGAAGGGAATGAAGCCAATAAAAGTATATGAGATAAGAGCAGCGCAAGGAGAATTAATTTCATTGCCTAAATACATTCTAGTGTTGGCAACAGTTACGCTACTAGGATTTGTCTTAGGATATTTTACGGCTACTAGAAGACAGATAGTCAAGGAGAGTTCTAGGCTTTGACGGTTTTAGCTCTGATCTTAGTACTTCACCTATTTTCCTAAAATCGCTTTCAAGGACTTTGCGTAGCCTAGGGTTATATAGTGCAGCTGCGGGATGATATGTGGGTATTAATATTACCTTTACTCCTAGTACTTCAATATCATGTATACGTCCGTGTCTTTGGGACATAGAATCCCATTTCAAGTTAGCTGCACGGAATAGAGTTCTAGCTGCATGTCTACCTAAGGCAACAATTATCTTAGGTTTAATCAACTTTATTTGCCTCCACAAATAACCAATACATGCCTCGATCTCGTCATCTAGTGGATCACGATTTCCTGGAGGTCTGCACTTAACTATATTGGTTATGAATACTTCATTTCTATTCAAATTTATTGATTCAAGTAATTTGTTAAGCAATTTACCTGCAGGTCCAACAAAAGGTCTTCCCTGTTCATCCTCTTTTTCTCCAGGGGCTTCCCCAATAAGCATTATCTTAGCGTTTAGGGGTCCTTCGCCTGGAACAGGGTTTCTTCTTAGAGTATGCAATCTACATTTTCTACACTTAATTATTTCTTCGACGAGGTTATTCCACTCTACAGCTAAGTCATTGCTCAAGGGATCACCACGTATTTCTCATTAATACATTATAGCTGTATTAGTTTTTTCTCTATCTCCCTTACGATTTCATTTAACTCATTTAAAGGCTCTCTTGAGATAGGGCTTAGATTCAACGATAATGGAGTAACAGCTATATTCCCTTCATAAACAACAACATAGGTATCAGTATTTGGTGTAGGTTCAATTTCAACTCCATATAACCAATAATATTCTCTACCTCTTACATCTACTCTCTTCTCAAGTTTCTCAATAAATCTCATTCTTGCTGGAGGAACTAATTTCACTTTAACCTGTCTATGAAGTTTATTTGGAAAATTAATATTGAGTACATCCACCGCCTTGGGAAGCCCTCTTCTCAGCACATGTAAGGTCAAATGCTTAATAACTTGCATCGCTATTTCCCGATAAGCAGAGTCAAGTAGTTCTTCACTCCTCTTCACATTAGCTGAAAACGCTATTCCAGGAATACCATGTAACGCGGCTTCAAAAGCTGCACCAACTGTTGCTGAAGCAAGAATATTCTGAAGAGAAGTATTTTCACCTATATTAATTCCAGCAGCGACCAGATCTATGTCGTCGAATAGTTCGCAAGCTATATTAACAGCATCACAAGGAGAACCATTAGTTAAATATACTTTAATACCCCTATATTCTACCCTTAATAGCCTTAAAGGCTCACTTATAGTTAATGAAAGCCCCGTAGCTGTTTTAGATGTTTCAGGAGCAATGACAATTATTTCTCCTAAATCCTTAACTGATTCATATAGTAGCCATAATCCCTCACTAAAAATTCCATCATCATTTGTTACGAGTATTCTGGGCCGACTCAACCCAAAGTTCACCTATGTTTAAGCACTTATTTACATAGAGAGCTGATATAAAGAGATAGCTGCTAAGCCTATTAATATACTTAACAACCAATGGGTCAATTACGTCTTCGTATTGCCTCATTAACTTGACTATTCTCCGCTCACATCTTCTACAAACAGTTCTAGCAATGTGAAGCAAGGAAGCGATTTCGTGACCCCCTGGTAATACAAAGCCCTTAATAGAGTTAATAACGTTGGAGCGCTCATCAATTATTTCTTCTAGCTTCCTTAAATCATCCTCACTTATAGCACGCTTCCTTGATACAATCGAATTACCTACCTTAAATAATACTCTCTGAATCCATATAAGCTCGTTTATCATATCCTGTATCTTGCTAATACTACGTAGCTTACTAACTATTAACCCTATATATGAATTTAGTTCATCTAATGTACCGAGAACCTCAAATATTTCATGATCCTTTGGAAGCCTTCTATTAAATGTAGGTGAATACGAAAAACCATCATCCCCTAATCTAGTATATGCCTTGGGCAAGATACTACCCCTAACCCCTACTTACTCTTAACCCTAGTTTTAATGAATTCTACCATATACGTCAGAAATAATATTAAACCCGCAAAACCGCTTGGTTGAAGATTAAATATCATCGAGAATGCTATTCCCCCAAGAAATGAAATCAAAGAAATAAATGAGGCAACTAATATCATTAACATAAGATTACTAGGATATCTTAAGGCAATTATTCCTGGAACTAATAGGACTATATGAACTACTATAACGCCAACAACTCTTACAGCGACAACAACGACTAGCGATGCGATAATGTATAATAAATAGTGATAAAATGTGATATTTAGTCCGTGAGCTTCAGCACCTTCTTCATCAAAACTCATTACCACTATCTTAGCTCCAAACAATACAGCGATGGCTAGCGTTATAATAACGGTAAGTAGTAGTAACATTAAGTCATCAATAGTTAAGAGATAGAATTCCCCAAGTAGATAACCCCAAATCCTAGCTAATCCCTCATAACTTATTGTAGCAGCTAAACCAATGAAAATAACTGATAGACTTGAAGTTAAGGATACAACAATACTAGTTGCAATATCAACACTAATCCCCCTCTTAACCAAAAAGGCAATAAATAAGGTTAAGGAGAGAACGAATAATAGTGTAATGGCATATTCTAGTTCTAGGGAGTATATCTTAAAGTAAGATGTAACAATAACACTTAATGCACCTCCCGCTAATACAGAATGAAGTAACACCATTACTGGAAAACTCATTCTCCTCATTATGATAAACGGGCTCGTTGAGCCAACAATAACGGATAATAATATTGATGCTAAAATAGCATTCACTAGATAGTGTGGAATATTAAACATGGGCATCACCAAGAATACAGATCATCCTATCAGCTATGGGTATAACCCTTATGTGAGAACCATAAACTTTAGATAAGAGTTCATAATTTAAAACCTCACCTGGACTTCCGAATGCTATGAGCCTTCCATCCTTTAGCAGTAAGACTTTATCGGTGATCTCGTATAGTGGATTAATATCATGTGTTGAAACAATAATTGTTATACCGAATTCCTTCTTAATCATACCTAGAAGTGAAGCTATCTCAATACGTGAAATGGGGTCAACCATGGATAAAGGTTCATCAAGAATTAGTAGTTTAGGTTTAGCCATTAAGGCTCTAGCAATTAAAACCTTTTGTTGTTGTCCTCCAGAAAGTTCTGTAAACAGGCTATAAGCATGCTCCTTTAGATCTACCATTTCAAGAAGAGTCATGGCTTCATTTACATCTTTTTCTCTATGCTTAATGTACGCTATGTCACTTCTAATAATTCTTGGAGCTAACACTACATCAATAACCCTTAATGGCAAATCAAGGTTTATTCTCTCAAGTTGAGGTACATAACCGATAAACCTCCTTACTTTCCCTAAATCCTTTACAATATTGTATCCAAGTATATTGACTGTGCCTCTCCACGGCTTCAATAGGCCTACAAGTGTCTTAAGCAGAGTAGTCTTACCGGCACCATTAGGACCTAATATAGCTAAAAATTCAGAGGATTGAAGCTGAAACGTTATGTCATGTAATACCGGTAAACCTTGCTTATATCCAACACTTAATTTTTCTACTCTAACTGCAATCTTCTCTTCAAGTATATTATCACCCCAAATTCGATTAATGAAATCGTAAGCAAAATTAATATCATATATAGGTAGATTTTACTTGAAGTATCTCTAGAAGTACTTGGCGATTGCATTAGGGCTGTAATTATTGATGCCATATTATATGAAATAAGCTCTCCTACACCAATACCTTCACCACATAATATCTTAACGTAAGCTATAGGAACTCCATATTGCAGGGCAAGAGTTCTAACATATTGTCCAATTTTAGTATCTTTAACGTGCTCAGACATGAGCACTATATCTACTTTACCATCCCTCATTAAACTCGCTAATCTCTCTAAATCAGAAGGTGTAGGTTCTACACCATGTTCTTTCACGATAAACATAACAATATTCATTCCTAGCCATTCAGCTAAATATTGTTCAGCAGGGATAGTAATAACTACTTTAACGGATTTACTAATTGATAGAAAATAATTCTTCAATAATTCTACAGCCTTTATGATTTTCAATTTAAATAAATTAAATCTAGCTTCATAAAAGCTAGAATGTTGTGGATCTATTTCCTTTAATGCATCAGTTATAGCTCTAGCTATAGCTATAGAGTTCAAAGGATTAGTCCAATATGCGTGCAGGTTCTCCTTACCCGTATAAGGGTTAATGAGTAATTTTAAGCCATAGTTCATGAAGTCTCTTAGTGTAATTAATTTTGCCTTAATCTGACCCTTCTTAGCCATTTCCTCGAGCTTTATTTCTCCTGGGAAGTGCGATGTACTTATAATTAAATCCGATTTAGAAGCTATCTCTACTTCCTTAGGAGTTAACTGATATTCATGAGGTTCAACTCCTTCAGGATAAAGTACGTTAACTATAACATAAGGTGATGCTATTTCCTCAACTATCTCTTTAAAGAATGGTATGGGAACGGTAACTATAATAACGTTATCAGAGTTATCAGCTGCGTTGAATTGAGCGCTCGTAATGTTAAAGCCCATAATAATCAATAATAATAATATGTACTTAAACCTACCCAAGATATTACCGAATACGTTCTCTGGACATATTATTGCTATGTTAATCCTCATTAAATATCCCAGAGCTAAAGTCCCACTTCCTAAGGTAGTAGCTTTTAGAAATTAAATTCTTTAATGAACACCTGAAGCTTTAAAGCTATATCCTATTACAACCAATCCTGCTAATTGTCTCTCTAACTATTTTCTCTATGTATGCTAATAATATCTTCCTAGAGAATAATGATAAAATTTTAACATGAAGCGGAATATGTAATTTAGCACCAGCTGCTCTAAGATGCCCACCACCACCAAGAGCTCTAGCAAAACTTCTTACATCAACATTCATAGACCTAAATGATAATCCATGCCCTATCTCATATACTACGACTACATCAACATTTTTTCTAGCCATAATGTAGTGTGCTACATGACTTCTGCTCGGAGGTCCTTCATCTTTAATTGTTACAGCTATTCTACATCCATTCACATTGGAGACCTTAGTATATTCTAGAACTTTATTGTAGTTTTCAATTTCTTTACTAACATAATCTTCTATAAGCTTCAGACACTCATCATCCAGTATATTTCCTTCATAAAATCTCTTAAATAACTCATGTAGTAATCCACGTTTCTCGCAGATATAAGCTAACCTGTATAGGTATGGTGCTAGATTGTGGTCCCACTTCCATAGATCAGCAGCACAAGTTGCCTTAGATAACTCATCAGGCTCGTAACCAAGAGATTTAACTATGAGCTCAGCTGTACAGGTGCTAGTATCCACTACTAGATTTACACCTAGGTCTAAGAAACTCTTAACCCACATATCATCCCAAATATGATGATCATACCATTCAATTTTAACTCCCTTATTTTTTAGTATTGATATTAGTTTAACTAATTCATTAAATGTAGTTGCGTTACAGCCTAGATCTGCAATTACAATTACATCTTCATTACCTATACGTCTCTTTAATAGACTACTTAGTGTATTGGGTAAAGTAGCTGGACTACTAAATTCTAATACTACTTCATTTAAGGGTATTTTCTTTAACTTACAGTAAAGTGCTGCTGACGCGATACCGTCTAAGTCATCATGCACTATGAGATAGTACATGTTACTTCCCTCACCTCGTTCTTCTACATCATTTCAAATTACACTACTTTTAAGCATTACTAATTCAATTAGCCCAAGCCCTATTGGAATAAATGAAGAAGTTCTTTTGGAACAGAACAACATGTACCAATAACACTTCTTACTCTACTCATGAGAGATTTATGTGGATTAACAATTCTATCAAAATCATAATCTAATGCTATTTTATCTACTAAAACTCTGTAGTTTCCTAATCGGGGTCTCATACATCCTAAGGATACTTCTTTAAATAACCTCCTTGCATGTTCGAATATCCTAGATACATAACTTATACCTGGAACTGCATCGTTAGAAGAGGGAGTATTTGGTGTAGGTATATAGATAAGCAATACCATGATATGGGGATTATGGTCATGTAAGTATTCGAGCTCATGGAAAGCAACCTCATATTCGTATTCTTCGGTGAATGGGTTAATTACTATGTGTGGAGCAATGTATGGTGGTCCATACTTTTCAAGAAGCTCATAGGTCTTACAATAATCCATGGGGGAAGCTTTCTTCATATTCTTGACATATCGTATGTATAGCTTACTTAGTGAGAATTCAAAGTCAACAATATCGATCTTTGCCTCCTTTAACTTAATAATTAGGCTCTTATCTATGAGGCCCGGGTGAATACTAATAACTATATCTCTAAACTCCCTTTTTACATCCTTGATAACTGGTAAGAAGGGTTCAACATTTAAGAATCCCCTAACTGTAAATCCACCACTTATAAGAAATCCTCTAAACCCTCTTCTATAATAATACCTGATGGTTTCATATAATGCTCTAGGAGTAGTAGCAGGAATCATTTCCTTAAGGTATTTCCCCTTACAATACCTACACATAAGTTCGCATTTAAGCCCAGTAATGCTTATTGATACAAATTTCTGACTAGGATTAAAGGCGTTGGTCAAATAATCACCTTATATATTTGAGATAATATTTTTTCACGTTCTCTCTTAACAAGTTCTAATGTAGGGTAATTGTATAACGGTCCTTTAGGAGACTCATTATAAAATGGTCTATTACAGTGAGGACATCCGGATGTAAGTACTGAGGATAGGAGTAGCTCTTCATCCCGCATCCATGAACCTCTTCTTAACCCGACAATGCGGTCTTCATTAAATAAGACTATTGATTCTATGTCATAACCTTCATGCAGTAGTTGTCTAATTAATTGAAATATTCTATACCTATATATTGATGGAGGATTCCATGATTCAAGAGGAGTTCCCTTAATTGGTGTGAAAGCAAATAGAGCTACGTTACAACCCATAGAGTATAGCTTCTTCATAACCTCAACTACTTCGCTATCCTTTTCCCCTAGACCTATAATTAAGTGTACATAAACATTACCCTTACCATATATTTCAAGGCATTTATCTATAAACTTAAAGTATGAACTCCAAGATCCAGGCTTTCTCATATACTTTAGTACTCTTGGAGATGCTACATCAAGACCCACACCCACCTTATCTGAGTATCTATGATATTGTTTAAGCCAAAGCTTTTCAACTATGTTTACTGATGATGAAATAGGCTTATTGGCCTCAATACTTAACTCCCTTAGTATCTTGAGAAGCTCATTTCTGAAGAAGGGCTTTATAATGCTTTGAATACATACTCTTTTCACAATACTATTACGTCTAAGTCTATAGGTAATTTGACTAAAATTCGTGGTTGGCCATGTAATTCTGCTGACCTTGTCTTTAGCCCTACTAATACTGCTTTGGGGGCAAAACATGCAATTAGCCATACATCCTTGCTCACTATACTCTAAAATGTAGGCAGTAGTGGGAAGTGCATTCATTTTAATGTCTACTAATCCAAGTACAGCTAAAGTCCCAATACTAGCTCTAACTAATAACCTCTTAGAGTTTAGGCTAACATTCATATACTTCATCTATGAATTCTTAAATTCTAAGACAAGAAAATAAAACTTAAGGTGACATGACTTGAGGCTTATAATTGATGGTTATAGGGATCCTTATGAAAACATGGCACTTGATGAAGCAATGCTTGAATTAAGACTAAGGAATGAGATACCCGATACCTTGAGAATCTATAGATGGAGACCATCAGCAGTAACTATAGGATATTTCCAGAAAATAAAGGATGTAGTCAATTTAGACTATGTTGAAGAATACAATATTCCTGTCGTACGTAGGATAACTGGTGGTGGAGCTGTTTATCATGACCAATATGGTGAGCTAACATATGCGATAGTAATGGAGGTTAAAAAGGAATTCCAGAATATAGAGAGGAGTTATAGGCGAATATGTAGTGCACTTGTTTATGCATTAAAATTCTTGGGTTTAAATGCCTCATTTAAGCCCATAAATGACATTATAGTTAATAGGAAGAAGATATCAGGAAGTGCACAGATTAGGAGAAGAAATGTATTACTACAGCATGGAACACTTTTAGTATCAACAAACCTAGAGATTATGGGCAAGGCGTTAAGACCACCAAGAATAAAGCTTAAAGCACATGGAGTCCTAAACATTAGCCAATGGGTTACAACAATATCAATAGAACTTAAGAGAAAAGTAAAGCCAGAAGAAGTAATAGGCTACTTGGTAAGGGGATTCCAAAAAGCATTAAATGTAGAATTTACTGAGAACACGGTACAGAAGAAGGAGATAGAGCTAGCTAAGAAGCTTGAAACTAAATATAGAAGCAGGGAATGGAACTTCCTAAGATAACACAGTCTAGGTGAGCTAGGTGAAACTCATATACCTCGTAATAGATGGAGCACCGGATAGCTTACAGGACGAGGCAACAAGCTTAGAAAAGGCAAATAAACCATACCTTGACTCAATAGCACGTAAAGGTAAATGTGGTGCCATGTATACTATAGCTAAAGGAATAGCACCCGAAAGCGATCCAGCTGTATTATCAATTCTAAGCTACGACCCCTTTAAATGCTATACAGGTAGAGGACCCATTGAAGCTATTGGAGCAGACATGGAATTTAAGGAAGGATTTGAAGTAGCCTTTAGAGCTAACTTCGCTACAGTTGATCCAAAAACTCTTAAAATAATTGACCGTAGAGTTGGAAGAAGCTTAAGAAGCTGGGAAGCAAGGGAACTCGCAAAAACTCTTGATGGACTAGAACTTGGAATATATGATGCATACGTTAAGGTTAAAGCTACCGTAGCTCATAGAGCAGTAGTAGTCATTGGTAGTAAGGGCCATAAACTATCAAGTGACGTGGAAAACACTGACCCAGCATACAGAAGGAAGGGACAAATATCAGTAGCAGTTAAGGATTACAAACCATACATAATGAAATCTAAACCACTAGTTAACATCCTTGAAGCGAAAATAACAGCTAAACTAGTAAATACCTTCACCATCAAAGCAATACAATTACTAGATGAACACCCTATAAATAAGGAGAGAGCTAGAAAGGGATTACCAAAAGCAAATGCAATACTATTGAGAGATGCAGGAACAAAAACTCCTAAAGTAGAGCCAATAA
>CAYPZO010000038.1:6074-12860 GCA_964415135.1 uncultured Desulfurococcales archaeon | reverse complement strand
CTCCTACGTAATCGTATTGTGCTATTTCTTTTTGTGGTTGTTTTACCTTTTTCTTGATGTAGTATACTGCGTGGAAGTAGTATGCAAACCATATCCTATTATCCCATGAGGCATGAACTCTACATGTTAATGGGTTTACTTTCTTGTTTATGTATATGTATTGTCCTCCATAATAGTATTCATCACCTACCTTACCCCACCATCCAAGACTCTTCTGCTTGCCATCAGCTCTAAGCCATCCACTTGGATTCCTAAAACCTTCACCCGTCGTCGCCGTTAAGTATACTTGTACGTAGCTAACATAGTCTAAGTTACTTGGGAAGCGAAAGGTATATGTCCTATCAACCTTATTATCATATGCATCAAACCATGGAGATTGCTTAACCTCAAGCTCCCTCTTAACAACAACCTTATACTCACCAACCTGACCAAGCCATAAGTAGATGTCGTTTAATTCCATGCTTATAGTTGATGAAGCATGCTCTCCTCCATCATCACTTTCTAGTATCAGTCTCTTCGCATCGCAGTCGTAAACTACTATGTACCAGTTATTTGTTAAGTCTAGTGACATCAATATATGTGACTCCTTAGAACTGGACTCAAATAGGTATATTTTATCATCTTTTTCGCTAAATCTTATACCAAAGTATTCTCTTTTTGACCCAATGTAGAATCCTACGGGGTACTTATATCCTTCACCAGGATATCTTAACCTAGCTACAATAACATAGCCATTATTTAATGTTATTAATGGTGATCTAAGCTCAGCGTGTTCCTTATAGAATCTCGTATTAATCGTTAAGACTCCATCCTCAAATCTTAGGTCTTCATCTCTATAATGTTCAGGCCTACCAAGATCCATAGGATCATAAACGGGAACAATATTATCATCAAACCATAACTCCTCGTAGGTGTTTTCATTAAAGTCGTCCCAAAATACTACACCGCTACTTACTTTAGTTACAGTGTTGCTACTTACATTGAAGTTGAATATGTCTCCAGGAGCTATTACTCCTTCGTAAACTGCTACGTGTGTTTTCGATGTAACGTTATTCCTTATAGCGAGTTCTTTTATGCAATGTGGTGGTATCTTTAGGTTTCCCTCCCATAAGGTCTTATTTCCTTCAATTATCTTTGTTAAATAACATTCTATGTCCGTTGGATTAATTATCTTAATGAGCATTCCAGTAGAATTAACTATTCCGTAAACTACGGGTTTCGTGATCTTCCTATGGTATTCTCCAAGACTTGACGCTATTGATGCTTGCTCTATGTCTAGTGCATGATTTCCTAGTAAAACTACAATTATCATTGAAAACAATAAACTCACGAGAATCATGATGATGAAGGTTAATGCTATTGAAGATGCCTTAATTAATCTCTTCCTTAACAACTACTTCACCTCGATTATCTAGAACTGTTAGAACTATAGCTAATGGTTTTGAGGTACATGGTATAGATACTTCAATGGTCTTGCAACCTGGTATTGTAATGATATTTGTGTAGTTGAATTGCTTATCATTAGTTACTACATGTATTTCCTTTACCGTAATGGTATTGTTTAATGGATTCGTCAAGAATAATGTTAATGAATCTCCACTCCAACTCCAAGCTGATAGAACTATAGGTTTCTCTAATGGTATACTGGATTCCATAATGCTTGACTCTACTTTAGCTAAGTGGCTGAAATGCATGGATAGAGCGAGAAGTGCTGCTGATATAGCTGCTATGCAAATAACTAGCGCAGCTAATGCTACGCTAGCGGCTTTCTTCATCATTGTTCTCTTCCTAGGGCATTATTTCCGCTGTTGAGTGTGCAGATACCGGTGTTCCTGATATGGAGGCTACTCCTGAGACAGCTACCATGATCTTTGAGCCTGTCGAGAGATTTGTTTTAACAACGTAGGTTTTACTCCAAGTACCACCACTCTTAACGCTTGCACCCGGATTCTTAGTCCAAATGGGAGAACTTGAGCTACTCTTATATAGTTCAATACTGTTTAGTACTACATCCTCTGGTCCAAGGTTCTTAACTTGTATATTTATTGATGTATATCCTCCTCCTAGATCACGTGCATCTATTGTTAAACTAATAGTTGCTCCACGTGTAGCAACACTCCTAGTTTGTGAAATAATGATATAGCTTACTAACGCTCCAACAGCTAAAGCAATACCTATTAAGACTAAAGTGGTAATAGCTGGAGATATACCTTTCCTTCTCTTCATGTTACCTCACCACTAGGATAATAAACTACGGTAGCAGTAAGGGGGATTTCAAAATACTACCTCCTAACCTTGATAATGAGTAAATGGGATTTACTTTGAGGTACCAAGTCTACGCGTAAAACCCTCTTAAAGCCATACTTCTTTAAGAACCTAATTATTGATTCCACAGCGTCCTCTATATCACTTAAATCGGTATAGGGTATATCGACTTCAAGAATAATTGATGAGCCGAAATAGTTGCCTTTAACTATTAGGTTTAACTCTCTAGACAATTCCCTAACAATTGACGTTAAATTCACAGTAACACCAATAGTTAAAACCAAGACGAGCAGTAGATGATTACCATTCTCTAGGTGTTCTACCTAATATTAGTGAAATTAATGTAGCTACTATTAATGATAGGGTTACCGCTATTAGTACGTGATATATAGTCTTATCCTCCGGTTTATTTAGTAATACATTTAATGTTACATTATTACCCCATCTATCAGCTACAATAATCGATGCTCTACCCTCATATGGTATATAGACGTAATGAACTCCAGGTCCTAGTATAGTATACTTATGGTTCTCGGGACCTATGACTAGTACTGGAAAGCTTTCATCACTTATGTTTAGCGTTAAGGGATAGCCTTCACGTAGGACTTTAACCTGTGGTGGAGTATAATCTAATTCCAATGTTATGTTCATAGACTTATCCAGTCGTAAAATTTTTGTTCTAAATCTTCCATTAATTGAGGCATTAAATAGTACTAAGCCAGGACTTAAATGGAACTCTGCAACTCCACTACTATCAGTTAGGTTATTGGAAACACCTTCGCGGGAATATACCGTTACATTTACGTTGCTCAATGGTTGTTTATCCAAATCTCTAACGACTTTTACACGAACCTTAAACTTGAAATCTAATAGGTAATTAAATGATATTGTACCATTGTAATCATCGTCTACTAGAATAGTAACATTAGCACCACGCCTTGGTAAGTTAGTGACGAACCTTTTCTCTCCCCTACGTATGTTTAGTAAAGTGTATTCCATGTTATTTACCTTGACTTTGACTATAGGTATAATTATTTGACCTTGCTCGTGAAATAGCTCTCCTTCGGGGTTATAGATGTAAATCCTACTATCATTTACATAAGCTATTAGTAGCCTTATGAGCCTTGGAATGACGTGTAATGTGTAATTAACTTCATCTACACCATTAAACGTTTCATTACTGCTAATCCAAGAATAACTTACCTTAAAGGTTACATTAATATACCCTATAGGTGTATTATTCGTAAAATAACCTAATACCCTCCATGAGTAGTCGTTAATTCTAGCTACCTCTATGACTTTAAGTCCAGGCGCTCTCACATCAATACTACATGAAGTAACGTTATTGACTAATGGGATCCATTCAACAATAAATGCGGTATTAAGATACCTATAAGTAACGTCCTTGAAGCCATACTCCTCTAATACATTATGTACCTCTACCCTTATGCTTGAGTAAGTAATTAAAGGAGATAATAAGGTGATAATTATAATTGAGTAAAAAATGAATTTATTTAATTTATAGGGATTAACCATCGTCTTTAGCTCATCCTAGTTATAGTTGCATATGTTGTTTCAACCCTTTCGGTTCCATCAGGTCCTTCATATGTTATCTTGATTTCTAATTGTTTTCCGTCATCAAATGTTGTGCCTTGAGGAGCGTTTGCTGTTCCTGATATGTCGACTAATGCTCCTGCAGGTATATTTGCTGGTAGTGTTGGTTTCCACGTTACCGATACTGTAGGTGGATTTGCTGCACCTGTAAGGTATGTTACCGTAATGCTCTTCACCTGAACAACTCTATTCCCAGGATTCTTTAACGTTAGTTTAAGTGCTATTCTTTGCCCAAGAGCATCTGCCTTAGCGTCAACTGATACTACTTGAAGTGATATAGCTGTAGTTGATTTAGCTGATCCTGCTACAATCTTCCACACGATAAAGCCTGCAGCAATCGCAAATGCTATTAAGATTATCGTAGCTATGACTGGGCTAATACCCTTAATTTTGCCCTTCATCTAACCCCCTGGGTAGCTATTAGAATATTATGCAGTAGGTTGAATCCATGGTCTTGTTTCGACTAGTTCCCTTTCCTTCGATGATAGGATTATTCTTAATGGTAATCTAATGTTTTCTGCAAGGAGTATTCCTTCACCTATATCGACTTTGGATAGTATTTCTTGCTCCATAGGTGTAAGTCCTAGTAGTTCTGAAACCTCCCTCAATGAGTCATGGTCGTGCATTAATAGGAATTTTAGCGCTGCATTTCTAGCTATAGTTCTACCGACAGAATTACCGTATACATCGCTTGGTTGTTGTGTAAGGAATATTAATGCTGCAAATAATTTACGGTCATCTCTTGAGAAGCTTTCACACCACCATGCGAGTGCGGGATCCTTCAACATGTATGCAAATTCATCTATAACAACTATTTTCCTCTTAGACCTAGGAGCTCTCTCGATGCTAATTCTAAAAGCAGGTGCTACAAGACCTGCAACTAGTGCTTTTTCTTCATCTGTTAATAAATTATGTAGTGAAACTACTACCCTATTACCGATATTTAATCGTTTACCTCTAAATACGTACCCAAAGGGTCCTTCAATGAGAGATTCAATGTACATTTTAAGGTCTTGCGAAGCATTTTTTAATACTTCCTCGAGAGATCTTGATTTAGGTGTAAGTTTCCTTAATTCGGCAATGTATCTAGGCTCCATTTTAGTGTGTTCGGCTATGAATCTTACAGCTGCTTCAGGAGGTAGAAGGGATATTGGGTCTAGTCCAAGCTCTTCGCCATGTTTGGGTTCTATTACTTGGAGTTTTAGTTCCTTTGCTAATGGGATGTATTCTCCTGTTCTATCAATTATGTATATGTCTATTTCTCCTGCAAGAGCTTTGTCATAGTTATATACTATCTTTTTTGCCAGTGTTGATTTACCTGAGCCAGGTATTCCAAGCACCATTACATTATAGTTTACGTGGGAGAATATATCGAGAGTAATAGGCGATTCATCTATAAGTGATAATCCTAGAAGTATACCCCCAGGCTCGGTAAGAGTAGTTGAAATAAAGGGATAGAATGCTCCTAGAGTATGTGTTTCCGTGAAAATATTTACGCTTAAGTTGTGAAGCCAAAGCTTATAATGTACCCATTTAGGCACATCAGCTTCAAAGCCGAGGCTTTCTAGAAATCTTTCAGCCTCTAAAGCGTTATCCCATGACTCTTTAGGTGAAGAGCCAGGTACTAACCCTATAAGTGAGGTAATGAATAGTCTTGTTTCCCTCCTTACCAGCTCGTGAAGAAGTCTTGATATTCTTTCATGCACGGTACGTATCTTCATATCACCTATTCTTCCTTCAACTTCATAGCTAGCTACAATAGCTCTTATGAGTCTATGCTTCTTCTTTATAATAGTGTAGGCTATGTCATCTCTAATGGGTATAACGCTCAGCCTCACTATCGGTATATGTTCTAGTACTTGGGTGAAGAACCCTTCGGTTAATGTTGAAGGTAAACCCGTTACAACTACTGCTGAAAAACATGTACCCCTCCATATAAATGCCTTAGAAGTAATTCCTTCAGGCATGGGTAGTTCTGGTGGTGATATAAGAGGTGTAAGCCTTAACGGCACTTTATCTAATGGTTCTTGAGAGGCTATGTAGAATTCGTAGGCCCAACCCCTAACCTTAATATCTTCATGTTCAACTTCAATAGGATACCTTAAAGCATATATGTCTATAGGCTTTCTAAGCATATTTAGAAAGGCTTTAAAATCATCAATAACGGCATCTTGTTCCTCAGGGGTTAATATTGGGTATGAAGTTGGGTAAACCTGATACCAGAAAACCTCCTTAGACCTTAGCACTTCTAACCACCATTCCTTCTTCCCTATATTCAACAATAATGCTTCTACGAAGAACTTCAAGATTATCATAAAGTACCGATACTACATGAAGGCCCTCAGGAATCTTAACATAGAATACGTACCTACCCCTTTCATCTGTTAATCCTTCAGCAATGGGCTTACCGTCAATGAGTAGTTTAAGCTTTGCACCCTGTATAGGTGATCCATCCGGAGCTCTAAGCACTCCATAAACTTTTAATGGTTCATCCTTAAACGTTTTAACCTTAACAGGCTTAGCTTGTTTTTCAACTTTAACCTTCCTAGAGGGTGTATGAATTCTAGGTTTAGTCAATGCTGTAATCAATATTAGTTCTAAATGAACTGATTTAGGAGGTCTTGACAAGATAAAGCCTATTATCAACCCTATAACTAATCCCATAAACCCGTAACCGATGAAGGAGAACACCATGTATAAAGGAACCGAGAATATGAACATGTAGAATACTCTTCTTAAACTAACATCACCTATCAAAGGCAATGTAAGTAAGGGGTATTCATACCATGGAGTATCGCGAAACCATAAAGTTTCAACTTCCCTAACCAACACTTATACCCAATTAATTATTAACACCATTAACAGTACATGAACCGAGACCAAGGAATTCACCTAATAGTGTATATA
>CAYPZO010000038.1:0-5974 GCA_964415135.1 uncultured Desulfurococcales archaeon | reverse complement strand
AATAGTGTATATACATGTATATAATTTGGTAGTGGTAAACCATCGATTTTAGACTAAATTAGAAGCTAAAGTAGTTCAAGAACAAATTTAATGATAAGTATAGCTGAATACCATAAGCTAATGATTAAGACTAATATGAAGCCTAGAGTTAAGTTTCTTTTACCTAATGGTGCTTTAACGTGCGCCAATAAATAGCCTACACAGAGAAATAATATACTTAGATAAACTATCGATGCTTCGGGTCCTAAATACTTGGCTATTACATCATATAATGACTTAAATGGCTTTATACTCAGGTTGAATAACTCATTAATGTCTATCAATGGCGCTTCACCGTAGAGATTCTGCTTGCTTCAATTTATTCCTCGCTTTATATAGTTCATTAGATAATGGTATATCCGTATATGAGAGATACGTTAAAATGCTATAGCATAGATGTGGATCCTCTAAGATTTTCTTGAGAATTTTAAGTGCTAATGCGATTATCTTGGTCTTAGGTAAATTAACCATATCCTTTAATTCATTAAGGGTCTTCACTCCTTCCTCATTTAACCATACCTTCTTCATATCATCACCTCCGACTGGGTAGAAATTATGGAGGAACCTGGGTTAAGTTTATGTAGTAGGATTCTTCTACCGCGTAGAAGAACCTGGTAGAAGAAGTAGGTTAGTGAAACTATTCTTCATTAGTTAAAGAGATTGGGGAATTACTTTATGTTGGTGGTGCAAATATTGTTTTCATAAGTTCTATGAGTTGTGGTTCTACAAATATCATTGATAGACCTAGTATTGTTGAAACTATTAATAGCCTTAGCATTGATTTTAATGTGAGGTCTATAACTTTACCTGCAAGTACTGCTAATATTGTTGATGATATAATTATTGAGAACTTAACATTTAATGGATCAACTACGTTCATTGATGGTAGCTGGTAGGGTACTCCTTGTAATTCTTCGGGCATTGTAAAGAGGGATGAAAGCGCGATCACCATAGCCATAGACGTTATTAATAGTACTGGTGTTATTAGCGTTAATATATCGTAGAGTCTAAGTGTACTCCTCATGTGCTTTCTTGCAATGTTGAAGTCGCTAAAGAAGTTAGTAATCATCTCTATAACTTGTGGTGATCCTCCACCTGAATCCTCTATCTTACCTAGAATCCAAAAGACCATTCTAGCAAGCCATGAACCTGTAGGAACTCTAACCTGTGATAAGGGTATCATAAATGATAATTGGTTTGCAACTGATCTAAGTATATGGTCAAAACATGGATTATAGCTTCTATTCCTTGAGAGAGACTCTATAGCTCTAGCAGGATTTATACCTATTTTCTTGTACTCACCAATATCTCTAAGGAAATCCTCTATAGCTGATTCTATAGCTCTAAGCTTTCTTAATTGTAATTGGTATTGAATGCCATAGCCAAAACCTAGAGCTCCAAGAACTAATAGGATGGCGTAAACTATTGGTATATTTGTAAGCAATGGTAGTGTAGCTGCAATAGCTACAGGAATAGCTGCAATAACATGGTTAGCTGTAATTCTGTCCCTTATCTTAATCTGAGTGTAATGTATCATAGAGAACATTAGTGTAAATAGGAGCGGAGCTATAAGGAAATTATATGAATAAACAATAACTTCTACGTCTGCACCACCAATAATGCCTCCAAGAACTACAGCTGATGTAAATATAAAGAACGTGGCTATAAGTATTTCACCAAAGGTAACAGCTCTTTCAGCATATGTCTTCATTTTAAATGAAAGCATTTGGAGATATTCTCTGACTCTCGACTCAAGGTAACCTGCTACATCGCCTCCGGTTCTAAGGAGGCTTGTGTATCCATGTATGAAATTCCTAAAAACCTTAGAGGGGTGTTCATTACCAAGTTCTTCCATAGCTGTTAAAGCATCTCTTCCAAGTACCGTTACTTTCTTCCTAAGTATTAACGCCTCCTTCTTAATAGCTGGTAGAAGGTCGACTTCTAGAACAGCCTTAAACGCTTCATAAAGCGATAAGCCTGCACGTTGAAGTGCTGCGGCAAGTAATGTAAACCAAGGTAGCTCCTCTTCAACATTTCTCCTTCTATCACCAATCTTCATGGGTAACACTATATATGGCCATAGAATGATAACTAAGGGTGTAGACAATACCATTAACGACATTATCATGCCTAAAGTAGACGGGTAAATGATGGATAAACTAATGCTGAAAACTATAGATAATGGAAGTAATGTAATGAAACAGAACATGTGCTTAGCTACAAGTATTAATGGATTCTCTAATACACCTGCCTTAACAATCATATCAGCAATAGAATTAGCATACCTTTCAGCTATTCTTAATAGTAATGGTCTTCTAACAATAAATGCAGTTGATATGGATCTCCTGAACGGTTTTAATTTAAGTTCAGGGGCAATTGTAAAAGCCTTATAGAGAAAGTAGCACATACCACTAAAACCATAAGCTAAGAGCATACCACTAAATAATATAAGGTATATATCAACTTCATATAATAGCAAGTAGATGAGCCCAAAAACCAATATAATGATATATATGGATGCATTAACTAATTCTGCGTAAAAGAAATACTTTAAGTCATGATCCATTCGCACAAGCTTGTAAGCTTTAGGAATAGATCTTAATGCACAAAGTATTATGATTAACGCAGGCACACATGAACCAATAAAGTAGGAAATCAATAACGGCACATAACCGTAATGCTCTACCATAACTGAAACTACAAGAAATATAGTTGAAACCGGAAAGAACCATAATGATATAATGCTATTCAACGATATTAAGGAGACTCCTATACAATTTAATATCATTAGTACTGGTGACTCAATCCCCCTTAACAACAATGATGATGCTACTAGAGTTAATGGTATCGCAGATAACTTCAAGTGCCATAAATCTATTCTTCTCTCTGAATGATATATTATCAAGCCTAAGAATGATGCTATGAAGAAAAATGAAGAGAAAACTTCACTAAACCATAGAAACAAGATACCAATAGCAAATACTACACCTGTTAATTCATAATTCATGAATAAGGATAGGATACTAAGGCTTGCCACTATAACGTACCTTATTGGTTGAGGAGGAAGCATAGATATTGGGCTAGGTAAAGCGAAGAAGCATGCTAATACCAATAATATGTATGATAGAATTCTTGTCTTCACCTTTCATCACCTAAAGCGTTTATTTACGTAGAATTTCCTTAACTCTAAGTATATGTCATTCCAGTTAGTGATTCTCTTATCGACTAATCCTTGGAGAAACTCTATTCTCTCTTTAAGCTCTTCAATTAAATCTCTAGGCCTTAGACCTGTAAACTCCATAACCCTACGCAATGAATAAGATTTATCAACAACTTCATTTGGATTATCCGGCTTAAATTCATCGGTTGTTGGATCCCATGTAAATAGTATTTTGTATTCTACGGGTATAGCTGATCTTATACCAGGTATATGTTTCTCAACTTCAAGAAGTATTCTATCTAAGTCTACTACACTATTTCTTGAACTCAATAGTTCCATGGCCTTTCTAATAGCTAGTTGTGTTTTAATAGCTGTAAAGACATCATAACCCGACTTTATTCCTGTAATCTCCCATATTCTTACAGCTCTTCTACCTACCTTACCATTTGGTAGTCTCGTTCGTCGCATGAGTATAATGGACCATATAAGGGTTAGGAATGCTGGTTGTACATTTAATGGTGGTGAGGTCATTCTCATAAAGACTTCCTCTATAGTTGTAGCATGGAACGTGCAATGAGATCCCTGACCTGTAGCTGCTGCTTGTACTAGGACCTGAATTTCCTCGCCACGAACCTCACCAATACTAATTATCTGGCCACGTCTTCTCAAGGCGTATTTAGCTAATGTAAACAAGTCTATGTCAAGCGATGAGCCAATACTATAGCCTTTGCGTGTATATAGGGGATCCCAATTAGGGTGTGGAAGTCTGAGTTCAGGTACATCCTCAATAGTGGTAATGCGGTAATCGGGTGGAGCCATAGACAGTATAGAGTTAAGCATCGTTGTTTTACCGCTCGCCATACTGCCAATAATTAGGGTAAAGCCTAGGTGTTCCACTATGAGCCATAGATATGCTGCCATTAATGGGCTTAAAGTTCCAAAATCTATAAGCTGTACTATGGAGTATGGTGCTTCAGGGAACTTCCTGATAACAAATGATGATCCACGTCCAGATACATCGCTTAGGTTTAATGCTACTCTATGTTTTTGTGGTCCTGGAGTCGAGGTTTCAAGTATTGGGAATGCTACCGATATATACTTACCACATTTCTGGGCAAGCCTTTGAACAAATTGTGCAAGTTCTTCTTCAGATTCAAATACAATGTTTGTCGATATCCATAATTGTTCATGTACTTCACGATGAACTATCTCTACAGGAGCTCTAGGTCCTAGAGCGCTAATCTCCTCGACTAAGGGATCCCTCATTAACGGGTCTATGGGACCATAGCCTACTACATCTCTAACAACGTAATATTTCATAACATTTACTCCATAGGGTCCAAGAATAGTGTCGAGTCCTAGACCCTCAATTGCTTCGATAACTGCATTCTTAACATAGCCTTCAATGTACTCTTTATCGACTTTCTCTGGTGGGGGACTCGTGTACGCTATATGGTCCATGACTATGGGATAGAACTTTATGACCTTATCCGAGGGCCTAGGTTCATTAACATAGTATTTTATTTCACCTTCTTCTTCAACAATAGCTATCGTACATAAGTTGTCTATACCACAAGTATATGTCTTGATTATCCTACCAGAGGTAACTAATGGTGCAATTGAATAGTGTAGTTTATATGGCCTCCTAGCTAATACGACTGGTTCTGTGGTCTTTAGTATTCGCTTGAATATCTTAAACCATAGCTTCACCATAATCCCTAAAGAAATAGCGTGAGAAAACGAGTAGTGTACTAAGCTACCTCTTACTCTTAATCCATTCATTGATTGCTTTTCTTAGTTCATTTGGGTTCTTCTCTAGCTTACTCCATGATGTTACATAGTCCTTAAAGGACTCTGCCATTCTAGGTGGTGAGCCTAGAACCACAGGAGCTCTCCTATAGCCTCTTAGATCCCTTATTAGCTTTGGTACAACACCCGTAACACCTCTATGGGCAAGATACCATACAACTGGTAGTCTTTGAGCTACATGTTTAATTCTAGTAGCTGCACTAGGAGCTTTTTCTTGAATCCACGTTATTGCCGGTGGTTGAGCTTTAAGCGTTTTCGTTATTGTAGTTGCTATTGGTTGTATTAGTGGTCTTGCTGCATAGGATAGTATACCTGTAGCTATTGCTAATCCTACTCCAGCTTCATGTACAATAGCTATGGATATAAGTGGAGCTCCTAAGCCAATAAGCCATATAATTAGTGCTATAGCTGCTCCAACAAGACCACCACTTGGTAATAGTGAACTAGCACCATTCGCTAAGAACAGTATTGCTGCTGTTAATATTGGTACAAATAATAGCGCGAAAAGTATTGAGAGGAGCCTTAAACCCATCCTCCTCACGATATTAATGGGTACAACCGATAAGGCTATAGCTAATGGCAATAAACCAGCTAGTACACCCGTTAATAGAAATCTTGTAGCAGCTGCAATCAACATTATGAACACGAGAGTTAATACAGCTACAAATGCTGCTCCCAAAGTAAAGACTCCAAGAGTTACAAGCAGTACTAGGAAAGTACTTACAAGCCCTACATAGCAGCCTATAGCTTCAGGAGGCATTATCATATAGGCTATACTTGATAACGCTAATGCTACGTAGTTGTAAATGTACTTTGATGTAGGTATTAATGCAGCTGCAAGTAGGATCCTCTTAAGACAACTCATAGCCTCGCCTTCACGTACAATACCAATAACTTCAAAACCCATAGAGATAACACTAACAACACCAGCAATACCTAACACCATGTATCCCGCATACTCACATA
>CAYPZO010000037.1:8184-12872 GCA_964415135.1 uncultured Desulfurococcales archaeon | reverse complement strand
TTCTATTAACGTTACGACATACGGTATTGTAATTATTAGCAATAATGCATAAATATACCTATTTAACAATATTGAAGGCAAAAGTACATAGGATAATAGCAAAGTTACTATTATTAAATCACATATGAACCTATATGCTAATATATTGACCATGATTATTGGATTAGAGAAACATAGATCTCCACCAATACTTATTAATAAAGCTAGGTGGGGTACCGCTATGGGGATTAATATTGCTAATGTCAATGATATTAGTTTAGCTACATATAACTTCCTCCTACTTATTCCATATAGTATCTTATCTCTCCAAATTTTACTCTCAATTTCGTACGTAAACACCGACGTAGATATAATCCCACTATACATTAACATTAAAAGCCATAATATTCCAGTATTATTAATAAAGCCTGAAAATAGTGAACTATATAGCGCAATGTAAGCCCCTAAATTTACATTAAATGCAAATGGCGAATATCCCTGAACTAGGATGCTGGTAGTTTGTAATCTAAGCATTAACAATATAAGCGTAAACATAACAATCATGTAGGTTTTCCACATACCATATAGTTCAAAGGCCAATAATTGTAGAAACTTAGGTAATTTTGAGATCCTAACTACTAGCCCCACTAATATTAACGTAAATCCTAGTATTAGCATTATATTTAGCCTAGACATTAAACATTGGTATCGTACATTTACTTTAGAGGAATTAATAATTAAATGATAGAATATTTGGTATTCTCTTCCTTCAAATAATACGTTATAAAACCTTATCTTAATTAGATATATTCCTGTAGAAGGTGCTCTAAATATTGGTGTTAACGGCTGTAATGCCCTACCTTCATCATAAAAATTCCATACTCTATTTGAGAACAAGTTAGTTATAGTTATATTAACTCTCCATTTCTCGACATTAGTGAATTTATATTTTAAAGTCTATGGTATCATACTTATATAAATAGGCAATAAATATTATTGGAGGATTAGTACTCTCATTTGTACTTAGAAGAAAGGGAGGCATATATGTAGAAGTAGATTTAAGATTCATTAAGGGGATTATAGAGCATAATACGAGGATTATTCCTAGTAATACCAATGTCTTAGACATTATCCACACGCAATCTAGCTTTAATTAAAAATAATACCACCATGAATACGATGATTGGGATAATATAGCTAATTAAAAGGATATTTAAGTTAATGGAACTTGTCGTGGTAGCACCAATAGTAATTCTGTCTAGGGGTATATTTGTGTCGACTAATATTAAATATCCAGGAATGAATAGTGGTGCTTCACCTCTTATAGTCCAAACACATCTTATAAACTCTATATCAAATAAGTTATCTAGAATACTATCTACAAAATGATTAGATGATCTATAGGGCTCTGAACCACATGGACTAATTGCAAGCAATAGACCAGATATAGAGTCATAAGCAAGTAGGAAACCATACCATAAATTAAATCCTACGGATAATCTAGTTGTTGTGAGTGTTAAGCCGTGAAGGTTCATGGTTTTTACAAGATTTGGTACGAGAGATCGAATCGCGTATTTAAGAGGAGGGAATTTACCTTTACCTTCATTTATGAACTTAATCCACTCATCCAATGGCATTACTTTTGTATTTAAGATGCTTTTTAAGCTTCTTATGTACTCTTCAATCACTTCCGTAGGTACATTAAATTTTCCTTTCCCTATAATATAGTGTCGTGAACCCTTAGTAGAACCTTCAAGCTGTTTAACGGCTTCTTCTATAGTCTTATTAGTTAATCTTGTATTTAATTCAATAGTTCCATTCATAATCATAGTAGAGGGTAAAAAGAAAATCCATTTTCCAATAAACCTACCTTCATGGTATGTAGACATATCTCTTAGATCAACTATAAGGTTCGCAGTAAATGTTGTAGGGTCATTTAAATTAATTGGCTTAAACTCCTCGGGTATCTCGGTTACATTATACATACGTATATCAAATAGATCAGGCGGAGGCTTAACTATTAAGCCTAACGCTTTTGATATATTAACTAAGGTAAGGTTAAATAAGATTTTTGCATGTGTATTGTTTAAATCTATTATAGTCCATGTTAATTCAATATAACTTAATACTAATATCCAATAATATTTAGATGAATTTCGTGGAACGATTTTAGTAACCATGAAACCTGTTGATCTATACCTAGCATATATTCCTTCCTTAATCCAATACCATTCTTCAGTGTCGTGAACATTATACGACGCTTCAACTATGGTGATTACTAATACTAGTACTACTATGAGGCCATAGATGTTCTTCTTCAAATACTTGCTCATACGCTCACCAAGTACATCCAAAATCATTTGTAACGTTTGCCCTAACTAGGAGTTCATTGAACCATCCGCCTCCGATACAGTAGCGACTTAAAACTTCCACCTCACCATATGTAATTGAATGCTCTCTTGTGTCTTCGCATCCTGATATTCCCGTCACTATTGGTCTTGGATCAAGAAATATTGGCGGTTTATAGTACCATTTCTTTGTACATTCAATCCAGCGTATCTTTACTATTCCTGGCACGAAAAGAACAACATTAGACTTATTCCGCACTTGTACAGTTTGAGAAAAATATCCACCTTCAGGTTCGATGAAGAGGTAAATATAGACTTTTGTGAGAGCACCTTCTCTAGTTTTCTCATTGAAGCCAGCCATTACTATAACTCCAAGGAGAGATACGAAAAGTATGAACGTCAAAAAGAATATCTTTATATAAGCTATGACATGGAAGTCATACTATCTCATCAAGATTTATTATGTCTAAGGGAGGAAAAAGATTACGTTCAATACCTACTTACTTGCCAAGTTTAAACGAAGAGTAATGCCCAGTAATAATTAATTTAATTCGTAATGAAGTATGAGAGAATGTTCTTAACTAATCAGTAAAAGTAGGGCTTAGCAGTGTTTTGATATGGATTTCAGGTTAATTGTTTGTAGCTGTAGTTTTTGGAATATATTGAAAAAATTATTCAGACTTGTATACTATGATTTTAATTTTTGTTCCACGTCTAATTACCTTCATTGTATTTATGTCAGCATCTTTGGGTAGCTTTATTGTCTTAGAGTATTCCTTGAATTGTAGTTCTCTTTGCCTTGTACCCCATCGTGGAAATGATACTGCAGTCTTTAATCTACATCTAATCATTATTAATTTGCCTTTTCCAGTTACCGAGAGGGTGCTAAGGTCTGCTCCTGGTAGATCTAAGAGTACTTCATATCTATCATCGTACTCATACATTGAGCATAGGGGTTCTAGTACTCCTTCATGAGACCACATGGGTTTTGCTACTTCCATTCTTTCGCTAACTTCCTCCATAATCTCCTCAATAGCCGATTCTATTTCTCTGTGAATTCTCTCTATTTCTCTTAGGATTCTCCTTCTCATTTCATCGAAGCTCAACATCATCACCTTCAATGTAGGTGGTTATGTATAGAGCATTGGTAGTTGATATTCGTATCCTTTGCCCATACGTGTTAGCATTCTATGTGTTGATCTCATCATTTCTCTACTCTTAAGTTTAATTATTTCTGCTTCTTCTAGTAGCTTCTTAACGTCAACTTCAACTCCAATAACCTTTGATAATACTTCAAGTGCTGTAGCAGCTGCTTCTGGATCTGGAAACTCCATGTATGATTCTACGAGTAGGAGTATGTTGTTCATTCTCCTCTTCATCGATTCTTTTAATATGACTGCGTATGGTCCTACAAGTAATCCTTCTTCAAACATTGGGATGTTTAACTTCTTTCCTACGTCAGTAGCTGTTTTTCCTGTAGCAAGCCAGTATACTTTTGGTTTATCTATTTCCATTCTATTAGGTATTGGTGTGCCGGTAATGGATATTATGAAGTCAAATCCTTTCCTTTGAGCATAGTCCGTTATTGCGTAGCTTAGTGGGTAGATTGCTCCTGTAGGTATTGCTATTTCAGGTACCAGTACTACTAGGTTATCTTTATGGAAGAATCTTAGTGGAGGATATAGTGAGCCTTTATGTATGACTACTATTGGTGGGAAATACCTATAACTTTCAATACCACCGTATTCCTCCATGTTAAGAGTTCTAGCTAAATGGCTTACACTTATAGCTCCTACAAGACCTGCATCGGGTAAGCCTAATATGAGGTATGAGGGTTTCTTTAACTCTATTTCCTTTGTCTCAAATATTGTTATACCATCATAATGTTCCTCATAATATATTACAGACATAATTTTATAGCCTCTACTCTTCCTTCTCAATCTTATTAGCGTACTCTTGGGGTTTTAGTAGTTTATCAAGTTCGCTTTTATCTTCAATCTTTATTTTAACGATCCATCCATCACCATAAGGGTCATTATTAATTAATTCTGGAGAGTCAAGGAGTTTCTCATTAACTTCTACTACTTCACCACTTATCGGTGCATAAACATCTGCAGTAGCCTTAATGGACTCGATTACGCCTATAGCTTCACCTTTCTTAACCTTCTTTCCAACTTCAGGTAGCTCTATTCCTACAATATCCTTAAGCTTCTTCTGAGCATAATCTGTTATACCTACAACTGCTACGTCATCAGTTACTTTAATCCATTCATCTGTTTCAGTGTATAACCTGTCAGTTAGAACTGTATAGTCTTTTACCTTTATTTCGGACACGTGGATTCACCTTACAATAAATGGGAA
>CAYPZO010000037.1:0-8084 GCA_964415135.1 uncultured Desulfurococcales archaeon | reverse complement strand
TGTTTTCATCTATTTCATGACCATAGAGTACATAGCCCATTTCAATTCTAAGCATATCCCTAGCAATAATACCGCATGGTTTAGCAGCCGCATCAATTACTTTTCTATAGATCTTCTCAATAACTGAGGGTTCAGCAATGATTTCAAAGCCGTCCTCCCCCGTCCAACCGCTACGACTAATAAGAAATACTTCACCATATGATGTATTAATATTGATTCTAAATTCTAATGAATTTAAATTGGTGATAAATCCTAATCCAATATTCTTAAGAGTACTTGGAGCATAGGGTCCTTGAACCGCTATCATAGATAGATTAAATGTTAAGTCCATTACGTTGGCATCTACTTTAAGTTTATTAATCCATTCCTTAATCCAGTCAATTACCTTAACCCTATTAACAGCATTACAGACAATAAGCCATTTACTATCACCAATATTATAAAGCATTACATCATCCTTAAATCCTCCATCCTCATTTAAGAATGCTGAAGGACCCGACATGCGATTTATTGGAACCTTCGCTAAATCTCTACAAACTAATTTTTGAAGCAGTTTAAACGAGTCCTTACCTTCAATTAGTAATCTACCCATATGAGATACATCGAAAACTCCTACATGTTTCCTTACACTCATGTACTCACTAACAGCACTAGTATACATCATTGGAACACCCCATCCAGCAAATTCACCAAAACCAGCTCCAAGTTCTTTATGCAAATCATACAATTGAACTTTAAACTTCATTTTACTTTTCACCGCACTATAAAGTACTACTATTAAGGATATAAAATGACACGAACATAAAATGACATTAAATATCGTGTATACAATGCGTATGAGAACATCCTTAGTGGGAACTCCTTACTTTACTCTATCTCTAATACCAATACCGTATTATGAGTATGGTTTAAAGTATAATAATCTACAAAGGTATTAAGTCAAAGTAATCCTTCTCGATTTTACTGGTTACCTTATGGTAATTCCTTGCTCCATTAGGAAGTGTGTTTAGCTTTTCGTCTTAATAAAAACGCTATAACAAGAACTATGATGATAATGATAAACGCTAAACTTAGTGTGAGTACACCTTTAATTAATTGAAGAGAAGCTATAGTTGAAGCTGTAGGAGTAGGTGATGGTCTTGAACTTGAAGTAGGCGATAGCGTATAACTTGTTGGAGTCTTCGAAGTTGTTATAGCGAGTCCACTTTTAATCTTATAATTCCATGATGGTTTAACGAGAGGTTTCCTATCTTCTAATTCTACTCCCATTGGTCCTCTAAATCTATAGGATAAATCGCAAATGCCATCATTGTCCGCGTCGATGCATTTTGATGAAAAGGCTTCCCAATAATTACCCAATATACTTCTAAAAACCTTACCATTGTACTCATAGACTATTTCCTTTGGATTATTTAAATTGACTTTAGAATTCAGGAAAGCGAGAATATAGGTGTTATCTCTATTTGGTAGACCTAGGAAGGAGCACAGGTATATGCTGGCATTAGAACGTACTAGGAATATATAGCATCCTTGCAAGTTTTCTAGTATGCATCCTATGATACTGAGATTTGAAGTATGAGCGAAAATACCTTGTTCACAACCACTAATAGTACATTCATTAACTTCTATATATGAAGAGTATGCTTGAATACCTGTACTACAATCCTTAATTTCACAATTCTTAACTTTCACTCCTCTGCACCATAAAAGTTCAATGGCTATTGTGGTGTTATCTAATTCATAGCCTTCAACTATAGCATTACTTACGTTAAGTAATATTATCTGACCTGCTCTAGGAAATAGTTCCTTTAAGTCGCGTCCTTCAAAATCAATGTCACTTAGATATACTAAAGGTTTACCATTGACAAAGCAGTTTATGACTTTAAGATTTCTAAAGTAATTACCATTAATTCCAGAAATCACTAAGCCTCCATTCTTAAAGTACAGATTCTCAAGCTTAACATTTTCTATAACTGTATCTTCATCTCTTGCATATAATACTACACCTTCTCTACAATCCATGAACATGCAGTTTACTATATTGACATTATGACCGCCTACTATGTATATACCGTATCCGCACTCCACGTACGTACAATCCTTAATCTCAATATTACTAACATCATAAAGACCTATACCCATGCCTGTCCGACTAAATTCATAGCCAGTGATTACCGCGTTTGAAACATTATATAACAGTATTTGTCCAGCTATAGGATAAAGCTCCCTAATATTACGTCCATTTAAGTTCATGTTCTTAATGAGGATTACGGGCTTGCCATCAATTGTAGTGTTAATTATCCTTAATCCTTTAATATCTTCAGGGAATGCTATGTAGAAACTGCAATTAACTAATATGCTATCTATAATTGCTACTCTAGAGTTATGGTAAAGAATACTACCACAATGTTCAATACAGCATTTCCTGATAATGATATCGGCGTCCTTCATGAGAATATGGGTAGTTTACAAGTACTAATTCTGCATTTCTCTATCATAATTCTTGAATTATGTTTAACAGTAATACCGTGATCGCAACTTAATATCATACTATTAGTGATATTAGCACTTGCGTTTTCCCCTACATTTACTCCAGAATGGCATTTTCTGATTATGCATTTATTAATGAATAAATGACCTATAATACTAGTACCTTCATAGCTGCAGTTTCTAATCTCGCAGTTTTCAATGATTACTTTAGAAGTGTTTTCACAGGTAAGACCATGTGCACAATTTAATATTTTGCAGTTGTTGATAATAGTAGTGTTCTTGAATTCATATAACAAGATGCCATACTCTCTACAATCTTCAATAATGCAGTTTTCAATTAGAATCTTTATGACACCATACCCTGTGGCATGTATACCCGTATCGCATCTCGTTATTCTACATTCTTTTATTGTAATTATAGGCTCCTTAATAATCGACGGATAGGGCATTGCTATGTGGATAGCTTCTCTACAATTACTGATATTACACTCCTCAATTGAAAGCTTAGAATCACTAGCAAGTATGCCGTCCTTACAGTTTATTATCATGATTTTCCTGATTTTAATGCTTGAGTTTAAAATTAATATGCCGTAACCATTCTTAATTACTAAGCTATCGATTGTTATGTTTCTTGAATTTTTAATGTTAAAGCCTTTAATTATGGTCTTACCTTCACCTTTAATAATTATATTATACTTATCTTTAATCTTAATAAATTCGTTGTATTCGCCTTCACTTATGATAATTATCGTATTAGGTAGTGCTTTATCTATTGCTTCTTGTATTGTCGGGTAATCTTGTGGTACTCTTATAACTCTATAATGTAGATTACCGCACGACAATAACGGTATTAGGGTTAATACTAGGATAAGGAATATAAGGATGAAAACTCTCATGCTTTCCTTCCTGTTTTAATTTAATACTTGATGATTTAAAAATATTGAATAATAATGCTGGGTTCAAAAGGTACGCAGGGATTTTAACCTCTATTTGGTTTCATGAATGCTGCTTTTGCATAGGATATAGGGTTGGAGCTATTATTGATGAGTATGCTAATATCGTTGTTATTAATGCTATGTCTTTTGGAGCATACATTGAATAGAATGTAACCTCATAGAGGTATATTAATGGCATTACAGTTATCCTAGGAGCATCACCCTTAATGATTTGCTCGTATATGGTCATTATAGTTAATGATACTATAAACCATCCAATATAGTTGCTTAAGGGTATTCCATATATTGTTGGACCCCAGCCTCCTTTCCATACCCATGCCTTCCACGAAGTCATTAATGGGTCTAAGACGAGGTCTATTAACACCATTAGTATTGAAGCGTATACCACTAGCTTCCATCCCTTAAACCATGTTCTTGCTGTAAGGTATGTTAGCATGGAGTATATACCCCACATAATCGGTATACTAATTGGTACATCTAGAACTCTAAATGGTCCTAACATTACATATTCATAGCTTCCGAATGGTATACCTGTGTGAACCCCAATAACTTCAAATACTAAACCTACAGAAAAAGCTACAATATATAATAATGGATACTTCCTATACTTAGTGAAGATTATTGGAATGATCGCCATATAACATGATATGTATGCACTAAAGACAGCATATTCAAATTCGTGAGCAATGGTTATTGAGCCAATAGTACATATTGTGATAGCAGTCAGTATAAGTAGAGGTACTATAAGTTCAATTTTCACAGTATTTCACCTTATACGACGTTTCATGAGAACTCTAGGAATTATTGAGTCTAATTTTTCGTTTATTAATATAGTTCTAGGCTCTTTTGCGAGTATGAATGCTTTCCCTTTCCAAGGCTTTAAAGGGTCATCAAATATTATGTCTACGTCTTTGAAGAACAGCCATGTGTAGGCTGCTAAATCAGCTATACTCCAGAAGAATAATGGCAGCTCTCCAGCATATTCCCTCCTTAGGATGTCGTAAAACTTCCTGATAAATACTCCATTAATGAAGTCGTAGTCTCCATGAATGCTGACTATTAACTTATCTTCAGTCTTCTCCTCAACAATTAATTCCTTAAACCCTCGCATGTATATTATTGTATACATTTTATCTACATCATCATTTATGAACAGTCCATCACTAACAGTGTTTTTTATGATTCTAGCTAGTATTTTAACCCAATCCCATGGGCTGAAATATATAGTTGATGCGCCATAAATTAACATTATATCCGCTTTACCCTCAAGATGATCTAGTTCTCTTATATCTCCTACTATGAAGTTAGCTTCTCTTCCAAGTTCTTCTCTACTAAATCTTAATGCTACTTCCTTTACGCTTTCACGTACATCAATTATTGTTAGAGTTGTTGAATATCCTCTGTCCATTAAAACTTTACATAATGCTACACCACCAATACCAGTACCTCCACATAGATCAACTACCTTAATACTCCTCCTAACCTTAAGGAATGATTCAAACCATTCATGTCTAGTAAGCTTTCTAAACCTTTCAGTAGCTTCTAGATATCTTTTCCTACCCTCACCTGTGTAAGGATCATGTATTAAATGCATACGCGTTATCGACTTGTAGAGCCATTCAAATATATTTAAACTATGCAAATTATATCACCAAGTCAATGACCGTGATATTATCTCTTAATCTATTACAGTCCTATCTCTTTTATAATAGTTATATCTACTAGTTCCTTAATATGTCATCTGCGGTTATTGTTCAAGAGCGGGTATATGGGTATTTAAGCTTTAATCTTGTATTCTTTAATATTGGAGCCTACTGAGGTGTATCTAATGGTAGTTCATCCATGGTTACCTAATTCTCCAAAGGAAATAAAAGAAGAAATGCTTAAAACAATGAATAAGAGCGTAAATGACCTTTACTCCGACGTACCTAGTGATCTGCTTTTACGGAGGTCGCTTAAGGTTGGCTTAGGTAGACCCTTAGCTGAATTCGAGGTTAAGCATATTGTTGATAAGCTCTTGGATAGGAACCGGTTATTTAAGGATCCACCACCATTCCTTGGAGGTGGAGGTGTTTGCGTTCATCACGTTCCTAGTGTTGTTAAAGAGATTATAAGGAGAGGTGAGTTCCTTACAACATATACTCCTTACCAGGCTGAAATTTCTCAAGGACTCCTGCAAGCTCTTTTCGAGTATCAAAGCCTTATTGCTGATCTTGTTGAACTTGAAGTAGTTAACGCTAGTATGTATGACTGGAGTACTGCTGTTGCAGAAGCCTTTCTTATGTCCATTAGAGTTACTAAACGTAATAGAATACTCGTTCCAAGCACTATGAATCCGGAACACTATGAGGTTGCAAAAACCATTACTTATGGTAAGGGAGTCAAGATAGAAAAAGTCGGTTATGATAGGGAAACGGGATTTATGGACTTAGAAGACCTAGAGAATAAGCTCAGGGAAGGTGATGTAGCCGCTGTTTATGTTGAAAATCCTAGCTTTCTAGGATTTATAGAGGAGAATGTTGATGCTATTGGTGAACTAGCTCATAAATATGGTGCTCTCTACATTGTAGGAGTAGAGCCGTTAAGCCTTGGTATATTAAAGGCTCCTGGTAGTTATGGAGCTGATATAGTTGTTGGTGAAGGACAGCCTTTAGGACTTGGATTAAACTATGGTGGTCCTTTACTTGGTATATTTGCTGTTAGATGGGATAGAAAGCTTATTAGACAAATGCCTGGTAGGCTCATAGGATTAACGACGACAATCGATGGTAGGGATAGGGCTTTTGCTATGATACTTCAAACACGTGAACAACATATTAGGAGGGAACGCGCAACATCAAATATAACAACTAATGAAGCACTAATGGCCATAGCAGCAGCAGTATACTTATCACTGCTAGGGAAGCATGGTATTCGAAAGTTAGCTGAACACGTATTATATAAGGCTAACTATGCCTCAAGAATGCTATCTAAAATACCCGGAGTTAAGGCCCCCTTATTTAGGTCAAAACACTTCAAGGAATTTACTGTAGGATTTACAGTAGAATATAGTAAATTACACAAGTACTTACTTAGTCGTGGAATTCATGGAGGTAGGTATCTGAAGGAGTTTAAAGAAGAACTTGGAGAATGTGCGCTATTTTGTGTAACTGAAGTTCATAGTAAAGAGCATATAGATAAGCTCATTAATACAATTGAAGAATACATGACCATGCTCGAGAGGTGAAAACCTTGAACAGCTGGAGACAAGCTAAATGGAGTGAACCACTCATATACGAAATGGGTGGTAAAGGTAGAATAGGATACCTAGTACCTGAAGTAGACGATGAAATAAAGAACATTGCAGGATCTATAGAAGAATTAATACCCAATAAGTTATTACGTGGAGAGCCACCAGAACTACCAGAGTTATCTGAGGTAGAAGTTGCAAGACATTTTACTCGACTAACTCAAATGAGCTATGGTGTTGATCTAGGACCAGTACCTTTAGGATCCTGTACTATGAAGTATAACCCAAAGATATGTGAAGAACTAGCATCTGATCCAAGAATAACAGAACTACACCCATACCAAAACGAAGAAACAGTTCAAGGAATATTAGAAATGCTATACAAGCTACAGGAATGGCTAGCCGAGATAACAGGTATGGATTACTGTACACTACAACCAGCAGCTGGAGCTGCAGGTGAATTAACGGGTTGTCTAATTATAAGGAAATATCATGAATTAAGAGGTGAAAAGCATAGAGATGAAATGATAGTACCAGATAATGCCCATGGATCAAACCCCGCTAGTGCAGCCATGGCTGGATTCAAGGTTGTAAGACTACCAACTCGTGAAGATGGATGTATAGACATTGAAGCACTAAGATACATCGTATCTGATAAGACGGCAGGTCTAATGCTAACTAACCCAAATACTTTAGGATTATTTGAGAAAGACATCAAAGAAATAGCAAAAATAATACACGATGCCGGAGGACTACTATACTACGATGGAGCAAACCTCAATGGAATACTTGGAGTTGTTAGACCTGGAGACATGGGATTCGACGTAGTACATATAAATATACATAAGACATTCAGCTCACCACATGGCGGAGGAGGACCTGGAGCAGGACCAATATGTGTTAAGAAGCACCTAGTAGATCTCTTACCAAGACCACTGCTAAGATATAATGGTAAGAAGTATTATTGGGATTACGAATGTAAACACTGTATCGGAAGGATGAGGGCATTCTATGGAAACATAATACCGTTAGTGAAGGCATTTATATACATATTAAGCCTTGGACCGCAAGGATTAAGGGGGGTAGCTGAACAAAGTGTAATAAATACAAACTACTTCATAACATTAATGAAGGATTCTAAAGGCTACGAACTTCCATACGACCCTGATAGACCACGTAAGCATGAAGTAGTCTATAGCGCTAAACCATTAACTAGAGACTATGGAATTACAGCTGAAGATGTAGCAAAGAACTTATTAGATCACGGACTCTATGCTCCAACAATATACTTCCCACTAATAGTTGAGGAAGCACTCATGATAGAATTCACGGACACTGAGACAAAAGAGAACATAGAGTATTATGCAAAGGTGTTAAAGGATATTGAAGAAAAAGCCAAAGTTAATGCT
>CAYPZO010000036.1:7752-13021 GCA_964415135.1 uncultured Desulfurococcales archaeon | reverse complement strand
GCTTCAAATCTTTTACTAGAATCTTCACGAAGCTTACGTAACTCAGCAAGTACCTCTCCAAGACCTATAAGGCCAACTATAGCATAGCGAAATTCTTCATCTCTCTTGAGTAATTCTATTAGCTGTTTTTTCAGCTCATCCATGCTAGGTGTTGTCACAGCTTCTTCCCTCAAAGTAATAACATTCGAGAATGACTATAAAAGTAGCTATTACATTTATTTACTCCCCAAGAAATACTATGAAGATTAACGGACGTAGTTGGTTTTCTTCAATTCTTCTCCTTAACTAAATTCAACCATTCCCTCGTAAGTACACATTTTTCCTAGTCGAAGCACTATAGGTGTCCTTCATAATCTTTGTCCTCTTATTTCTATCTCCTGATGGAACCTTGCCATCATCAATGTTGATGCACGTATACATATCCACGACATGTTAGCTCTATAGCCTATGTAGAACTTCCTTGCTTATACCCTAAAGCATAATAATCGTAAACTCCAGCAACTTCAACTACTACTTCATGGTTTCCTCCACTATTTCTTTACATCTTCAAGTCCCCTTTATTATGGATTAAAGAGCAACTTTAAGTTAGGTCTTCCATTAACTTATAAGTTAGTATCTCAGGGATTGTTTATGAGAAAACTTTAAGCTATGAGATATTGATAGTAAGTTCGGCCTAATAACTAAGGGACGGGCAATGACCCTAGACACTTATAGGAGTATTGGGCTAATAATAGCAATCTCAGGACTAATCCTATCTGCATTAACGTACATTCTCTTAGGCATAATCCCTCTTTTAGCTCTTTGGATAGGATTAATAATTATTGGAATATCAATGTACTTAACACCTAGTAAGGCTCCATTAGCTAAAGAAACCGTAATCTTACTTGAGAATATGTTCTCCAATATAGCTAGGGTAATTGAAACCTTTAGTATAGGTACTTCATCTATCTATGTAAAGCATGGAGACGAAGTCTACGCCTACATATCAAGACATGAAAATTTACCACGAATTACGGATAATCCTCCAAAGGCAATGATTATTACAGGTGATGGAGAACCCATACTTGTACTTAAATCACCTATTTCAAAACCCGTTATTGAAGGCTATGAAGAGGCATGCTCAGCTATAGACTATGTAACTACAGAACTCCTTAACATAGCTGATAGCATTAAATGTGTTGAGGAAGATGAAGTAGTAATCGTAGAAGTAAAGAACCCATATTTATCAACTCCATCAAGTATTGAGAAGGCTCTAGGAAGTATATATGCCATAATATCAGCATCAATAACGACGCTAATCAGGGGGACTAAGTCAGTTGTGGAGAAAGACGTGAAAGTCGGTAATAGAAGGAGAATTATTGTAAGGAAGCTAGGTGAAAGATAATGCTCAGAGACTTCTTATCAAATACTGTTTTAGCATGCCTAATTACTATTTCAACGTGGGCTTTATGGTCAGTAGGAGAAATGCGCATTGACGCATACATAGCACTATATGTACTTGAATATACTGTCGTTAAAGCATTATTTAGGCCTAGGAGAATAGGATTAGACTGGTTAATGATAGTGCTATTAATAGTATTCAGCATAATAGTCAGCATAAGGATTATGGAGGTACTCTATAAGTGAATAAGAAGCTAAAAACATCGATGATAATAGCAGTAGTATTAGCTATAATTACTGGAATCATTTACGCATTTACCCCTACCCCTCCAAGGCATGTAGATCCTAAACTTGTAGCTGAAGAAGCTCCTTCACCCATAGAACTACTCCAACTATATAGTAACATAGCTGAACTAATAATCGAATTCAACTTTACAAAAGCTAAGGAGAACTTACTAAAAGCCTATGAGGTATACGTACCACCAAACTTAAGGTACATTATAACGAGATTCAATGATCTATTAAACCAAGTAATAGACCTATTGAATGAAACCAAGAAAATAGCAGACACAGTAGAGGCGTTTATCAGGATAGCTGAATATGATGAAGCGCTAAAGCTTGTAGGCAAGGGATTAGATAGGATAGTTAGAGCAAGAATCATTTACGATGAACTAATGGAAGCTGCTAGAATGTTTAGTAAATTAAGAATACCATTAACTGAACTCAATAAGATACTTAATTCAATTAAAGAACTCATAGATGGTCTTGAAGAAAAGCTAAGGAACCTAGAGGAAGTTGTAAAAAAGTACATGATTAAAGTAATAGACACTAAGCTCTACATATCCGTAGAACCACATAACATTACTATGGGCCAACCAATAAAGATAGAAGGACTACTAGAAACAGAGCATGAAATTCCTCTACAAAATAAAACCATAATAATTCACGTAGGTTCTGCAACAATAAAAACCGAAACGAACATCCATGGATTATTTAAGATCAACTGCACCGTCAAATCATATTCTAAGAAGATCAAAGTGTATGCGGAGTACATTCCAAGCGGAGAAGATGTAGAAAAATACGGTCATAGTAGGTCTAATATTGAGTTCATTTATGTCTACTTCATAACCCCTAAACTTAATGCATGGTTAAGTACTAATAAAGTTAGGCCTAGTGAAAACACAACTCTATACATTGAATCTCTACCAAGACTAGAAGTCGCCGTAGACTCACCATTCATTAAAACTAAAGGACTAATACCAAGTACAGGTAAACTATCTATACCAATAAAAATACCGGAGAATACCGCAAAGGGATTATATCAACTAATAGTTAAAACCATACCCAAAGGCATTATCGGACCAAATTCTACGAAACTAAAAATCGAAGTATATAAGTCGAAACCTAATGTAGAGCTAACTACACCAAGCGTAGTATTTACTGGAATATTACATAAGTTAACAATTAAAAGTAATATCACTGCTACAGCTAAAATCAGTATTGGTGAATTAGAAAGCTCATCGATTGATATATCCGGAAACAAGACCATTGAATATACATTTATAGTACCACATAGCTATCTTGGCACTTCACTTAACCTACTAATAGAGGTTAAGCCTAAAGATCCTAGATATGATAATGTAATCCTAGTAGCTTCAATACCAACGTATAATACCATCATGGTTATAACATCAATAACATTCATCACTTCAATTCTAATAGTATACATTTTACTCAGAGAAGAACCATTACCGAAAATTACAGCAAAACCCCCATTACAACCAGAAATAGAGGTAGGTAAACCCATAGAGGAAGTTGAAGACGAGTTATCCCCTATTAGAGGTCTATTCCATAAACTAGTTCTAATGATTAGAGTCATTACGGGCATTTACTTAGAAAAGCATTACACATTAAGAGAATACCTGGCTAAATTACATGGAAAACTTCCCCAAAGAATTCACAATTTAATCAAAGACCTAATATTATGTCTTGAGGCAATTATATATGGTAGAGTTGAGACAAGAGGATTACTCATTGAGAAAGTTAAGGCTATGCTTAAAGAGATACTAGCAATAACTTATAGGCTTAAAGGTGGTGAAGGAGGAAAATGAAGTATATCATCTACAGCATAATAATCGCATTAGCCGTCTTTACGATAATAATGATATTCATTCCATCAACAGACGACTTTGCAATAGACAATCCGCTATGGAATGGATTATCTATGTTCACGGAAATGTTTAAAGTAAAACCAATAACTATAAATCAAGTCAATAACCTAAACCCACAGAAAACTATAGTCTTCGTCATAGGACCATCCCTAAGCTTTACAAAAACCGAAGCACTATCCCTACTAAAATACGTATATAGAGGCGGAATACTAGTCATAGCCGATGACTATGGATCTGGAACAACTCTCCTCTACTACATGAACCTAAACGTAAAGATAAATAAGTACCTCATCGCAGACCCACTATTTAAGTATAAGTCCATGTATATGCCTCAAGTCAAGATAAAGTACAAGGGCAAGGAATTCGAAGTATATTTCAACTATGGATCAACAATAAGTATGGGAAGTAAGGTAGTAAGCCTAGGTAATTCTTCACTATTTAGCTACATGGACTTAAACCTAAATAAAGCTCATGACCCTGAAGAACCCTACGGTCCCTTCGACGTAGCGTGTTTAGTTAATGTAGGTCATGGTAAGGTCATAGTAGTTTCGGATTCAAGTATTTTCATAAACTCAATGATAACTGTAGGCGATAACGCTAACTTCATAAAAGCATTGATTGGCAATAAGGAAGCATATGTTGTTACCAATAAATGGGCATTAGGACCATATACTATTATGAGGAAGACTATTTTCACACACATATACCTAGTATTCTTTACTTCCCTAAGATACCCTACAATAATTCTTATTGGCTTACTAATGTACTTATTTGGAAAGAAAATATATGTAGGCTTTATTCAGAGGAAATTAGCTCATAGAATAAATTTGAAGGAAATAGTTGAGGAGGTATTAAGGAAACATCCAAATTGGAATCCCCACATACTGCATAGATTAGCGAGAGAGGTGTACTCTCGTGAAGGAACTAGTAGAAAGGATTAACCTAATATTCAAGACTATTAGTGAATACATTGTAGGATACGAGGATCTACTAAGACTACTTCTCATAGCAATTCTTAGCAATGGACATATACTTCTTGAAGGACCTCCAGGCACGGGTAAAACAACTATAGCAAAGATATTTGCTGAACTAATTGGAGGTAAATTTAAGCGCGTACAAATGACACCAGACCTATTACCCTCAGATATCATTGGCACGTATTATTTTGATATTAAAAAGAGTGAATGGGTTTTACGTGAGGGTCCTATATTCACGAATATACTCTTAGTTGACGAGCTTAATAGAGCTCCCCCAAGAACGCAATCAGCTCTTATAGAAGCTATGCAGGAAGGACAAGTAAGTATTGAAGGGAAAACATTGAAACTACCAAAACCATTCCTCGTAGTAGCTACACAAATACCAGTAGGAGGTGAGGGTACATACCCATTAACACCAGTATTAGTTGACAGATTTGCATACTCATATAGACTAATGTATTTAGACCCTAAAGCTGAAGTACAAATCATAGTCAAATCAGATATTATAGAGGATGCAAAGCTTAACGCATTACTTACACCAAGGGAAGTCATAGAAATGCAGGAACTAGTTAGGAAAATATACGTATCAGATAAAGTTAAAGACTATATCGTTAACCTAGTCGACTACATTAGAGGATGCGAAGAAGTACTTTTGGGGCCATCACCTAGAGCATCAATTTGGCTATGTAGGGGGAGTAGAGCACTAGCATTTATTAATGGAATGGACTACGTCATACCAGA
>CAYPZO010000036.1:1630-7652 GCA_964415135.1 uncultured Desulfurococcales archaeon | reverse complement strand
ATAACGTGTAAAAATGGAGTAAACGTAACCAATACGCCATCCTGGCTAATTCCTCAACAAGTAAATTTAGTAGATAATATACTTAAAATAAGGATAAAGGTTTCATTTCCCTACCACGGATTATATGAGGTTAACAACATCAGTATCGAGAGAATAAGCAAGTTAAATCTATTTAAGACGCAAAGTGATGTCAACGTACTGATTAGGTTTAAAGTACTTCCCGAAACACTATACTGGTTAATAATAGCATTGAATATCCTGGGTATCGGTAAAGGTTATGGAGGTATACACGATATTAGTGAACTAACTATTAAGGTCTCTGAGCTAAGGAGTATTAGCGGGGTTTACTATGAAACTAGAGAATACACACCAGGAGACCCATTAAAGAGAATTGACTGGAAAGCTACTTCAAGAAGAAGAAAGCTCATGGTTAAGGAGTTTAGGGAAGAATTAAGTGGAGCAGGAGTACTATGTTTTGATGAAGAATGTATAGGCCCCTATACATGCGATTCCGTAGCTTCAGCAATACTATCAATAATAATAGCTGTAGTTAGACAAGGAATACCCATAACCATGGTAGTAGACTTAACTCGAAGTGATATAATTAAATTCAGTAACCCCAAGTACATGCTCATGTACTTTATAAACAAAGTACTTGAACTAAACATTGTAGATAAACTAGACCTATACGAATACATAGAACCACCTACACTAAGAGAAATACAAGAAAAACTAGCAATATTATTAAACAAAAACATATACGTTAAGAGAAAAACAACTTCACCCATAAAGCTTCTTAGGGAAGGAAACATAATAATAGTCTCAAACATAATCCATAACACCAAGAGGATACTAGACATAGCAGATAAGCTTTCACATAAAAGGGTTAGAACAACATTAATAACCCCAGATAAGCCTTGGATTGATGGAAGAGACTTAGAAGAAGCATATAGGATCTATACAACGCATAACCTGGTGATAGAAAAGTTAAGGAAAATGAACATAAACGTAGTACCCTGGCATAGATTAAGGCTAGAGTCTTAACTTATAGGTAATGGAGCTTTAATAGTTAGTTCTGAATAATCAAATCCATGATGAACGCTGTGAGGTCATTAATGAGAACAGCATTAGTATTAATGCTATCAATTATACGTAGCAAGGCATTAATCTCCTTAATGATAGTATTATTAGTTCCATCAACAATACTATCAATAATTATTAATGGCCAGCATTTAATTCAGGATCAAAGCAATGTACTTTTAGAAAACTACAAAGGTAGCCCTATCGTACTTATACAGCAAGAACCTAAAAGTAAAGACTACCTCAAACTACAAGTACTCAACGTAATTATACGTCACGAGAATTACTCAGTTAGTACATTAATATATCTTGTAGAAAACATTAATGCATTCTTAAAAACTACTAGAGTAAGGATAATTAAATCCATCGAAGAAATCAATGGATCTTGCGTCTCCCTAGGAATAAGAATATCTGAAAGACTAAACATTCCTTTAGGCTCAAATATAACCCTATACATCAATAACTCTCCTCTCCCAGTAAAAGTCATAGCACTACATAGAGGGTCAGGAATATATGACTACATAGTATTAGCTAAAGGAATAGTGAATAGCTCTAACCGAAAATACTACTTGTTTAGAGCTAATAGTAGCACCTTAGTAAGTTCGATTATAAATGATCTTAATAATGACTTCTCCTTAATATTAACCATACTTGCAGTTCCAACTATGCTGTTTTACTCAATAATAGTGTTCTTAGCGTTCCTTAAACTAATTAAGTACATTGAAGTGGATATTCAAAGTCTAGTTAACTTGGGGATACCGTTAAGTACTATTAGGATTTCCTATGCAGTAGCATCTACGATCCTAGGTGTCTTATTCATAATATATGGTTTATCTTTAGGTACTATGTTAGTACACCTTAGCATTTGGATTGCAAGATTCTACAACATATACTTTACCTCAAGACCTCTTATCCCGCTATGGGAGATGGTGAAAGTTGTTGGAGTATACATACCGTTGCTCTTTACCTTAAGTTATCTTTCATTTAAGGGTATGAGTGGGAGGTAATGACTTGGATTATGGTTGTTATTAGGAGCCTAAGTACTAGAAGTATTGCATTAGTATTTGCGTCCCTAATTCTCCTAACCATGGTATTATTACTGGATGTGGGTTTTATGACATCACTCTACAATATATACGATGATCTCATAGCCTTGAGAGTAGATTTACACGGAAAAACGATTACTATTAGTAGTTACTCTTTAGCTCCATTCACATCAGTTATAAGAATAAGCGATGTTGAGAAATTACTCAAAGATATTTCTAACGATGTAGAGGACGTTGTCTACGAGGTTGTTACATTAGCTAACATAAATGGTAGAAACGTAATAGTAAGAGGAATAGACTTCAATACCCTCGACAAGTACCTCAAATATAATGTTGTAGAAGGAGTAGACTTCAATGAAAAATACGTAGCTCATGCATGGATTGGGGTAGAATTGGCTAGGAGACTTGAAGTTAAAGTAGGAGATATAATTACTCTATCTTCTTTCTTCTCCAAAACAACATTTACGCTAGCCATAGCCGGAGTAATTAATATAACAAAACCCTACTGTTATGAATTAATAGTCCCATACGAGCTAGGATTAAAGATTAGGAATATAGGAAGAGATAAAGCATCTATAGCAATAGTAATCTTAAAACCGCAAGCAAATATAACTAGATTGTTATATAAGCTTGGAGTTCGTAAACAATATGCCCCCTTGCTTGAAAGAGCAATAGTAGCGTTAAAATACGTTAAAGGTGAAGTAAGGTCAACTATATATGAAAGGGCCTCAGAACTATACCTAATGAGGTTGGGAATCCATAGAGATGTACTAGTAATCACTACTATAGCGCTAGGGTTTATACTATCAATAGGATACCATATTATTGGTCAACTAGTCATGCTTCTCAATAGAGATAGACTTATAATACTTCATGAGCAAGGACTATCCATAATGAGAGTTAAGGTTGCAGTAATAATAATGGTAACTCTACTTATGCTTATTTCATTCTCCCTCACTCAAACACTATTACCACTCATTAACGAGCTTACAGATCCACACATTATAGGACATAGAATTAACATCAAATTAGAGACAAGTACACTATCAATTACAACTATGTTTGCCCTACTATTTCTGCTAACCGGTATATTAGTGGTGAAATTATATGAAGAATACGAGTAAAATACTATTAACGCTAATCCTAGTAATCGCGTTATGTCTCAGGCTATCATTTACAGTTATAAGTAATGAACCATTCTCAGTAGACTCTTGGCCGCTAATAAGGATAGCCGGGAAAATCCAAGAAAACCCCAATATTCCAATATGGTTTGATGAAGCATTCGATGGTTATAATAATCATTGGCCTGGAGTAATATTATCATCCCTAATAACATCAGTGGTTACATCAATAGGTCTTGAGGAAATCTATAAGTTCACATACGTCATGGCATTAAATTTTTCAACACTATTACTCATTTACGTTATTTTAAGAAACCTCCTTAACTCTAAATCCTCCGCTATCCTAAGTTTACTATATTTTGCTACTATTCCATCACTGCTAGTATTTACATCAGCTACGTTAAAGGAAGTCTATGCATACCCCCTGTTCTACTCCATAATCTTACTTACTATATTGTCAAGGAAGGAGTATTGGAGGCCGTTAATAGTATTATCAATATTAGCGTTATCGATCAGCATGTCTCATCACCTAGCCACAGTAATGTGCATTGGGATCCTATTAAATACATTAGTAGTATTATCCATTGCAAAAATCATAGGCTCAATACAGGCGACTAGTATTAATGAGCGCTACTTATCAGCAATAATAACATGTACGTCAATATTCTTTACACTCTACTACCTTGTTTATGGTCGCTACGGCTTTACTATTCCATTCACTCTCAATGACGCATACCTGTACTTGATCTACACTATTGTAGTCTATGTAAGCTACATATTGTACTTAAAAATAGGTATGAGTAAACTTGTAGTAGGCTTATCATTCTCCATAATTGTATTACTTGTCTCTTTAGTCCCAAGAACTTCACTACTACCAGGATTTCCAGCTCTACCTTGGGATACACTACTATATGCAATACCAGTTATACTACCCTTTACTTGCTTTCTAAAGATATTTAGGCCTAAGAACATAGTAGAAGCATTAATCGTAGGAATGCTATTAGTTAACGTAATAAACATACTATTCATATCGCTAGCAAAACCCGAACTTAATACAGTATTCCATAGACTAGCAAACTACATTATATTAATGAACACCATGCTCATAGCATATACATGGAAGCAAGTTAAGCTAAGTTTAAGACCATTGATAGCCCTAATACCATTAATTACCATTATCTCAGGAGCAATAGTAGTATATGATATAATTACAGGTATCGATAATATTTCATACTATTGGTTCTACAGGAAAAGCGAAGTCTTAGGACTTAACAATGTAATAGCGCTATCTACTCAGGAATACATTATAGGTGATGCTAAAATAAGATACTATACCATGCTACTAGAAAACACTAGCTTTATACCACTGAAAACACTTATGAGTAAAAGTACTAACTTGAATAACGCATTGGTAATCCTATATAGGGATAACTACGTTAAGGGATACATAATTTCACTTATCCCATATAAAATTAATATAATTAATTACATAGTATCAAGTAGCAATAGAGTATACGACAACGCGTACATCAATGCTTTCACGAGGTAACGCCCTGAAATGACGATAGTCGAGTTAATTGAAGTCAAGAAGTACATTAACAAAGACCTAGTCTTAAACGGAGTAAACATAACAATTAATGAAGGAGAGATCATAGCTGTTCGTGGAAGAAGTGGTGTGGGTAAAACAACTCTTGCAAAAATAGTAGCACTCCTCTACAAGCCAGATAACGGCTCAATAATATTCATGGGAAAAGACGTCTCTAATGCAAGCGATAGAGTCCGCTCGGTAATTAGGTTAAAATACGTTGGATACATAGACCAGTTCTTTCAACTACTACCCAACATTAATGTACTAGAAAATGTTGAGCTACCATTAAAGCTGATGGGAATGCCCAAAAACAAGAGAAGGAAAAGAGCACTAGAATTACTATCACTTCTAGGACTAGAAGATAAGGCTTACAAGTATCCATACGAGCTAAGTGGTGGTGAAAGACAAAGAGTAGCCATAGCAAGAGCATTAGTTAAGAAGCCTATATTAATAGTAGGTGATGAAATACTGTCCAACCTAGACGACTACACGGCCCAAAACGTAATGAAGATTTTAAGGAGGATATCCAAGGAAAATAAATGCGGAATCCTAATAACTACAACAGACCTCTATAGACCCCTAGGTGTGGACAAAGACCTAGCCTTAATTAACGGCAAAATAAGAGAACAATACAAAGAACAGTAGAAAGTGAAAAAACATGATGTACAGAAAGACCTTAATAACGCGATTGCTTCTAGTATTTCTCGTAGCCTTATTACTATCACCTGTACTGAAAGCAGAAGAAGTTGACAAGGAAATAGGAAGTATCCTCAAAGATATCAACTACCTTTATGAGAAAGGAGTAAATGTAGATGAACTCATTAAAAAATTAAATCAAGCATTAAAACTCATTGAGGAAGGAAATAAAAAGAAAGCTGAAAATATAATTAGTGAAGTTAAGGAGGAAATCACGAAACTAAAATTAATTGCAGATGAAGTCTATCTAAGAAAGACAATTATCCTATATAGTGAACTAGCACTAATACTCTCAATACCAATACTTGTCTACTTACTCCTTCCACGTATATACCTACACCTATGGTATAAGTATAGGAGGGAATGGGTCATTAAAGGTGTTAAGAAGTGATATTAGATGAAGAAGTATTCGCAGTCATAATGGCATTAACAATAGTTGCATCAGTATTCGCAGCAGCACAAATACTTAGACCCTCAGTAGTAGAACCATT
>CAYPZO010000036.1:0-1530 GCA_964415135.1 uncultured Desulfurococcales archaeon | reverse complement strand
CTATCACCACTAGAAAGACTAGCACTATCAATAGGATTATCACTAGCAATAATACCATTAATAGGATTAATACTCAACTACACACCATGGGGTATAAGGCTAGCACCAATAGTAGTATCGACCACAGTATATTCAATAGCATTATTAATTACGGCAGCATATCGCAAATACTCGTTAATACAGCTAGCATGGGAGAAAGCAAGAGCTCAAAGCCGTAGAACTAGTAAGGTATGAGGAAATCAATAATAGACCTAAACCTAGAGTAAACCTCGTCGATCTTCTTCCTAGAAATAAATGCCTCAAGAATTATCCTCAAATCCCTCCTAGTAAGTATACCCAACCTAGTATAAGCTAAATACGATAATAACAAAATCAAGCCACCAATATACCAAGGCAAACGAGCAACATACACAAGTATAGCAAGAATTACTGGAATACCAATAGTCAAACTAATACCGTGATAATCAACATAATACCTAATCCTAAAAACAAGGTATACAACATAAACTAAGCCAATGTAGGAGCCAATAGTATAGGCTATAGCAGTTCCTAAACCACCATATATAGGAGTCAAAAGATAATACAATATTAATCGCGGAATATTTTGAAGCAATCCAATAACTAATACATCCCTATACCATCCATAAGCATAGACAAGATTATAAATAGCTACAGTTGGGAGAAGAGAGAAAGCCGACAATAATAGCACCGTTAAAGTCGTTGAAGCAGCTATATACTCCTTTCCAAGAAGACCTAGCAGCAGATATGGATAAACAGCTATGATTACTGCTATGGGTGACACAAGTGAAAGAGCAATACGAAGAACCTGATAACTAGCACGCTTACGCCCATCCTCCAACCCAGAAAGTACAGGTAATAATAACCTTAGCATACAAGTACCGATAGCAAGAATGAAATTGGAAATAACAAAGGCTATATAGTAGTAGCCGGTCTCTATAGCACCACTAGTACCAAAAACTGCTAGAACGCCAATCCAGTTACCAAGAAGTACGATTAAGCCTGGCAACCAATTAGCAAGACCAGCAACAAGAACTTCACGAATTTTATCAAAATTAATGGTGAGTTTAAAGCCAATATTTCTAACGGCATAAAGTAAACCAACGACGATCATCGAACCATTAACCATGACATAACCCAAAGCAGCACCAATCCACCCAAAACCTAGTAAAACAAGCATTACACCAACAACAAGCTTAAGTACATTACCAATCAATGTAGCAAAGAATAGTACATCTGTTCTCAGCATAGATACAAGTAGCGAATTAAAAGCAGCACTAAATCCCAACAAGACTATTAATGCAGCAACTCTGAACATTTCCGGCCTAAAGCTAGAAAAACTAAAACCAATACATCCCAAAAAGTACAGTATCGTAGATGAAGTGAGATAAAGTATAAACAAAAACGATGCTGTTGACCAAAAGTATCTAGCGAGATTCTCTAAATTCCTACGCTCTCTACCCAAAAACCTCTGCAAACCAATAGGAGTACCAAGAGCCAAAACACCAATAA
>CAYPZO010000035.1:8701-13282 GCA_964415135.1 uncultured Desulfurococcales archaeon | reverse complement strand
ATACATTGTACGTTTACCCCTACTTACCCTACGTAGTTATGGACCAGGTGTTGTGAAGTATGTTGATTCATTCCATTGTACGGCTACTAGTTCGATTACTATTACGTATTCGCTATTCTCTTTAGCTGGTTGTAGTACTAGTATCCTCCAACTACTTTCTCTTCCATCTCCTGGTTCTATTTGGTCTCCTAGTAGATTGTATAGTTGTATCATTACTTCGGGTTGACAGTCTCCGTTAGCATCTAGGAATACTAGGTCGTTAGCTATTATTTGGTCCTTGGTTAGCGTTGTTCCATTTACTATGTAGTAGTCTATGAATAGTGGTATGGTTCCTACATTGTCGACCTCCAGGCTGAACCATACTAGGTATCCTGGATATGCATTATGTATCTTAACGTAGCATTTATCATAGTCACCGTCTCCGTCGGTATCTTCGAGTAGTGTGGTTGCGTAGGCTACTGCTTTATCAGTAGTCCACCATGATAGATCTCCTGCTAGTACTGCAACCCAACTGTTATAGTCGGGATTATAGGTAAAGTTCTCGCATGTAGGCCATACATCTACTGCTCCGTTGTAATCAATTGTTGTTGGGGAACTATCACTTGTGTATGCTGTTACTATAGCTGCATCTAATTCTCCGGTATTTGCAGTTACATTAATCCTTAATGTTTCACTCCACATAGCGTATATAGTGCCAATTACTATGAATAGTACTAGTACAGCTAACGCCTTCAGTAGTACGTTATTAACGGTGAAAAATGATTTCATTTTTAACCCTCACTATGATGGTTTATTTCATTAAGATTCTACTTCATTCCACTGTCCGTATTCAAATTCCATTTCGAATTTGTAGGTCCATTCCTCCTTAGCATCTTGTAGGACATGTATTGTTATTCTGAACTCATCTGCTTTATCAGGATCTATTTGAGTGCCGTCATTTTCTAGGTCAACGAATTCTACGTGAACGCTTAAGTCTGGTGATTCATCTCCATCGAGATCTAATTCATATTCTGTGCAAGGCTCTATTTCCATGCCATCTAGTGTTATTCCTATTAATTTTACTGGTATAGTTCCTACGTTATCTACTACACCTGTTATTACTACCGTATAGCATGGATACGCATTGCTTATCTCGACATGTATTTTAGCTGCTTCCTCCTCCTCTAAGTCAATTATCCTTACATTACAACTAGCAACATCCTTATCATAGCCTGGATCAATGCCTTCATCATTACATTCAACAGATGACCATTCTATATCTACTTCACCAGTATTTACAGTGACGTTGACCTTTAATGTCTCACTCCACATAGCATAGGCTACTCCAAACATTGTTGCAAAGACCATTAGGGCTAGGAAGGTTCCTACTAACTTATTTATCCTATACATATTGCATATCACCTTTGTGTGAAATAGGGTTATTCATATGACTATTAAATATGTCGCATGAATTTTGCGGAAGAAATTACAGGAAAAATTTTAGCACATGAATGGTCTTCGGAAATATGCTCTTAGTTATGTTAGTAACTTACACTAAATATGAAAATAGTGGTCTTTGGCTTACAAAGAATGGTAATGTTGAATCTTTTCTAGGATAGCCATTAATTTCCTTCATAATTAGTTTTATGAACTCATCTATGCTCATGGCTTTTTGATCATTTGTTCTACGTATTCTTACGTTTATGGTGTTTGTTTCTACTTCTCTTTTACCTATTACTATTATATATGGTATCCATTCCCTTCCTGCATCTCTAATCTTTTTACCAAGACTTTCATCTCTATCATCAACGTCAACTCTTATTCCATGGGCTCTTATTTCTTCTGCTACCTTTATGGCGTAGTCTAGGTATTGTTTTGTTACTGGTATTATTCGTGCTTGTATTGGTGATAGCCATGTTGGTATGTAGGGTGTTTTCTTTGCTTTCTCCATTTTTGCAGCTACTGTTAATACTGCATATATGTATCTTTCTATAGAGCCTATTATTGCTGTATGTATTATTACTGGATGCTTCTTTTCTCCTTTCTCATCTACGTATGTTATGTTGAATCTCTTAGCGTTACCTACGTCTATTTGGAATGTAGCTATTTCTCTTGGCCTCATGAGCTCGTCTATTATAACGTATTCTACGTTTAGCACCCAGTAGTAGATTCCTGATGGGTATAGGGTTATGAGTACTGGTCTTCCTTCCCTCTTAACTAGTTCTACTATGTAGTCTCTATGATTGTTGAAGAAGTCCTCAGTTACATTATATATGGCGTAGTATTGGAATCCTGCTTTTCTTGCTTCTTCATGTATTTTTTCTTGAACTTTCATGCACATTTTCATAGCTTCTTCTAAATCCTTCGTTAGTATGTGTAGATCTGGCATGTGGAATTTCCTTAATCTAAAGCAGAGTAGTAGTTCACCTCTTTGCTCAAGCCTATAGCTATCAGCTACTTCGAGTACTCCTAATGGTAAGTTCTTATAGCTTAAGCTCCAGTCCTTTATCATCGAGAACTGTTGATGACATGCAGCATACCTTAATACATATCTATCTTTTTCAACTCTAAGCTCGTATAACCTATCACCAAATAACTCTGCGTGTTCTCTTACAGCTTTTACTGCTAAGTTGAACATGTTTGTTCCTTTAACCTTTAAGATCGGTATTCCGAGGCTTTTAGCTACTTGCCATGCATAGTCTGCTACAAGCTCCATAATCAATGCCGCGTGCGGTCCATACCTCATGTGACCTATGTCTGAGAATGGCTCCCATTCAAACCCGAATTTCCTACAATAGTCTACCACTCTTGGTTTTTCTCCTCCAGGGAGCTCCCTCTTAAGAGCTTCTTTCTCTACGAGAGCTTTAAATTCCTCTTCACCTTCCCTAAACTCGTATTTGTCTGGTTCATAGACTTCTCCTGATGGTGTTAATATCATGTACTTTACCTGGGCCTTAGCTTTTCGTGTAATTGCTGTCGGCTTTACTTCTCTTGAAAGCTCTGATAATGGATGGCCATAGCATTTAAGCATGAACTCCTTATACCATCCAAAGGGTGCTTTAACTACATTATAGCCTCTCTTCTTTAGTTCTCTTGCTACTTCTCTAAGTACTTCTATAGCCTTATCTGGTAATGCTAAATCTGATGAGAGATGCGCGTATGGGTATACGACTATGCTTTCTGCTTTAACCCTCTTATATACATCTTCAATGTTATCTGCTGCAAGTTTAGCTACTTCTACTGGATTATCCTCATCTATCCTCTCAACTGTAATAAATGATACTAGAGCATTCTTTAGATATACTTTACCCGAGGTTAATTCTGCATCTAGGGGTTCTGCATCCTTTATTGCTTTTTCCCTCGCGTTAAATGAGAACTCCTCTGCATGTATTAGTAATATTTTCACTTCTATTTCACCTAGACTTTAAGTCGGCTTAATTAAGAGTTATAGTGCTTTTAAATAAATTTCTATTAGCTCTTTCCTATCCTTTGGTTTTCTTGGACTATTATCGATTAATGCCTTTAGATACTTAAAGGCGTTATCTACTAAACTTGGTAAGTCTCCTTCCTTAACCCCATAATCTCTCAATTTTACTTCTAAACCTGTTTCCATGAATAATTTCTTAGTCAATTCTACGAACTTTCTTGCAGCTACTCGGTCTTCGACTTCATGTAGTTTTGGATCTACTAGTCTAGCTAGTTCTGAGAACTCTTCTATTGCATAGTCAACTACGTATTCAAGCCATGGAATGAATAAGGCATATAGTCCAAGTCCATGATGGATATCGTAGTATGAGCTTAGTGGATGCTCCAATGCATGTAGTAGTGATGCTCTTGCCTGGTCTATAGCTATTCCTGCACACATGCTAGACCATAATAGTATGCTCCTATATTCTACGTTTGTAGGTTCATTGAGAACTTTAGGTAAGTATCTATAGACATTACGTATAGTTTCTCTTGCATACATTCTTGCAATTATGTTGGAGTTTTCGTTAATGTATGCTTCAACTGCATGTGCTAGTGCATCAATTGTAGTTGCTATGGTTAATGTTCTAGGCATTGTTACGGTAAACTTGGGTTCTATTATCGTTACTTTCGGGTAAATTAAGGGTGTTATTACTGCTGCTTTTGCATGTGTTTTAGGATCAGTTACTACAGCATATTTGTCAACTTCGCTGCCCGTTCCATGTGTTGTAGGTATAGCTACTATTGGTAATGCATCTTTAGGCTCCTTAAGTCTAAGCAGGTAATCCCTTGCACTTCCACTACTAGCTAAGATTAATGCAGCTATTTTAGCTACATCGATAGAACTACCACCACCAAACCCTATCACTACCTCAATACCTTTATCCTTAAACATAGATACTATTCTATCTACATCAGTTGTTGTGGGATTAGTTTTAATTTCATCATATACCTCGTAATTTATTGAAATATTATTAACTAGTTCATTGAAGTATTCTTTTCTCTTTGTTATCCATCCCTTACTGGTTATTATTAGTGCTTTTGAGCCTAATTTAGTAATTTCATTTGGTAACGTCTTTAACGACTCTTCACCAAAGTAGATCCTTGTTGGTATTGTCCATCTAAACTTAAGGCTCA
>CAYPZO010000035.1:0-8601 GCA_964415135.1 uncultured Desulfurococcales archaeon | reverse complement strand
TAGATTTCTGGATATGTTACTCCAACTCTAACTCCACGGTGACCCATCATTGGGTTTGCTTCTTTAAGTACCTTAACCCTCTTGTATAGCTTTTCTAGCTTCTCTATTTCTTCTCTTGGTGTTCCCTTCATTCTTAGCTCGTATATTTCTTTGAGTATTTCTTCTGGTTCTGGTAGGAATTCGTGGAGTGGCGGGTCGATTAATCTTATTACTACTGGTAGTCCGTCCATTATTCCTAGCATTTCCTTAAAGTCTGGTTTAATCATTCCAACTAGCTTTTCTAGTGCCTTTATTCTTTCCTCTCTCGTTTCGGCTAGGATGACTTTTCTTAGTTGTTCTAGTCTTTCTGGTTTTCTAAACATTCTTTCAATTCTTAGTAGTCCTATACCTTCTGCTCCAAACTTTCTTGCCATCATTGCATCGTCTGGTACGTCGGCATTTGCTCTAACTCCTAGCTTTCTAACTTCATCTGCCCATTTCATTAGTTCGTCTAGTTCTGGTATTATTTCTGGCTGTATTGTTGGTATTTGACCTACGTAAACATTACCTGTATTTCCGTCTATTGTTATCCAGTCTCCTTCCTTGACAACTACGTCTTTACTCCTTATTGTGAATAGTCTTTTCTCGTAGTCTATGACTATATCCTCTGCACCTACAACACTTGGCTTACCTATAGCTCTTGCAACTACTGCTGCGTGGCTTGTCATTCCTCCACGGCTTGTGAGTATACCTACCGCTGCGTAGAATCCATGTACATCGTCGGGCTTTGTTTCTATTCTAGCTAGGATTACCTTCTTGCCTTGTCTTGCCCATTCAACTGCTCTGTCGGGGTCGAATACTACTTGTCCTGATACAGCTCCTGGTGATGCTGGTAATCCTTTTGCCACTGGTACTGCTTTTGCCTTGGGGTCTATTCTTGGGTATAGTAGTTGTAGTACGTGTTCTGGTGATACCTTTAATATTGCTTCATCCTTTGTTAGTATTCCTTCCTTAGCCATTTCCACGGCTGTCTTTACTCTAGCAAGTGGTGTCATCTTGGCGTTACGTGTTTGTAGGAAGTATAGTTTTCCTCTCTCAACAGTAAACTCTATGTCTTGTACATCCTTATTTAGCTTCTCTAAGACCTTAGCCGCCCTGTATAGTTGGTCGTATAGTTCTGGGAACTTCTTCTGGAATTCTTCAATGCTCATAGGAGTTCTGATACCTGCTACAACGTCTTCTCCTTGAGCATTTGGTAGGAATTCACCGTATAGCTTGTTTTCACCTGTTGCTGGGTCTCTTGAGAATGCTACACCTGTACCTGAATCCCATCCCATGTTTCCAAATACCATTGTTACAATGTTTACTGCTGTACAGTCAGCGATATCTGGTGTGATGTTGTTCATTATTCTATAGAATATTGCTCTAGGATTCATCCACGACCTAAATACAGCTTTAATAGCAGTCATCAATTGCTGCCATGGGTCTTGCGGGAATCCACCAGCTTCCTTCTTGATTATTTCCTTAAACTTTTCAACAGCTTCCTTTAATCCTTCAATAGGTACTTCAGGATCTTCTTTTGCACTATACTTATGCTTTATTTCCTCCCAAGCCTTATCGAATAATTCATCTTTAATTCCAAGTACGATCCTACCATACATTTGTAGGAATCTTCGATAAGCGTCATAGGCAAACCATTCATTATTTGTTAGCTTAGCTAGTCCTTGAACAGTTATATCGTTTAATCCTAAGTTAAGTACAGTATCCATCATTCCGGGCATTGAGACGGCTGCTCCACTTCTAACGGATACGAGTAGTGGATTGCTTGGATCACCGAATTTCTTGCCAGTTTTCTTTTCAAGTCTCTTCATATATTCTTTTACTTGTTCTTCAAGTCCTTCAGGTAGTTTTAGGCTATCGATTATTTCCCATATTCTCTTGATTATCTTGTCTCTAATTTCTGGTGGTGGTTGTCTTTCAAGCTCTTTTACAAGCTTATCCAGTTCCTCCTTGGCTGGTGCATAGAATTCTCTACATGCCTCAGTTGTTATTATGAATCCTGGTGGTACTGGTAGTCCAAGTTGTGTCATTTGTATTAGGCTTGAACCCTTACCTCCAAAGAGCTTCTTATTCTTCCAATTTCCTTCTTCGAACTCATATACATATTTTTTAACTTCCTTACTCATTATTTCATTACCTCTTAATACCACACGCGTTCATTGTGTCTTGAGTGTGTTCTAAGAATATTGGAGTATTTAAGGTTTAGGATAAATCGCTAAGAAGGTTTAGAAAATGTTTTGAAGGCCGGGAGGGGCTCTTTCATCCTCCCCCCTTTGGGGGCGTCCGAGCCCCCAATTATACTTGATAGCCGTCACTTATATGTTTAAGGCGAGTACCATAATAGTAAGGTTATGATGATTGAAGTCGGTCCAGATAAGTATATTGCATCTCTTACACCAGCACCTCCTATTACCATTACCTTAGTTTTACTCATAATATTGTGTATTTTCAGTATAGGTAAAATGTCTAGGGTTAAAAGTAATCCTATGACCGAGGATATGTAGGAAAGAGCTATTGCTTGAAATAATTTTAGATTATATGCTTTAGATAGTAAGACTATAGTTGAAGAGGAAGCTATTATTGGTAGTAGTGGAAATTCTATCAATACTCCTTCCTTTACATATATTTTCTTTTGACTAATACATGCTGCAAAGGATAACAGGATGCCAATTGGCAAAACTATTAGGAATTGAAGATTCATAATGTAGATAGGGAGCAAGATTAGTACTACTGATAACGGGACAATAGAACCTGAAGTACTTAATAACACGTTCTCTGTAACTTGAATTGCATATTTATCAAGAGTTAGTGAAGTAAGCGTTAGTAGGCATGCAAGTAATATAGAAACATAAAGTTTAGATATTATAAAATAGAATAGTAGTGTATATCCAATAATGGATGTTAGTAGTGAATATAGACCTAATAACATGTATTTACGTGAACCACCGCTTAACTTTAACTTAACTATAACTTTAAGGTTCTTAATATGTGTCACCAAATATTTTTATTGCATTTAAGGTGAAGATTATAAAGGGTATGGGTGTTTAATCTTGGACACTATATTTAAGACTATTAGAAGTATACTTCAAGGCACCTATATGGCCTCCTTTTCGTATATCAAGCCTGGTGTACCTCATAGGTTATCTCTCGACAGAGAGCCAGAGTTAATTCTTAGGACTGTTCATAGCATTATAGGTAGGATTCATGATGCCGCATTATTAGGTCTAAAGCTTCGTAAAGGAGAAGTAGGTTATCCCGAACTAGGTATTGGACAATTACTTTCCTCGGCTCTTAAGGAAGCATACATAACTATAGGTAAACCTCCTCTTCTAGACGTAGTAGTTTATGTAACTTTACTATCTACGCCCTTATCATATGTTATAGATAGTGGTAAGGAGTCTATATCTGAAGTTAAATACATACTAGATAGGATTATTCAAAGTAGTCGCTCAGCTGATTTATTGAACTTTATTGACGGATTAAGGGCTGTAGGTTATGGTGATATAGTTGAGGATATGGAGGTTAAGGGATTTACAACTAAGTATATTGAATTAGAGGGATTAAATCTAAGTGATTACATAAGGGCGTTAACTGATAAATTACCTCAGCTCATGGTCCTTGTCCCTGGAAATAATCTCATAGTCGATATAGCTAGGAATATTATTGAAGAATATGAAAAGAGTAGAGACATGAACAATGCTATAGTAAGAGCATACATTAACTTAATAATGGAGAGGACACAATTACCAGATAACGTTAGGAGGATGTTACATGAAAGTATTAATCAAGGATTGACGTTAACGGGTAAAGGCCAAAGAATATTATTTGAAGTTGATAAGATCTTAAGAAAGAGCAAGACAGCTTATATGAAGTATTTTTACATGTTGATACCAGCAACAATAATATCATTAGTTAAAATAGGAGTTTAGAGTTCATTTATTCCAAGTCTCTTCTCAACTTTCTCTAGGAATTCCATATACCATTTAGGTAACTTTAGATCCTTGACTATTCTACTAGGCGTATATGGTTTTATATCAAGTATTGGTGTTTTATCAAAGAGGTCCAATCCCTTAACATATAGCATCCTATCTTCTCTCTTCACGAGTTCTACAATTGTTAATGCTATTGGATTAGGCCTGACAGGTGAATCGCAAGCAAAGACGCCTACTTCTGGTAATTCTTCAGGCTTAAATCCAAATCTAAGGAATCTCCTGAACCTTACAGATAATATACTTTTATCATTCTCGTGTAGTTTATGAAGATATGCTATTAATATGATATGGCTAAAGCCATCAATGCCCCTAAGACCATCCTTATATTTAGGGTATACTTCAACAATTCCATCAACTCCCTTAAGCGATGACTTAACTTCTTCATCAGTATATGGCACATGTACTATACCTATAGGCTTAAGCTTAATCTCCAAGACCATTTCACCCTAATAGAACTGATAATTTTTATTTATCATTAATTTTAACCCTGTCTATAGGGGATGCATTCTGGCTATATCACTTAATATAATATTTTTAGGGTTTATAGCTAGCTTATTAGCTGGTCTTGCTACAGGACTTGGCGCTTTACCCGTATTCCTTGTAAAGAGGATAAGCAATAGAACTTTAGATGCTCTCTTAGGGTTTAGTGCTGGTGTTATGTTATCTGCAAGCTTCTTCAGCTTACTTGAACCAGCACTTAACATGGGCGGACTTTTACCCACAGTTATTGGCTTTATACTTGGAGTACTTATCATTGAATTAACTGATAGGATTATACCTCATGTCCATATCGTTAAGGGAGCTGAAGGAATTATGACTAAAACTATTAAGAAGATATGGTTATTTGTATTAGCTATTATGATACATAATATTCCTGAAGGACTAGCTGTAGGAGTAGCTTATGGAAGCGGAGACTTGAGTAAAGCAAATGCAGTTGCAATTGCTATAGGATTACAGAATGCTCCTGAAGGATTAGCGACAGCGTTTGCATTGCTAACCATAGAAGGATATACCAAGTTCTACGCGTTCGCTATAGCACTTCTCTCAGGCTTAATAGAACCCGTATTTGGAGCTATAGGTGTTAGCGTAGCTAGTATTAGTAACGTAATAGTACCTTACGCTATGTCGTTTGCTGCTGGAGCAATGATATACGTTATTAGTGATGAAATAATACCAGAAACACATAGTAGGGGATATGAACTTGAAGCAAGTATGGGGTTAATAGTAGGCTTTCTAGTAATGATGATATTAGATAATATTATGTGATGTTGATGTTGTCCATGGTATGAAGTGAGACGCTGATGAAGTAAATTAGCTGTCTCTTTACTCTTACCTACCGCAGTATGCTGCTAATGTAAAGTATAGTTCTAGCTTCTCAATATCCTTTGCTGAAAGCCTTACCTCTCGCTTTATGGACCTTCTAATCTTTATCTTTGGTACTTTTCTAATTCTGAGTGCTAACATATATACACCACCCACTACGTGTTATTATACTCATACAGTATTAATAAGGATGTGCGCTTTTCTACTCCGACAGCTGTCGAACTATTTCATCTAATATGTTTAGAAACTTTAATACGTTGTCATAGGTAGGTTTTCTCCTAACCTTATCTACGAGCTTTTTTACGGGTAAGTTGTTCGATAGACATATCCTAATAATTTGTTCAAATATCTTTCTACCTTCACTATTTAATACATCGTTATCGAAGTATTCTCTATAGTGTTCAAGTAGTTCTTTTTCGAGAGGCTTTATAGTTGATAGAAGTTTCCTGTAGTTAATAGTACCATTCTTCTTCACCATAAGTTAAACCTCTATACCATAGAGCCATTTTAACCCTTCTAATAAACTCCTTGTCGAGGAATATAGGGGTTAGTGCTAGTCCTGTTAGGAATCCACCAATATGTGCCCAGTAAGCTACACCTGTTGGAATACCCGTAAGGGTCCATATACCCATTATTAGTTGGAAGAAGAACCAGAACCCTATGTAGACTGATGCTGGTAGCATCCATATCATTGGCCACCACCATATAAACCATAATACCCTTACTTTTGCTCTTGGATATAGTAGGAAGTATGATCCCAGAACTCCACTAATAGCTCCACTAGCACCAACAGCTGGTGCTATCCATGGGTTAAAGAACTCAAAACCCCTATTTAGTAGTGCTTCTCTTGGCATTAATGCTACGCTCATGACGTGAAATATTACTGCACCTATACCACATAGTATGTAGAATACGAAGTATCTTAAGTGACCCATTGATGACTCAATGTTATCTCCGAAGATGTATAGAAACCACATGTTACCAAATAAGTGTACGAAATCTGCGTGAAGGAACATTGCAACAAATATTGTCCATAAATTACTCATGGTTAGTACATAGTACGGCTTAAATCCAAGCTTCCAAATGACCTCATCATACGTACTTGCTCCTACTAGCTGAGGGTTAAGGTATAGTGCAAGGAATATTATAACGTTTAATGCTATTATAATGTAGTTTACTACTGGTCTTCTTCTAATGATGTTTTCATCTCCAGCTGGTAGGAACAAACCCCTCGATCCTCCTACATTGACTTAAAGTACATTTCTAATCCCATAGGCTTTTTCCTCAACCTTAATAACGTTACCTCTCTTCTAGCAACAATACTAACATTATATAAAGGTATACTATCAATCTTTGTTTCAAAAACTCTAGATTTATGGGCATGTCCATGGATTACTATGTCTGGTTTACATCTCTTAACTGCTTCTTCCATAGCCTTACTACCGAGCTCAGGCCATATACTCCTAGGTTCACCTATACAAGCCTTAAATCCTATAGCGTAATGTGATACAAGTACTACTATGTCTGCTTTACCTCTAGCTTCTCTCACTAGCCTCTCAATGGTTTTTGGGAGTTCACGATATATTCTAGCTAATTCTGGCCTATGGCTTCTCTGCCACGATGTTAATCTATCTAGGGCGCCTCTAGTACCAACTATTGCTACTTTAGGCTTATCACTTATATCCACAATAACGTATTCATTGTTAATCCATTTAACTTCAGGATACTTATTTTTAAATTCGTTTTCTAAGCCTATGTACTCCTCATTACCAAATACCGCGTAAATAGGTACATCACCTATATATTTCCTAGTATAGTCTATTACGTATTGTAATGCATCAACTCTACCCCTTTTCACCATATCTCCTGCCCATAGTATGAAGTCTGGCTTAACCTTAACCTTAGCAATGGATGATACATATAGGTTTAAGTACTCAGGGCTATGAACATCAGCTGTAGTGAGTACTACTACTTCACTCAACTATATCGCCTCCTACTACGTTTTTTCAGAAAGCGATGCTCTTACTCCAGGTATTTTTCTACAAACTTCATCAATAATTCTACTAACCCTAACTATTTCGAGCGGAGACATTGATGTAACTCTAATCCTTACAACATGTTTTGGTATATAGGGTACTCCAAATCTCGGTTCAATGCTAGGCATAGGAATTGTTATTTCAATGAGCATATCATCTGAAGCAAGAACAACACTACCACCAATATTAGCACGCTCCATGTTTAACTCCTTTAGTTTATCTAAAAGCTCCGAGATAATCATCTTTATTTTACCAACATCCTCCACTATTATGTCAACAGTAATGCTAAATGGTCTTAGCATAGCCGGTTACTCCTCAACTCTAAACATGTAACCATAGCTTTTAAGCTGAGATAACAGCTCATCTATAAGCTCAGGGTTAGGTACTTCGACAATAAGTTTTACTCTAGCCCATCCAGGTTCAAGCATTGGGTCATACCTGTTATGTATTACTTCAAGTATATTAATTCTAGCTCTAGCAAGTATTCCTAAAACCTCCTTTAATTGACCGGGTCTATCAGGGAGCTCACCCTTAATTATCATGATCCTCTTTTCTCTAACAAGTTCTCTATTAACAATTCTTGAGAGCAATGTTAAGTCAATATTACCACCACTAATAATAACTACAACATTCTTATCCTTTACATCAACTTTACCTGATAGAACTGCTGCAAGTGCTGCTGCTCCAGCACCTTCAGCTAAAGTCTTGCCTCTCTCCAATAACATGAATATTGCGTGAGCTATTTCATTGTCACTTACAGTTACAATATCATCAACACACTCGGAGATTATCTGGTAAGTTAAGTCACCCGGCTTCTTAGTTACAAGTCCATCAGCTATGGTGGACTTAACGGGTATTTCAACTATCTTACCAGTCTCAATAGATTTCTTCATTTTAGGAGCTGCTTCGGGTTCAACTCCAATAATCTTAACTGAGTCTCCTAATAGATTTCTCATAACTGATGCTATACCCGAAATAAGTCCTCCACCACCAATAGGTACAACAACTACATCAATGTCCTTGAGGTCCTCTAAAATCTCAACAGCAATAGAGCCTTGACCCGCAATAACATCTAAATCATCAAATGGATGTATAAATGTAGCACCAGTTTCCTCAGCAATCTCTAAAGCCTTCCTATAAGCTTCATCATAAACAGAGCCGTGTAGGACAACGTTCGCTCCATAACCTCTAGTAGCAAGAACCTTACTAGC
>CAYPZO010000034.1:6431-13864 GCA_964415135.1 uncultured Desulfurococcales archaeon | reverse complement strand
GTTAATGGTATACCTAGACCTGTTGGTGGAACGCAGCCTACCATTGAGGAAACAGAGTTATTCTTATTACAAGCAGTACGTGGGGCAGTAAAGTATAAGCCTCATCCTGTATGGGGAAAGAAGGTACTTGTACCGGTGGATGTGCCAGGTATATCGCATGAAAGGTTAAAGCAGTTAAGTCCAACAACATATCTGAGCATGGAGGAGTTTAAGGCACTGCTAAAGGCTCAAATTGAGGAGAGCAAGTATTGGCTTGATAAGAATTGTCCAGGATTACCAAAGGAGATTTATAACGCCATGGATTTTGACGATTAAGTTGAATCATGAAATATTTTAATCTATTCTTAATGCTAGTAATATTATAGTTCCTGATGCTAATATCATAATAGCTGATATTATAAATACTGCCTCAAACCCTAGCATTACTACTAATCCGCTTAGCCCTGATCCTATCATTAATCCTAGGCTAATCATAGCATTTAGTTGTGATACTCTTTCGGCTCTTCTATGTGGTTCGGCCATCTTTATCATTATTGAATTCATTGTTACGGAAATTGGTGCCCATGACGCACCTATCGTAATGAATAGTATTATTGCTAGTATTAGTGAATTGAAGATACTCAGATATATGGGTATTGAAAATATTAGTCCTCTTAAGCAGAGGATTAATCCTAGCAATTTTCTCTCACTTAAACTGTCTATTAATTTAGGCGTTAATAGGTACGTTAAGGTTGATGTTATTGAGGAAAGAGCGTATGCAAGGAAGATCATAAAGTCATCCATTTCTATGGTTATTTTAAGGAATACTGGGAGTTGAGTAAAAAATAGTCCTATTGCTGTAAATGCTATTAGCATCGCGAATAAGTATAATGGTATGGTTCTGACAAAGCACATTTTTAAGAGCCTTAATAAATTATATAGGTCGCCTAGCTTAGGTAATTGAACGATAAATGAATATATCATACGCGCTTTATCTATAATCCAAGGCTTTGGTGAGGGTATTATTACTTGTTGTCTCTCAATAGTTATTGGTGTTTCGGGAAGAAACTTAATCGTTATAAATAATGAAGTTACGTTAGCAATGAATGCTATTATTATTGCATTGCCTAAACTATCTATCGATGTTATTCCTGCTATTATTAGTCCTATACTCCATCCTATTCCTGCAAACAAGCTAATCTTATTGACTATCCTTGATGCTGTTGATAGTTTTATCCTAGATGTTTCTACTGCTAGTAGTATTATAATGGCTGAGAAGCTTGCTGAGGCTAACCCTAATAATGTTGATGCTAGGTATATTAATATCACGTATTTTGATATTAACGTCAATAGGAATATCAATGTTGAGGATATCAGGAACACCATGCTTAATTCTATGAAGATTTTTCTTTTACCACTAAGATCGCTTAAGCGACCAAATACTATACTAAATATCATAAACATGGCGTTTAATGTGAATGAGGCAATAGCTACTTCTACTCCATTTCCTCTCAACATTACGATAATTAATGGTAGTGATAGGTTAGTTATCCCAGCAACAATGTTGTATAGTAGTTCTACAATTAATATGGAAACTACTACATTTTCTTTTACCATTTTAGCTACTGACATTTCTCCTTCATCCTATTGAATTGAAGCTGTAAGGAGAATATTGGAGCTTATAAATTTTCCCTAAAAGAGTGCCTTAACGTAATAAATGAGGTTTAGATAAATGGAGATTATTGGTCTTGGTGGGCCCGCGGGGATTTGAACCCCGGACCACGGGGATTATCGCCTACGTGGGTCCCGAGTCGGGTGCCTCATGTACTCGGCGTACCCCGCATCCTACCAAGCTAGACGACGGGCCCGTTATATCGCATAGGGTAAGGAATTTAATAAGCGTTTAATGTCAAGTTATTTACAGTAATCTACTGGTGTTTGCTCCATGGTTTCAAAGTCTGTGAGGGATGCGGTTGCTAGGTATGTTGCTGGTGATATTGTTTGTAGTGATAATATTGGTGCTGCTCTTAGGAAGTGGAGGGAAATTTTTGGTGTTCTACAAGTTGATGTAGCTAAGGAGATGAATATTTCTCCTAGCGTTATTAGTGATTATGAGAAGGGTAGAAGAGTGCCCGGTGCTCGATTTGTTAAGAAATTTGTTGAAAGCCTATTAACCATTGATGCTAGGAGAGGTTGGCCTGTTGTTGCGCATTTAGCTAAGACTCTTAATGTTCTTGAGGATGCAGTAATTGATATGAGAGAATTTGAAATGCCTATAATGTTGGATGAACTTACAACTGCCGTGAATGGTGTAATTATATCTTCTCACTGCACGGTGAGGAGGATATATGGTTATACTATATTGGATAGCTTAAGAGCTATAGAAACTCTTAGTGGTAATGACTTTTATAGGATTATGGGTCTTACAACTGAGAGAGCTCTTATTTTTACTAAGGTTAGTAGGGGTAGGTCTCCTTTAGTTGCTGTTAGGGTTTCACCGTTGAAGCCATTGGTTGTTGTAATTCATGGTACTAAGAGGGTTGACTATTTAGCTGTAAGGTTAGCTGATAGCGAAGGTATACCTCTTATCCTATCGCTACACAAAACTGTAGAAGAATTAGTTTCATCTCTCCAGAAATTAGCTTTTAAAAAATTAACTAAAGGTCTTCCTCCTAGATTCTATTAATAGTATTGCCTTTGCTATGTCACCTGCTGCTTCTATTAATGCTTCTCTAGCTTCATCAAGTGATACTCCAGTTTGAGAAGCAACTAAATTAACATCTTCCTCGTTTATCTTAAGGGCTTCACCTAATGTTTCCGGCGTAATGCGTTCTATGGGTTCTTCACGATATTGTCCGAGAACTTGGAACATTGTGAAGTCCTTGGACTTAATTAAATACACGTTAGGTGATTCAATAACATATTTTTTATTACTTGTCTTTATAATTACTTCCTCTACATTGCCTACCTCCTCAACTTGCATTCCTAGCCTCTTCATCATTCTCCTAAGTTCACGAGGTGAGAGCTTAAACACGGCTTTACACCATAATGTTTGTGGTGATAAAGATTTATAAAAATACATACAGTAGATATAACACTAAGTCAAGGTGAAGAGAGTGAAGCTTAGAATACTTGGTGGCGGAGGCGAGGTTGGTAGAGCAGCATTAGAATTAGTTTACAATGATAGGTCTCTACTATTAGATTATGGTATAAACTTTAGTGAAGAAGATATACCAGTCCTACCGCTTCACATTCCCCCTAAGAGGATAGATGCTATAGTTGCATCACATGTTCATTTAGATCATATAGGAGCTATACCTATGCTGTATATAACTGGTAAAATTCCCTTAATTACAACGCAGCCTACAAGGATAATATCTAGAGTTATGTGGGAGGATTTTCTGAAAATTTCAGGACAATATCTGCCCTTTGAGTTCCCTGAAGTGTTAAATGCTATATCTAATACGATGGAAATAGGTTACAACGATGTTGTTGAAATAGGTAGATTTAGTTTAGAGCTGGTAAATGCTGGTCATATACCAGGTTCTGCTATGGTTAAGGTGTATATAGGGAATAAGACAATACTCTATACAGGTGATGTAAATACCATAGAGACGAAACTCGTTCCTCCCGCTGATTTAAGTAGGTTAAACGATGTTGACATTATCATTACTGAGGCAACTTATGGTAGTGTAGATCACCCCCCAAGACCCTTTATTGAAGACCTTTTCATAGAGTCAGTACGCGAAGTTGTTGAGGAGGGAGGTACTGCTCTTGTACCTGCCTTTAGTGTTGGTAGAAGTCAAGAAATATTAATGTTACTAGCACAGAAAATGCCATTTACTAATGTATTTTATGATGGGATGATTCGTACCATCATAGATTTACTACTAGGTTCAATAAATAAGAAGTACATCAACAAGCCATATTTACTAGAGAAGGCGTCAAAGGAGTTTTATAGAATTAGAGGATGGCAGGACAGAAGAAAGGCATTGAGGCAGCCTGGCGTTATAGTTGCATCAGCTGGAATGCTTAAAGGAGGACCATCTTTATACTACCTTAAGAAGTTGGGTCGAAGTCCAAGGAATGCCATATTTTTAGTTAGTTTTCAAGCACCTACAACTCCTGGCAGACACCTATTGGAATTTGGTAAACCGTTTGAAGGTGAAGAGAAAATTAGGGCTAGGGTGAAGTGGTTTGATTTCTCAAGTCATGCTGGTAGGTCAGGTTTACTACAAATTGTAAAGTCAGCTAAATCTATAGAAAAAGTAATAATTGTTCATAGTGATTTCGAAACTGCTACAAAATATGCCAGTAGAATTAAAGAAGAGCTAGGCGTGGATGTTCTTACCCCCTCAAATGGCGAAGAAATCGAAATTTAGATTTCAACTATATTCTTACACTTCAACTTCTTAAGGAAATCGTCAAGCTCATTAAGTTTCACTTTTATTGTATATAATTTCTTCTTAGTTCTTGCTTTAACCTTAGCCATTCCCTCATCCTCTAGTTTCTTAACTCTACATTCAACAGCTCTTTCACTTATTGCTATAAACTCTTCCTTATCATATATTTCAATAGGCATCGATTACCCCCCTCCTATTTGGGAAATAAGGATTTATAAATACATTTCATAAACACTATAATACACAATGAGGGTAAAACTATTAAGCTAGTTCAAGGAGTAAAGGAAAGAGGGTAGAGGAGGGCCCGTCGTCTAGCCCGGTTAGGACGCCGCCCTTACGAACCCAGTATGGTTAAGAGAGGCGGAGGTCCGGGGTTCAAATCCCCGCGGGCCCACCAAGACCAATAATCTCCATTTATCTAAACCTCATTATTCTTGCTATGTTCTCCTTGTATGGCTGACTAACCATTCCCTTCTCGGTTATTATTGCTGTTACTAGTTCTGGTGGCGTTATATCAAATGCCGGATTTAATACCTCAACATCTGGTAATGTTATGTATATTTTACCTAGGATTGTTCTTACTTCATTTGGGTTTCTCTCCTCTATTACTACTTCCTCTATTGTGCTTTCCGGATCTATAGTTGATGTTGGTGCAGCTACATAGAATGGTATATTATGTCTTGAAGCAAGTACTGCTATTGTATAAGTACCTATCTTGTTTATTACATGTCCATCCAGAAGTATTCTATCAGCTCCAACTATTACCTTATTCACTAGCTTCCTTGACATTACGTATCCCACCATACTATCTGTTATTAGCTTTACTGGTATGCCCTCCTTCTTTAGTTCCCAAATTGTTAGTCTTGCTCCTTGAAGTACTGGTCTTGTTTCGGTTGCTATTACCTTTATCTTCTTTCCACTGTACCAAGCTGCTCTTATAATCCCGAGAGCTGTACCATAACCTGCTGTTGCTAAAGCACCAGCATTACAATGAGTTAATACGGTATCTCCATCATCTATTAGTTTTGAACCATAATATCCTATCTTCTTGTTTATTTCTATATCTTCATCACGTATCTTTAGTGCTTCCCGTAATATCTCTTTCTTTATTGTATTTATATCGTTGCTTGTTTTTAGTAGTTCTTTGAACTTATTATTCATTCTGTTTAGAGCCCAAAATAGGTTATAGGCTGTCGGTCTTGTTCTTTTTAGTCTATTTAGAGCTTTTATGAACTCTTTTTCTAAATCATTAATGCTCTTTACGTCTACGTTATAGATGTGTGTTGCTAGAGCTAAAGCTGCAAATGCTCCTATTGCCGGTGCTCCCCTAACTTCCATTCTTTCGATTGCTTGAGCTAGTCTCTCTAGATCTGATGATTCGTGATATACTTCATTCCATGGTAATTTTGATGTATCTATCCATACTAGTTTACCATTACGCCAATCAAATGGTTTTATCAAATGTTTCCACCATAATATCTTAGCTTGGGATTAAGTAATATTTTTAATCCCTAATAGTTCATAATTACCGTGATGCGATGACATAATGGGAGGAACAATGGATAAAGTCATTATTGTTAAGGATGGTGGTCTCTTTAGGTTACTTGAGCCTTCATTAAATGAGCTTAGGAGTAGTATTGATAGAGAATTCGGTGTTGAGGTCAATGGTAAATGCTATTTGTCTCCCATTGAAGTTATTTACCTGGTATACTTAGGGTACAAGGTTTACATAAAGGGAAGTACGAAGCCTATAAGCTTTAATGAGGTCATGAGTATAGTTGATGATAGAGAGTTGTGGGTTAAGTTTGTAGTTTACTATGATCTAAAGAAAAGGGGTAGGAGAGTAAGGGTTAGAAGTGAAAGGGGATTCACTTTTATAGATCCTCAAACAAAGGAGGATGTTGAAGTTGTGGTTATGGAGGAGTCTAGGAAATTAAAGGTAGAGGAAATAGTAGAGCTAATTGAAAAGTATTCAAAAATGGGTAAGCAATTGTTGTTAGCTATAGCGGATAGACATGGTGATGTAACTTATTATCATGTATCTAGGATTTATCCTACCAGATCGGGTAAGGAGGTAAGCAGTGAACTATTGTAAAGCACGTATACTAGAATATTTAGCACTAATGCTAGTCCCATTCTATGGGTTAATAGTAATGATTCGTCTACAGCCTTAGTCACCATTAATGTTAGGCATAGTGAAAGTATTGTAAATGTAGTCATTACTGTTGTTTTAATAGCACGCATATTTAGTTGATGAGCTGTTATGAGCGTTAGTGAGCCTACTCCATAAGTTGTTATTGATTCAAAGAAGTTAGCGAGAGAGTCTACTAGTATTAGTGATAATAATAGGAAGACAGCTGGGAATATTATTGAAATCACTTCGTATATTTTCATGTTAGACTTTATTTCGCTTTTTATTCTATTTACCTCGTCTAGGTACTCTATTATTCTTTCCACTACTCCTATTACTAAACTTCCTGCAAGGACTATTATGTCTAGTAGGAGTGTTAAGTACTTTATTTTGAAGTAATTTAGCGTTTTTGCATAGGCATAGAGCTTACTTCCATGTTTTAATCTGGCCATTATTTCATTGAGTGCTTTAGTTAATAATTTGCTATTGGTTTGGATAGGTGCAGTTAGTAGTGATATATCTATCGCACGACCAGTTTTAGTATAGTCAAGTAGATTTCTTAGGAAGTCTATAATGTTTTCGTCTAGTTCTTGATAGGGTTTTCGTATTGTTAGGTAATTTAGTATACCAAAAACCGTTAAACCCATACCAATAGGGGTTACTACATCTATATATCCATGTACATGTAGTAAATTAGATAAAACATAGTATATTAGTATTGACATTATCAATGAGGCAGTAATTGTCTTTATAATTTTATTAAAGCTGATCGCCATAATTGAGCCCTTATCGGGTTTAAGTATATGTACTAATATCATGAATAGTAACGTAAGCATTGGCACTATGAGATATATTTGTAGGTATAGTAGTTCTATGAGTGTAGATCCTAGAAGCCACGCTATTGCTATGATTATTGTGGT
>CAYPZO010000034.1:0-6331 GCA_964415135.1 uncultured Desulfurococcales archaeon | reverse complement strand
TACTATGGGAATAGCTACAGATCCTATTATGCTTAAAAATAAAGCGATTTTTATTTTCCTAACGGTCACGGGTATTCCAGCTATTTTTGATTCATATATGAAGCTATTTACAATATACTTCATATCTTGCACCTAATTGTATTGTTCGCTTAAGTAGAATTCCATTATTGCGTTGAATACTTCTTCCAGTGTCCTTACATTCCTATTTAATAACCCTATGAGGAATTTCTCTTTTTTAGCTAAGTCATTGATTAGTTGTTCTCTATCTAGACCTCTTAAATTTGCTATTAGTTTTAACCTGTAACTTTTCTGTACTACTTCGTCTACATGTAATGGTATATGTTTATCGTTTCGGGGATCCCATGTGAATATGGTATTCTTTTCTGGTCCTTTTAGTGTTGGTATTAGTTCTACTATCTCTGTTACTCTTCGCCTATATCCTTCCTGTTTAACCTTTACTCTTTTCATGACAATAAAGCACCATATTAAGTTTAAGAAGCCTTCACTTAACTCTATGGGTGAGGATTTAAGCCTTATGAGAGCTGAGTCTACGCTATCGGCATGAAACGTACATAGCGATCCCTGTCCTGTTGCTGCTGCTTGTGCTAATACTCTTGCTTCTTCTCCTCTTACTTCGCCTATAACTATATATTCTGCTCTCCTTCTAAGAGCAAATTTAGCTAGGTCGAATAAAGTTACTTCAAGTCCTTTAGGAGTTATTGAGTATGTTTGCCTAGTTATTAGCGAGTCCCAATGGGGATGCATGAGCCTGAGTTCAGGTGTATCTTCGATTGTTACTATTCTACTGTTTATTGGTATTAGATTTAATAGAGCTTGAAGCATGGTTGTATTATGCACAAATATGCCATTAACTTCGAAGTTCTCAGTCTCAGGAACCTCTATGTCGTAGACGTGGCCCTCATAATCTTCCTCATCAACCTCCACAATCTCGTCAAAGCCCACATCCCTAGGTATGAACTCGTAGAGCTTCTCACCTAACAACTCTTCGACTCTACGGAACGAGGGATTCTCGTCCTTGTACTTATAGGAGCGTAACTCGAAACTTAGCCTAGCATCTCTTCCATGCTCTTTTCTCTTGAGTATAGATCCTATGGCGTATGTAACCTCTGTTGGAATAACGTCGGTCTCGCTATGGTGATTCATAGACTTCTCTATAGCCTCCTCAATCATCTGTCTCTTCTCTTCGCTAAGCCACTTCATAATCTTCCTAAGGGGCTCCTTGTTGATGCCAATCGGTATGAATACACGGTAGTAAACATGGCCAGGGTACTTCTTTACCCTCTTAGTTCTCAGATATGCATGTATACCAACACTGGCAAACGCATAGAGAAGACCATAGGCAAGCTCCTCACTCGCAGTAGCAATCTCGATAATATACTTTCCAGTATGGATACTGCCATCTCCATCAATTATGCCTGCAAGGAACGCTGAACGCCACTCCTCATCCATGTTCCAGAAGATATCGGGGACACATTTAATCCTAGCCTTGTAACCAATCTTATTTGGTGTAACTTCTCTCTTGTACTCGCTATCATAAATTGCTATGTATCTCATATGTGGCTTATGCTTCTCCGGTGATATATGGTACGAGAAGCCGAGTTCATTCATATACTTGATTACATGGTCTAAAATAGGTCCCACGCTTTGATGTAGCCTAGGAGTATTCCCATTAAAGTATCCTTCTGCAACAAAGAACCCGACAAGGTACCCGAATCTTGGGTCAGCGGACTTTCCACTACCTCGATTATGATTATGAAACTCTAGTAGTCTTAAATACGGTAAATAGGTCTTTTGACTTATATTGCCAGGATTTACGGGTTCAAATGTTATTTCGAACTTATCCTTTTCCGTACCAACTTTCCATACTAGAAGGCTGTGGTCGGGGGTTACTTCGATTATTTTACCCGTTTTCGTTCTTACACGGTACATTTTGCCTACGTATCTATGTCTTATCAAGTACTTTGGTTTATGCCATTTAACGCGCTTCTCTGTAACTGTTAGTATTTCTATATTGGGATTTTCTATTACCTCCATATTTCCAAATCTCTTTATTTCATATTCTCGTGCAACTAAATTATTCCACAAATCTTCTATCGTAACTAAACGTATATTGTTCTCTTGACGTATTAGTAGATGGGATAGTTTTCCCACCGACTTCCCCGATGCCATTCCGCCTATTATCATTATGAATGCTTGGTTTTCTATTAGTGTCCATAGGTATGCTGCTTCTAGAGGGGATAATGTGTTGGATGCTATTAGGTCTATTATAGTTAGTGGTATTTGAGGGAATTTTCTAATAACGAAACTGCTACCATGAGGTGATATTTCTTTAAGGTAAGTAATTGCTATTCTGTGGCCTTCTTCAGTAAGTCCCTCAGCATAGGGAAAAGCTGCACTCACATGTACTTTTGCTTTCCTAGCTAATGTCAAGACAAGACTATTTAATTCTTCCTCACTTAGCATTACATTCGTATCAATCCATAAATAGTCAGGGTAAATTCTATGGAATACAGCAACATAATTATAAGGTTTTTCACATGTTATCTCTTCAACATAAGGATCGTTAATTATAGGGTATAAAGGACCATATCCGCTTAGCACTCTATCGATGTAGTAATCGATTATTCCTATGTTTTCCTCTAAAGCTTTATCCATGTCTAATTCTTCCGCTACTGATGAGATTATTTTAGCTCTACTATTGTTATTCATTAGTATGCTTATACCTTTCGTAGTGTATATGTACTCGATTAGCTTAATTATTTGCATTTGGAGTTCACTATTCAGTTCCGGTTCCTCCACCACATACCTTATTCTTCCTCTATTTTTCACAATGTATATTTTTGCTAACCTTACACCATAAGTAGATAAAATCTCACCACTTAGTTCTTCAGATGATGGCCTAATGGGCTTTAATTCGTAGCCATGAATTATATTAGGTTTAAAGGGCTTGGAAGCTAGTAAGGAAGAAAAAAATCTATTATTTTTATTAATCATACTCTCAAACTCATTGAACTATAACTTTTACGGGTTCACTAGTATAGGTTTTACCATCTATGGTGTAATTTATATAGATAACGTGTTGTGTTCCTGGCGCTAGATTTACTCCTGGGTTACTTATTACTATGGAATCTTCAATAGCTTCTCCGGGTGGTATTGGACCTAAGTTTACATTAGCTACGCTTATACCATCAATAAATAGTTGAGTTACCGTTATTGGTCTTGACCCTAAGTTTATAACTCTTAAGTGAGCTATTGATGTAGTTGAGTTTATATACATTACTTGAGCCCATAAGCCTATTCCTTCGCTTTTACTTACTTTACTAACCATTTGTCCAAAATACTGATAGATTAATAGACCTCCGAGTATTGCTATTACTATTAATAACGTAGTTGCTATTAATGGTGATAGAGCCTTCTTCTTTTTATTCAAAGTTCCCCCATGATAAGAGTTAAACATAGGAAGCAGACAAGTATTTCAAAGTAGAAATATTTTTATAGTCCTACTTTGATGGGATAGTCCTACCACACATAGGTTTTTATTCCTTAAATTTGATATAGTATTATCCCTAGGATGCAGTGAATGCTATATCGTATAAAGGAGATTAGAGCTGCTATAATGTGGTGATATTAATGGTAGTAGAGCTTGAAATTAGTGAAGAATATAAGAGCTTAAGTCCAGCGGAATTCTTTTATAGGAATAAGGAGATTACAGGATTCTCTAATCCTGTACGTGCTATGTATCAAACGGTTAGAGAACTTGTAGAAAATGCTCTTGATGCCACTGATGTTTATGGGATATTGCCTTCGATTAAGATAATAATAAGTAGATGTAAAGATCAGCCAACGCATTACACGATAACAGTTGAAGATAATGGTATTGGAGTTCCACCGCAATATGCTCCTCAAGCCTTTGGCCAAGTACTCTTTAGCTCAAAATATAAGCTTAGACAATCTAGAGGTAGATTTGGGCTTGGAGCTAAAATGGCTATACTGTATGGACAATTAACTACAGGTAAGCCCGTTGAGGTTATAACATCAACTATTGCATCAAAGTATGTGTATTACTTTAAGATAATGATAGATATAGTATCTAATACTCCGATAGTTATGGAGAAAGCTTCTTGGCTTAAGAAATGGAACTGGCATGGAACAATAGTTTCAGTTACAATAGAGGGTGATTGGGGTAGAGCTAGGTCAAGAATAATAGAGTATATAAAGAGAACATCGATTGTAACACCTTATGCTGAAATAGCATTTATAGACCCTGATGGAAGATACTATTACTTCCCAAGGAGTACAGAGAAAATACCTAGACCGCCAAAGGAGGTTTTGCCCCATCCTCAAGGTATCGATGTAGAGTACATGAAAATGCTAATAAAATCAACGAAAGCAGAAAATCTATACGAGTTCTTAGTTCAAACATTTCAAGGTGTAGGGAAAACAACAGCTGAACAATTCTTTAAGGAAACAGGCTTGAACCCAAATCTTAATCCTAAGGATCTTAGTTTATCTGAAGTAGAGGACTTAGTTCAGAAACTTAAATCCTTTAAGGGATTTAAATCTCCTCGATCTGATGCTTTATCTCCCATCGGGGAAGACTTAATAGAACTTGGATTAAAGAACATATTCAATCCTGAATTCGCAACAGCCGTAACACGTAAACCTTCAGTATATGAAGGGCATCCATTTATAGTTGAAGTAGGAATAGCGTATGGGGGAACAATACAACTAGCATCAACACCAATACTGCTTAGGTATGCTAATAAAATACCATTATTATATGATGAAAAGGCAGATGTTACTTGGAAGATTCTTGAAAACTTTGACTGGAAATACTATGGAGTAGACTTTCCTGCTCCATTAGTAGTATTAGTACATATATGTAGTACTAAGGTACCCTACAAAGGTGTGGGAAAGGAAAGCATAGCCGAAGTTCCAGAAATAGAAAGAGAAATCCTGAATGGATTAAGAGAAGTAGCTCGAAGATTAAAAATATTCTTAGCAAAGAAGAGAAAGGAAGAAGAAGCAAGAAGAAAACTAATAACATTCATTAAATATTTGCCCGAAATCTCAAGATGTCTAGCAACATTATCAATGAACCCTGAAACAGGCGAGAAAACAGTACCTGAAACCGAAATAATGAATAAATTACTAGAGATCTTAAAGAGAAAATTGAATTTAGCTGAAGTATCTGAGGGAGTAGTTAAAAAGATCGTGATAGGCATAGAATAATTCTATGAGGTGATGTCTCCATGTTTAAACACACTAAGATAGACTTAACAGCTAGGAAAAAAGCATTAAAAATAATGTGGTCTAAATTTGCAGATCTAATAAAGAAGATAGCTGAAGGACAGGAACCTTTACTTGAAATTCCTAAAAGAACCCTATCTAACACCATTTATGATGAGGAACGTAAACTACTATTACTAGGACCAGAAAAGCTTACAAGAAAACTATTTGATCTTCACGAAGCAAGAAAGTTTATGCAAACAATGTTAATGGCAAGCATAATATATGAGGCTCTATTAAATAATGAATACCCCACCATAAGAGATCTCTACTACAGAGGCAAGCATACCATAGTGTATAGAGATTATAAAGGAAGATTAAAAGAAGAGAATACATGGGATGAGCAAAGAGAGTCGGATGCAATAATCAGAGACATAGAAGTCTTCTTAGGAGTTCTTAGAGAAGAAATGTTGATACTAAGCAAAGAGAAAGGAAAAGTTGTAGGCTATATGAAAATAAGAAGCGGTGACGATATAGTTGATTTAAGCAAAATGGGTCACGGAGCCTACGCCATAGAACCAACACCTGATTTAATAGAATTCCTAGACGTTGACGCAGAGTATGTACTAGTGGTTGAGAAAGATGCAGTATTCCAACAACTACATAGAATCGGCTTCTGGAAAACCCATAAAGTTATACTCATAACAAGTGCAGGTCAACCAGATAGAGCAACAAGAAGATTCGTTAGAAGATTAAATGATGAACTAAAATTACCAGTATACATATTAACAGATGCAGACCCCTATGGATGGTACATATACTCTGTCTTCAGAATAGGATCAATAACCCTCTCATACGAAAGCGAAAGACTAGCAACACCTAGTGCTAAATTCCTAGGAGTGAGCATGACCGACATATTTGGTGACCCAAAGAGAGGTAAAAAAACATATCTTACTGAGGCGGAAAGGAAAAACTTCATAATAAAGGCAAAGAAAGCAGACATAAAGAGAGCAAAAGAACTATTAAACTACAAGTGGTTCCAAACACCTAAATGGATAAACGAAATAAACATATTCATGTC
>CAYPZO010000033.1:7059-13983 GCA_964415135.1 uncultured Desulfurococcales archaeon | reverse complement strand
TCTTAACGCTATTCTCTGAATGATTTAAGGGGTTCAAAAATATTTTGCACATAGCATTATCTATTATGTGTCATGAAGTTATGGAGGAGTAAGAGTTTTAGGTAGTAACTTGCATTGGGATACGCCTGAGAAGGAAAGTAGGAAGGCTGAGGGTGATCGATTGGTTAAGATACCGTTAGACCATATATGCGTTAAAAGCGGTATACTGTGTCCACGATGTCAAGCATTAATTGAGGAAGGCGTTGTTGATTCATATGAAGTTGATGTAATGAGGGCTCTTATTGAAATGGAGGAATCTAGTGTAAGGGAGCTAAGGGATGTAGAATACATTAAAACTTACATGGAAGGTAACCTTGTTGTAATAGTGTTGAAGGGTAAACTCCCACCACAAGTACTGTCTAAGATTGCTAGAAATCTTTCTGAGAAATTTGAGGGTAGGAGGGTTAAGGTTGCATTAAAGAGTAGGGATTTAAGGCAAGTTGCATCACAAGTACTGTATCCAGCAAGAATTCTTGGAATAAATACTCTTTGGCTTCCAGATGGTAGTGTGCAATACATTATTAGAGTACCAAGATCTGAGCAGAGAATTATTAGGGAATTTAAGGAGGAATTTGAGAAAATTTTATCAAAGATTATGGGCAGTGTTGTTGAGATACGATTTGAGTAATAATGAACCTAAAACTAATTATATATTTTATCTATGTTACGATTAGCTAGTTCTCTCAAGATGTTGGTTGCATAAGCTCCTCTCTCAAGAATAAAACTCATAGTGGTCAATAACCTATTGTTTTTAGTAATAAACCTCCACTTGAAGTTAATTACTGGAATGTATACTGGTCTTAACCAGCTATAAGCCTTAACTTTAAGCTCCTTTACATTAAAGTAATCAATTTTTACCCCTTCAATTGATAGTATTTCTTTAATTATTTCATATAATTTACTCCTAGAGTTAATGTTCATGTTCAGTCCTACTACTTGAATGCATGGTCTTAGGTCTCCTAGCGGGCTTGTACACTCTTTCATTCCATCAATAGTTTTAGTGTAGGTATCATAATACTCTATTATCTTAGATAGTATTAAATTAAATAAGTATGATTGATAGGCGTTTATAAATAATTTAATGTATTGCCTAGGTATTCTTCTCAGGATAGCTAATGAGTTAAGACCTTCACTAGCATATTTTAGAAACAACCACTCATAATCGTGTTTTCTAGGGTAGACGTTTATAGATTCTCCTATACGATTCTCCTCAGCTAGAATCCTTGCTTTCCTAATTAACGGATCCTCACTGGAGAAGGGATATGAGATAATGCACTTTACTGCTTTATCCCATTCCCTCCTTATAATGTATTTTCCTATGAGATGTGTTATGGGGCGTCGTATACCAAATCTTTGTAATCCATAATAATTTGGATAATGCTTTAGTAACTTAATGGTATTTAGCGCTTTTTCTACTCTATCTCTTAAGTTAAAGTTGAGCTCGAATGCTATTTTAAAGTAGTTTCCTTTATGGAGATTACGCGTTACTGGTTTATCGCTAAATCCCATGACTTTTAATACTATTTTATCACTTATTTTAATTACATCACCTACGCTGCATCTCCTTAAATACTTACTTGGTATGGATATGAGTTGGTATGAGGTTGAGTTAGCATCCTTTAAGCCACTATATCCTATAGAATTGAATGGTATGTTTAGTTTCCTACTTATTTCGTTTAGTGCTTGTATTGTATCTATGTCCTTCTTTTCTAGCAATAGGTAAGTGTATGTTTTTTCTTGCTCACTTAGCCCTAAAGTCTTTGTGACTTGACTTTTATTTAATATAACAATACCATCATGTACTTCATATACGTGAAAGGACTTTGAGTTAAGCTTAATTTCTAAGCTTAGATAATACGGTATATCTGTTACGTACCATTCTATTCCCATAATTCTCTCAAGTAGGCTTGATTTTACTTTCTCTATCAAAGTAGTTTAAGCCTCCCCGTCACCTTATCTATTAGATTAGATGGTGCTGGACCTATACCAAGAGCTGTTCTTGTACCTGGAGGTAGTTCTGTTTTACCAGCATCTTCTATTAATGCTACTGGTAGACCTAGCCTCTTTGCTTCATTGTATAATTCGAGTAATTCATCTTCACTTGAAACCTTTAATACGACTTTTTTCTGTCCTTGAGCTAACCATTCTTTAACCCACTTAGGGTATTTTCTTGAGGCTTCTATGAAGGAGGTTACTGATGCATGTGCTACTTGAGCTGCTAACTTACCTATGCTCATCTTTATGTCTGTTCTAACCACTATTACCTGCTTATACTCTTCTCTAATCACGTCCTTCATACCCTTTATTACCATGTATTCAAATAGGTTTATAAAATGCTGTAGTACAATACCTTTCAGTAAAACCCAATAGGAATAACTAAGAGCGGGCGTGATGAATCGTGAGCGAAGCTAAAAAGCTAGCAATAGTGGAAACAATACAGCCTCCAGTATGTTCAAGCTGTGGAAGGTTAATTCCTCCTACAGAGCGAGGAGTAGCATTCTATTGTCCTAACTGTGGAAAAATACTTATATGGCGTTGTAGAAAGTGTAGAAAGCTCACCGTTAAATATAAGTGTCCAGCATGCGGGTTTGAAGGACCGTAAAGGTGAAGGATTGTGGCTAAAGTATTAGTGGTATTAAAAGTAACTCCCGAGGACATTGAAATTGACTTAGATAAGATAGTTGAAGCAGTTAAACAAAAAATACCTGAAACTTACGAGCTCTTAAGGTACGAGAAAGTACCTGTAGCATTTGGACTATACTTCCTACGGTTATATATAGCTATTCCTGAGGAAGAGGAGGGAGGTACTGAGAAGTTAGAGAAAATAATTAAGGGTATTGAAGGAGTTAGTGAAATTGAGGTAGAACTTCTCCATAGATTAGGTTTTTAGCTTTTTCTAGGAGCAGTTTTAATAATCCTCTACATATTATTAAATCATAGGCATAATGTTTAAGGTGCCTAATTAATATGTCTTTAGGCTTTGGAAGTAGTAAGAGTGAAAGAGAAGCAATACTAAGGGTTGCTGAAGCTAAGCAACGAGATGTGGGTAAGGGTAGAGTTAGAATAGATGTTAACGTTATGAAAAGGCTAGGAATATCTCCAGGAGACGTAGTAGAGATTGAGGGTAGAAAGAAAACAGCAGCAATAGCATGGCCTGGTTATCCTGAAGATCAGGGAACGGGAATTATTAGAATGGATGGATTTATTAGAAGAAATGCTGGTGTAGGTATTGGAGATAAAGTTATTGTTAAGAGAGCTAACGCTAAACCTGCTACGGTTATTAAACTGGCTCCAACAGATTTCTCAATAACAGTTGATCCGGGATTCATAAGGTATGTTAAGAGAAAGCTTGAGAATATACCTGTAGTTGAAGGAGATATAGTTTATATCCCCGTACTCAACCAGGCAATACCATTTACCGTCCTTCAAACTAAGCCTACAGGAGTAGTGATAGTTAACATGAATACTACTGTCGTAGTATTAGAGAAGCCCGTTGAACCCTCAAGAACACCTAGAGTTACATATGAAGACATTGGTGGTATGAAGCACATTATACAGAGAATTAGAGAACTTGTAGAGCTTCCCTTAAAGCATCCAGAGCTATTCAAGAGGTTAGGTATTGAGCCTCCTAAGGGTATATTACTCTATGGACCACCTGGTGTTGGTAAAACGCTATTGGCGAAAGCTGTAGCAAATGAAACTGATGCGTACTTCATTGCAATTAATGGTCCCGAAATTATGAGTAAGTTTTATGGTGAGAGTGAGGCTAGACTTAGGGAGATTTTCGAGGAAGCTCAAAAGAATGCTCCAGCAATAATATTCATAGACGAAATAGACGCAATAGCACCAAAAAGAGATGAAGTAGTAGGAGAAGTTGAAAGAAGAGTTGTAGCTCAATTACTAGCCCTAATGGATGGATTAAAGGAGAGAGGAAACGTCATAGTCATAGCAGCAACCAATAGAATTAATGCTGTTGATCCAGCTCTTAGAAGACCTGGTAGATTTGATAGGGAAATAGAAATACCGTTACCAGATAAACAAGGTAGATTAGAGATACTCCAAATACATACACGGAACATGCCATTAGCAAAGGACGTTGACCTAGAGAAACTCGCTGAGATAACTCACGGATATACGGGTGCTGATTTAGCAGCACTTGTAAGAGAAGCAGCAATGCATGCGCTAAGAAGGTATCTCCCTGAAATAGACTTAACTCAAGACAGAATACCACCAGAAGTACTTGAAAAAATGGAAGTTACCATGAAGGACTTCTTAGCCGCATTTAAGGAAATAGTTCCTAGTGGTATGAGGGAAATATATGTTGAAGTACCTGAGGTCAAGTGGAGTGATGTTGGAGGACTAGAGGATGTAAAGCAGGAGCTTAGAGAAGCCGTTGAGTGGCCTCTTAAGCATCCTGATGCTTTTAGGAGAATAGGAATTAGGCCACCAAAAGGAATACTACTATTTGGTCCTCCGGGATGTGGTAAAACACTAATAGCTAAAGCTGTTGCAACCGAAAGTGGAGCTAACTTCATAGCAGTACGCGGTCCCGAAATCCTCAGTAAATGGGTTGGAGAATCAGAGAAAGCAATAAGAGAAATATTTAGGAAAGCAAGACAATATGCACCAGTAATAATATTCTTCGATGAAATAGATGCAATAGCTCCAGCAAGAGGATTCTCAGGTGATTCCCATGTCATTGAGAGAGTTGTTAGCCAGCTATTAACCGAAATGGATGGTATTACGAGATTAGATAACGTTATAGTCATAGCAGCAACTAATAGACCTGACATCCTTGACCCCGCATTATTAAGACCGGGAAGATTCGATAAGCTAATCTACGTACCACCACCTGATAGAGATTCAAGACTTAAAATACTATTAATTCATACAAAGCGTATGCCGTTAGCTGAAGACGTTGATTTAGAATACTTAGCTAACGTAACTGAAGGCTATAGTGGAGCTGACTTAGAGCACCTTGTAAGAGAAGCAGCCATGATAGCGTTAAGAGAAGACATCAATACTAGATACGTGGAAATGAAACACTTCAAAGAAGCTCTAAAGAAGGTAAGACCATCAATAACCCCCGAAATGGTTAAATTCTACAAGTCGTGGGAAGAAAGAGCTAGACAGCAGCTACCCAAAAGTTATTTAAAGCCCACACTCTATACATAGCATCTACCCCTTAAACGAGAAGTAAACCAGTGATAGAATGGTGAGGTATTATGTATAAGCCATCAACTTGGAGGACAATACCTTTACCAGTACTACTAGTTGAGCTCATTAGGCTTAGGAGTGGTACTATTAGGGATAGAGAGCTATATGAAATGGTTAAACAAATTCAAGACATATCATATCATGAATTTCTAAAAGCACTGCTAGTATTAGAGGTTAGAGGCATAATTTCTGTTTCCCTACAAAAAGAAAATGTAAGAATAATAACATTACTGAAGAAGTAGAGAAAACGTGGTTGTAAGATTAATAAAAAAATATTATTCTTAAATGAGAACACTAGGATAGGTATAAGCATCATTTAGGTGTATATAGTGGGCGTTGATTTAAAAGAACTAATACCACCTAATGCTAAAAGAGAAATAGAATTAACTGCATTAAATGGAAAGATCATTGCTATAGACGCATATAACGCGTTATATCAGTTCTTAACAGCAATAAGACAACCTGATGGTACGCCACTTATGGATTCTAAAGGTAGAATAACAAGTCACTTAAGCGGGTTATTTTACAGGACAATAAACTTAGTAGAACACGGCATAAAGCCCGTCTACGTATTTGATGGTAAACCCCCCGAGATAAAGAAAATGGAAATTGAGAGAAGGAAGAAGATAAAGGAAGAAGCAGTTAGAAAATACGAGGAAGCATTAAAGAAAGGAGACCTAGAAGCCGCGAAAAGATATGCTCAAATGTCATCAAAACTAACGGAGGATATGGTTAATGATGCTAAGAGGCTACTGACGGCTATGGGTATTCCATGGGTTCAAGCGCCAGCAGAAGGTGAAGCACAAGCTGCATATATGGCAAGGAAAGGTGACGTGTATGCAGCTGCAAGTCAAGACTATGACTCATTACTATTTGGTGCACCTAGACTTGTAAGAAACCTAACATTAACGGGGAAGAGAAAGCTACCTAGAAAAGACGTATACATAGAAATAAAACCTGAAGTAATAGAACTAGACATACTTTTAAAGAGCTTAGGCATTACAAGAGAACAATTAATTGATATAGCTATACTACTTGGCACAGACTATAATCCTGAAGGAATTAAAGGAGTAGGGCCTAAAACTGCTCTTAAGCTCATTAGAAGCTATGGTTCAATAGAGAAACTACTACCAACGCTACCTAAAGATGCTTTCCCTGTACCTCCACTAGATATAAGGAAGTATTTCCTACAACCACCAGTAACCGATAATTATAAACTAGAATGGCATGAACCAGATGAAAAACAAGTAGAAGAAGTACTAGTTAGGGAACACGACTTCTCACCACAGAGAGTGAAGAATGCTATTGAAAGGTTGAAGAAAGCGTATAGATCTAAGATTAAAACAAAGCAATTAGGACTTGATATGTGGTTTACTAGGAGATAGCATTATTCTCTCCAGCCATACTTACCAACTAATGGAACGAACATACATGGGGTAGTTTTAGTAGCCTTAATCTCCTTTTCACCGGTCTTTTCAATTACATAAAGGTACTGCATATACTTTGAACCAATAGGTATAACAAGCTTACCTCCAATCTTTAATTGTTGCAGTAGCGGTTCAGGTACATCCGGAGCAGCAGCAGTAACCAAAATCCTATCATATGGGGCTTCCTCAGGGTAACCAAGAGTGCCATCACCAACAATTACTACTACCCTATCAGCATAGC
>CAYPZO010000033.1:0-6959 GCA_964415135.1 uncultured Desulfurococcales archaeon | reverse complement strand
ACATAAGCATACCTACGATAAGGCTCAGGAACAAATAATTCCCTAGGAACCCTAAGCATAGCCCTCTTAACCCTCTCACTCCTTATAACACCCTCAAGAACAAGCATTTCAACTAAACGCCTACGTTGTTCTTCAAAATCTTCAGCACCTATCTTCTCTTCCTCAAACATAACATTAACCTCGCATTTCCAGCCTCTTGGAAATACTATCTGAAAAGCAATTTAAAAATAATAATGTATCGCAATATATCTAGGATTAGAGCAATGAAGATGGAAGTAGCTGTTGAAGTAGTTAAAGCCTATGGGCATGAAAATGTAAAAGCTGAACATAAAACAACTATCGAAATAACAAAGGACGATTACTTAACCCCAAGAGGAGACTGCATCATAGGAATAAGAGCTAATAAATCATTAAATGAACTCTCAAGTACATTTAAGGAAATAGCAAAAAAGGAAGACTCCATCATATTAGCCATATTTATTGCAGATGAAGTATATGATGTAGTTATAGGCAAAGGTTCAAGTAAATTAAGTCTAAGTAATAGTAGGAAAATAATAATTAGGAAAAGCAAATACATAGATGATAGCACAATTATGATAAAGTCAAATAAAGCCGCAAAAGACCTTAATAGAAAACTCATAGATAAGCTAAAGAACCCAGAATCTCAACTCTATGCATTATTCATAGCCCTTACGCCAATACAGTCAATGCAATAAATGTATTCATGCGGTGCATGATCTAAAACCCATCTAACCCCAATATCACTACAGCTAAAACCTAATGCATTAGCCTTAGTATTGAATATGTTTAATGCTTCTTCCTCACTATGTGCTATTAAATATAAGTGAATCGTACCATTAATCTTAACTAACTTGAAGGCTATATCAAGACAATCCAACGCGTTATGAGGTAAATTCATTATAATTCTATCAAATATTCTCTCCTTAAATACCTTATCAAGTAGCCTAGCATCACAGTTAATGAATATTACCTTACCCTTTAACCTGTTTAGCCTCAATGACTTTAAACCATAATATACTGCATAAGGATTAATATCAACCGAATAGACTATTGAATTACTCTTAGAAGCTATATGAATACCAAAACACCCTACACCAGAAAACATATCCAAAACAACTTCACCATCACGGACAAAACTTGATATACGTGAATGTTCCGTAGAGAGCCTAGGGTTAAAGTAGACCTTACCTACATTTACATAGAATTTAATTCCATGCTCCTTATAAATAACCTCATAAATAGGCTCTCCATAAACTAACTTCAATTCCCTAACTCTTTCAAATCCCCTAACAGCACCTTTTACGTAAACAGACTTTACATTCCTATGAATTAAGGTTAGGCAATACGCAATCACTTTAGCATACTTTAAACCTTCATCACGTAAAGGTATTAACGCTATACCATTCACAATATCAAATGATGAAGGAACATGGATAGCAACTTCATCTCCAAAGAACTCCCTTACTAGCTCCCTTAACCTATAACCCCTAACATTAAGCACCTTAGGATTACATTCAACAATCCTAAACTCGCGTAAACCTTTAATCTCATCGACATCACATTCCCCACTGACTGGTATGAGGAGCCTATTACCGCCTCTAATGATTACATGTCTTCTGGAAATACAATTCATCTCTATTAATTTGTCAATTATGTCCAGTACTTCACCTATCCTTGAAAATACCAGTTCAATGCACTTCAACATTACCTATCTTCCCTATTATTGTTTCTAAAAGTAGGAGTATTGAGAGATACTAATTAGGTTTTGAAGGCCCAACTCTTAATACTTAAATTAAGCTCTATACTGACGTAGGTTCGGAGGGTACAGTACTTGAAGATGGGAGTAGTAGCTAAGCCTCACATAGATGCATTAAAAATCTGTAGCAGGTTAATAGACTATGCTATTAATTTAGGATTTCAGATATGTGTGTATAAGCAGACATTAAGTGAAATGACTAAACTAGGATTACCCGTAAACCCCAAGGCTAAGGTATTAGATGAGCTGAGTGATAGAGTTAGCTTAGACTTATTAGCCATTATAGGTGGTGACGGAACGCTACTTAGAACTCTACATAAATTTAGGAGAAACCCTCCACCAATACTTGCCATTAGGTATGGTAAGAGAGGATTCTTACTAGATATAGGTCCAAACGAAATTCATGACAGGTTGGTTGACTTAGTGAATGGTAAGTACTTCGCTATGGACTACATTAGATTAGAGGCGATCGTGGAAAACTATGCCATTAACCCGCCATTTGCATTAAATGAGGTAGCAATTCTCCACCTTGAGCCATGGAAAATGATTAGACTAAGTGTATGTAAAGACAATGTATATGTATTTGATGTTAACTGTGATGGTCTTATAGTATCAACTCCTGCAGGATCAACAGCTTACTCTTTATCAGCCGGTGGACCCATAGTAGAGCATAATGTTAAAGCGCTAATCATAACACCAATAGCACCTCAGCAATTAGATAGAAGACCCATAGTAGTTGAAGACACAAGCATAGTGACAGTTAAGGTTGAGGAAAATAGCCCTAGTGCATGCCTAGTAATTGATGGAGTAAACATTATTGAACTTAAACCAGGTAGTATAGTAAAGGTACGTAAAGCACAATCAACAGTTAAGATAATTAGGTTTAGGAAAGAGTGGTTCTATGAACGACTACACAAGCAAAGATAAGAAGGTATACGTCTTAGATACAACAGCACTAATAGCTAGAATCCCACTATACCTTAGTGAAGCATGTTTTACAACTCAATCAGTATTAAATGAAGTTAAAGACAAATATAGTCTACAAGGACTTGAACTAACACAGTTAATCAATAGGATTACAGTAATCAAACCAAGCTCTAAGTTTATTTGGAGGACCTTACGCAAGGCTGTAAAAGTAGGTGAAGTAGGATTATCAAAAACCGACATAGAGGTAGCAACACTAGCCCTACAGCTAAAGGATAGAGGCTATAAGGTAGTCGTCATAACAGATGACTATGCTCTCCAAAACCTATTAGCACATTTATGCATAGAGTTTAAACCTCTTAGAACTAAAGGAATAGACAAGAAAATAATATATGAAGTATATTGCCCAAACTGCAACTGGAAGCTAACACTAAGCTACGGTAAACTCGTAACTAAGTGCCCAAGATGCGGTATGAAGCTTAGTAGAAGAGTTTTAAGGGTACTAGGTCTTCTTGAGGAGTGCAATGAAGTAGCCGGTAGTTCCATGAACATGAGGATGAAACCTTAACACTAAATCACTAAACTCATAACCCTCTAAACCCCTTGACCCCACATTCTTAAAGCCGGCATCAATAACTTTAAACCCTACTTTTCTAGCAAAATCTATGACCTCTTCATTCTCCTCAATAGTAACTGTACACGTAGAATAGACTAATATCCCACCAAATTTGAGAACATGGTATGCAGATTTAATGAACTGCTTCTGATACTCCCTAGAATTAACTACATCAATATACCTTTTCTCATCATGAACCTTAGGGATAACACCAAGAGCAGTACAAGGTGGATCAAGTAAAACCTTATCAGCCTTTAACCAAGGATAGTCAAGGTGAAGATACCTAGAATCAGCCCTATAAACTTCAACAAATCTCTCAAGACCAAGCCTCCTTAAATTATCCCTAAACTTCTCCAGCTTCCTCTTAGAGTGATCAAATGCAATTACCCTAGCTTTACCCTTAGTCAACTCAACTATATGAGTAGTCTTCCCCCCAGGTGCAGCACACATATCAACAACTACCTCGCCAGGAAGAGGATTAAGAACTCGCACAGTCAGGATAGAAGGGTATGCCTGCTCATAGAAATAACCAAGCCTATACTCTTCCAATTCATGGAGTTTTGGAGCCTTATAATATGATACTAGGGTTTTAACGAGTATCCCTCTACCACGCTCTAATACCTTATTAGGCTCTTCAACTACAACACCATAACCAGCAATAACACCCTTAGGAGAAACAATATTAACTTCACAACCCTTTCTAACACCACTACTTAAACCAAGAACTCCTGGAGCATAAACATTAGCACCCAAATAAACACTCTCAGCAGCAAACTTATCCACAACAACAAACTCATCAACAATAGGAACCTTAAATGGGCCCTCAACTACAAAATACAAAGCTTCCTCAATAACTTCGTCGACATAGACCCTAAACCCCTTATCTCTCAACAAATCAAGTAAATCACCAGGATTAATCCTCAAAGTATTAACACGAATATAATATCTCCTAGGAGGACTAGTCAAAGAACGCAGGAAATCATTAAAATCCTTGCCATAAACTCTTCTTAGACATTCAATTAAGCCTTCATCATATTTGAAGAGGTCGTAAATGGGGAACGAATCTATTGGTGCGGGGGGTGGGATTTGAACCCACGCAGGCCTACGCCAGCGGATCTTAAGTCCGCCCCCTTTGTCCTAGCTCGGGCACCCCCGCACCACTTAGTCAATTAATTATCCTCACCCTATAAAGCTTCCTCAACATGCTCAGTAAAGTCCATGAACATCGCTTCCTTAGTGATTGTCCATAGAACTGGAAATTACCATTAATTATACTTGAGAATGTGTGTGAAGAAGATGCATTTACTAGCTAAATAATAGTAAATACTTTACTCCTTCATGTCGTGATTCCCAGCCTCTTGGTAATGGATGAGGGAAATACTTTTTATGCTGTGAAATAGTTATGATTCATTCGGGATCGAATGTGACTAGAGATTTCGAAAGACTGGGTAAATTCATTGGAAGAAGACTACCATTCCTGGTATCCATAATATCTACTCCTATGGCTAGAGCCGAGAGAGTATATGAACGATATCATGTAGAGGATAAGGGAGATAAGTACATCATAGTAGTAGAATTACCTGGTGCTAATAAAGAGGCCATCCATGTATATGTTCGTGAAAGAAGCATATACGTTCACGCAAAAAATGAAGTTAAGATAGGACATTTACCACCCGAATATAACATTAAAATTAACTTAGAAGAGGAAATAGACATAGATAATGTTAAAGCCAAGTATCGTAACGGAATACTAACTATTGAAGCGTATAAGAAGATTAAAGGAAGGGAAATTAAGATCGCATAGATTACTCCACCTTAATTTTTCTCCACTTACTAAGCTCCTCCTCAACTTTACTTAACTCTCTACGAAGAAACTCCCTATAATGCTCTAGAAACCTAGGACTAAAATCACTATAATCAATAACCTCCTCACCTAACAGCGTTAATAGTACAATGAGATTCTTAATCCTACTAACTAGCCTTCTCCTCACCTCTACTACTTTTTCTCTACCTATATTAGCTAAGACAAGCTCCCTTCTACCTCTAGTCTCTTCCCTTATCTTTAGAACACCCTTCCTCTGAAGTTCATCAATAGCTGAATAAATACTACTCTTAGGAATAGATAATGAGGATAGGAAATCAACAACTTCATGAAATTCCCTCATACCTTTACTAAGCAATGCTATAACAGCTAACTGAACTAAACCCATTCTCTTTAAACCCATCCACTATACACCCTCTTACATAAATATAGCATTAATCTTACGAATAAAAGAACCTAACTGTATAACCATAGTAATATTAATTGGTGCCTAGAGTTTTATAGAGACATAGATGAAATATATGGAGGTTTATTAAATTATTGGAAAATACAATACTAAAATCCATGAATTTAAAATTACCTCACGATGTTATTAGGCGTAGTGATACTGCCTTACGTATACGCAATAATTAATAATATACTCAATGTTGTGAAACCATGAGGAAGATCAAGTCATTGGTTTACGTTAATACAGCAGTAATAATAGCCCTTGTTAACCCATTAGATGTATTCCACAACGATGCTGTAAAATGGGTGCAGAAGTTAAGGAAACTTAAAGTTAGGCTCGTTACATCTAATGTGGTCTTCATTGAAAGGCTAAGACCTAGTACAAGGGAAAGGATAAGCAATATATTTAGCCAATATGGAATCAGGTTAGTGAGAGTCGATATAGGTAAGCTTCTAAAGAAAGCATATACTAACTTAAAAGAATATGCATTGTCTATCGGCGTGCCTAGAAAGGACATAGATAAATACATTGCAAGGAACTTAATAGATGCACTCCACGTATATGCAGCCTTAAGGATTGGAGCAAGATACTTAATAAGCTATGATGACCACTTAATACGATTTGCTAGGTCAAGACACTTAATAGCTGGTAAGCCTAGAGAAGTATATGAGGCGATAAAGAATGCCAAGTATTAGTACCCTTAGAAGAAATAGAGATCTTGCAGGTCAACTACTAATCCTAGTGTTAAAAGCAGGTAATAGCGAAGAAGCATGGAAAATATACAATAAATGGGCAAACCACGAAATAACATTCAAAGAAGCAAAAAGAGAACTAACAAAAATAGTAAAAGCAATCAGAAAAAGAAGAACATAGAGTAACTCTTATAGGGCACTCTCGGTTTATTGAACATTGAGTAAGGAGCTTTCTGCCCCATAGAACAATCCTATGACTTACACTTAACTTCTCCTTATAACATGATTTATACCTCTGTCCACTCTTTGAATAATGCAAAAACCCTATTTCTATGTCCTAAACATCAATTCTTATGTTAAAATTATAATTAATGGATTCACAACCACCCGTAAAAATAGAACGTGATTAGCAGGTGATATTTATTGTTTATCTAAGTAATCAAAAGTTAATAAGAGAAATAATGAAGGACCCTAAGAAGTTCGTTGAGTTAATGGAGAAGTATGATATTAAGCCTAGGGATCTTGGGATTACCTCACGATACAAGATGATGATTAGGAAAGGTGAGAGGAAGCCAAGTAGAGAATTGGTAGTAAGTCTCGTAGAGCTAGTTAATCAAAGAATTGAACAATGTGTGGCGGGCCCGCGGGGATTTGAACCCCGGACTTCCGGCTTAGGAGGC
>CAYPZO010000032.1:11703-14007 GCA_964415135.1 uncultured Desulfurococcales archaeon | reverse complement strand
GTACCATTAGAAATAATACCATACTCATATAACCTAGTAATGAACATTCTCTCAAGACTAGGATTCAAGGCAAAAATAAGAGAAGGTAGAGGTAAAATAGGACCAATAATAACCGATAATGGTAACATGATAATAGACGTATACACAGGACCCATAAACAATCCAAGAGAACTCCACATACTATTCAAAGGAATACCAGGTGTAGTCGAAACAGGAATATTTACTAATATAGAATGCGAAGTATATGTAGGATACCCTAATGGAGTAGTCAGAAAGTTGACAAAGGAAGGAAAAGGAAGTTGACTAATGGATGGAGTCCTGAAGATATAGGCAAAGCAATTGAGAAAGCATTAATTGAAGGATATAAGCACCCTAAACTAGCTGAAGCTATAACTGGTACTCGGTTCATTAAAGTAAATGTTAATGGAAAAACCCTTATATGGATCTTCATGGGCAGAAGAGAAGACCACATCATAATACCAAGGACATATTGCTCATGCAAAGACTTCATAATACACGTACTAAGTCAAAGAAGAAAGCTATTCTGCTATCACCTAGTAGGTCAAGTCATAGCTGAAAGAGAGAAAAAGTATAGAGAAGTCAATGTAGACTTAAAAACATGTAGTATAATTGTTGACGAAATACTCGATAAAGGGATAAGTGTAACATTAAGGAGGATACTGCTAAAAAGTTAAAATACACAAATAATGATAACATAGACCGTAGAGCCAAATACTATGGTGGTAGAAGTATGGGTAGAAGGAGAAGGAAGAAAGCGCGTAAGATTATTAGAGTAAGAAAGACCTTACCAAAGGTATTTCAATGCCCTAACTGCGGAATCAGAGCACTAACCATAACTTTTCCCGAAAAACGAGGAGAACCTGGAAGTAGTAGGGAAGCACTAATTAAATGTGGCCACTGTAAACTCTACGCGAAAATCGAAGTACCATACGTATTCCACGAAGTCGATGCATATAGCAGGTTCTTAGACTTATTCCATGAAGGAAAATTAGAATATATGTTCATGGAGGAAGAGGAGGAGGAAGCTAGTGAAGAAGAAAGTCTCAAGCTATCTACAGAAGAAAAAGGAGAACAATGAACTAGTACACTTCACCTTAATAGATCCAGAAAAAGCCATAAACAACTTAAATGCCCTTAGAAAAGCAGTAAGAGCATTAGAGGATGCCGGTACTGATTGCTTTCTAGTAGGAGGTAGTACAGGTATTTCACAATTAGACGTAGACGTAGTTGTAAAGACGATTAAGGAAGAAAGCAAGCTCCCAGTAATCCTATTCCCAGGAAATGTATCAGGAATATCTAAGTATGCTGATGCAATATTATTCATGTCGCTTTTGAACTCAGATGACCCATACTTTCTCATAGGAGCACAAGTACTTGGCGCACCAATAGTAAAGAGATACCAATTAGAACCACTACCAACAGCATACATTATAGTAGGATATGGTGGGGCAGCAGGACACGTAGGAAGAGCTAGACCAATACCATACGATAGACCAGAAATAGGTGCTGCATACGCACTAGCAGCTTCAATGCTTGGAATGAAGTACATATACTTCGAGGCAGGTTCAGGAAGCCCAAAGCCCATACCACTAGACTTCATAAAATATACTAGAAGACTCGTTGAGGAGGATATATTCCTAATTGTAGGAGGGGGATTGAGGGATCCCGAATATATTATAAAGCTACATGAGCTAGGAGCTAACGGCGTAGTAACAGGTACAGTGGTTGAGGAGAATTTAAAGAAGGGAGTAAACCTAATAAGATCAATTAAGAGAAGGTAGCTAGGGTGGAGGATTCCTATACTTCTTTATAAATGCTTCTTCTACGTCTATATCTAGTAAATTAGCTACAGATAATAACCAAGCTAGTACATCAGCTATTTCCTCTTCAATATTACCTTTATCACCTGAGAGTAGAGCGTTAGCAAGTTCACCTACCTCTTCAACAAGCCATGTAAATGTAGCATAAAGACCTCTACGACTATCTCTTTCATAGTAAGCATCCTTAATGAGTTTTTGAGCTTCCCTAATCCTCATAACTCTAGCCCTCCTAACTCCTTGAAACCCATCTTAAGGATTGAAGGTATAAAAATATTAAGCTTAATTCCTACTAGCATAGGTTAGGGCTAAGAGCAATGTCTTCGAGAAGACGTAGGAGAGAAGGACCTGGACCATTTACGGCAGCAGGTCTCATAAGATTCTATGAGGAAGTAGAAGAAGGTATTAAGATGAAGCCATACATGATAGTTATAATAGCGTTTACGTTAATAGCAGTAGTTATAGC
>CAYPZO010000032.1:0-11603 GCA_964415135.1 uncultured Desulfurococcales archaeon | reverse complement strand
TAGCAGTAGTTATAGCGTTAAACTTCATAAAGCCAATACCATTACCCTAGGATAAGAAAAACATTAAATTTAAGTGAAGTTTAGTTTAAGGAGTTAGCTAGAAGTATGTTTCTCTAATAGCAGATACCACTTCCAGGTTTCATCAATCCACTTCTCGATTTCCTTTATATCTTCATTTGTTATTCCTCTAAATCTTCCCTGAATATTAAGGTACTCCTTAACTGGTTTTCTCTTTGATTTATCAGCGTATGGTCTACTTGGTGGACTTATTCTAAATACCCCGTTATGGTATTCGAAGAGAATCCACATACCAGTTTCTACAGCTAGTTTAGCTACATCAATGGTCTTTGAAGCATCAAATCTCCATCCTACAGGGCATGGAGCGTGTAAATGAATATACTTGAATCCCTTGATTTTACTTGCTTTCCTAACCTTCTCTATGAAGTCCATAATGTATCCTACGCTTGCTGTAGCGACATAGGGTACTCTATGTGATATCATTATCAAGGGTAAGTCCTTCTTATGCTCTCTCTTACCAGTCCACGTTGTTGTTGTCCATGCTCCTCTAGGAGTTAAGCTACTTCTCTGAATACCAGTATTCATGTATGCTTCGTTATCGATACATATGTATATGATGTTATCATTCCTTTCAGCAGCACCACTAAGAGCGGCAAAACCTATATCAGCAGTAGCTCCATCACCAGCCCATACAACAACTACAGCATCCTTACCAAGAACCTCGTAAGCCGCTGAAAGTCCTGAAGCAGTAGCACCTGCAGCAGCAAATACTATGTTGACTACTGGTAGGTTTAGTGAATTCCTTGGATATATTCCCTGGATAATTGTTGAGCATCCTGCTGGAACAACAATTACAGCTTTGTCTCCAAGAGCCATACCAAGCGCTCTAAGACCAAGAGCTTCAGGACAACCAGGACAAGCTGGTTCTCCTGGTAAGAGGTATTTTTTATCAGGTAATTCACGAATACTAATCATGAACTATCACCTCAAGTACCATTCCTGCCTCTTAATAAAAGTACCATATTCTTCCACTTCATGGATAAACTTCCTGAATATTTCAACAAAGTCGTCAACACCGACATCAACACCACCAATACCAGCAAGAACGCCCTTTAACGCAACATTAACTTCAGTTAAAGCCGATGAAACCTCGATGAATAGTGGGCCAGCATTTCCAAATGAAATAGATCTATCAACTACTAATACACCCTTCTTACCTCTAGCAACTTCAACTAATTCCTCTATGGGGAAGGGCCTTACATACCTTATCCTTAAGACACCTATAGGATATCCTTCACCTCTAAGCTTATCAACAGCTTCCTTAGCATCACCACTCCAAGCACCCATGAGGACAACAATATACTTAGCGTCATCACATCTATATTTCTCAACAAGACCACCATACCTTCTACCAAAAGCTTTACCATAATCTTCATCGACTTCTACTATAACTTTCCTAGCATTATCCATAGCTTCCTCAATACTCTTTCTCAGAACAGCATAGTCCTTAGGTAAAGCTAGATTGCCTACCTGAATCTTATGCTTAGGATCAATAACATATAATTGCTTCCTTTCTGGTAACCATGCATCAACTTCCTCCTGGCTAGGAACATCAACAGGTGCAGTAGTATGGCTTAATATGAAGGCGTCGAGCCCTACAATCATAGGCAGGTTAACTCTCTCGTCTTCAGTAATCCTGAATGCTTGGAGCGTTAAGTCGAATACCTCTTGATTGTCTTCACCCATAGCTATAATCCAACCAGTGTCTCTTTGACCCATAATATCGCTATGATCGCTCCAAATATTCCATGGAGGACCTATTGCTCTAGTGGCGACAGCCATTACTAGGGGTACTCTTGAGCCAGCAACCCACCATAATACCTCATGCATATACAATAATCCATGACTAGCGGTTGCAGTGAACGCTCTAGCTCCACCAATAGCAGCACCATAGACTGTAGCTAAAGCTGAATGCTCGCTTTCAACTCTAATCATCTTAGCATCCATTTCACCCTTGTCAATAAACTCAGCAAGTTTCTCAACAATAGTTGTTTGAGGTGTAATAGGATATGCTGCTATAACCTTAACCCTAGCTCTTCTAACAGCCCAAGCAACTGCATGATTACCCGTAAGAGCCATTAAAACCACGACTACTCACCTTCAGGAACCATAGATATAGCCTTTGTAGGACAAACAGATGCACAAATACCGCAACCCTTACAGTAATCATAGTCTATAGTGACGTATCCCTTAGGATCCTTAGGTCTCTCAATAACAGAGTATGGGCAATGTAGCCAACATAATAGGCATCTTACACATTTATCATAGTTAATTACCGGCTTAAATATTCTCCAACTACCAGTCTTACTTCCTGAAGCACCAGGACTAGGTTTTGAAAGAGGAACAAGATTTGATCCAACGCGCAACAATTAATCAAACACCTCGATCATAATTATGTATGGTGGGATTAATAACTTTATCACCCTGAACCATTTACTTCACCTTTACAACCTCATTATAGGCTATTTCAGCAGCCCTAGCATTCTTATCTCCAAGCTCACCAGTCCATGTATGCCTTATAGCCTTTAGTACAGAGTCTAATGATACTATACCACTTGCCTTTACAAGTGCTCCAAGCATAGCAGTATTAACTATAGCCCAACCAGCAACAACTAGCTTTAAATCTAATGCAATCTTAGTAGCATTAACATTATAAACCTCATAGTCTCCTTCAATTTCGATCTTTTTCGGGGTATTGATAATTATTTTACCCCCCGGTTTAAGACCTCTAAGCACATTAACGAGCTTCAATAAGCTAGGATCGAAAACTACAACAACATCGGGATTCCTAATACCACTATGAATTCTAATAGGCTTATCAGATATCCTAGCATATGCTTCAACAGGTGCACCACGCCTCTCAGCACCAAAGAATGGAAATGCTTGGCCATATTTACCTTCAAGTATAGCTGCATCAACAAGTACCTCAGCTGCTTTTACTGCTCCTTGACCCCCTCTACCATGAAAACGTAGTTCAATTAACATGTTTAAACACCTACACACGTGGTATATATGTGTATAAGCCGTGTATGAGTAAGTGGAGAACAATATATAAATGTATATTAATATTACATCACTTGTTAGAGAACATGGTAGCCTCTATACTTCATATACCAAATCCAGAAGAATTAAAGAAGTTAAGAAAAATGGCAGGATTATCGCAAAGAGAATTAGCTAGATTAGCAGGTGTAAGTCAATCACTAATAGCAAAGATAGAGAAAGGGACAATAAACCCAAGATTAAAAACACTTGAGAGAATACTCAAGGTAATTTACGAAAGATTATCAGCTAAGGATACAGCAAAAAACGTAATGCATACACCAGTAATTACAGCAAAACCAGAAACCAGAATCATAGATGTAATCAAAGTTATGGAGGAGAAGGGTATATCACAAATACCAGTAGTCGATGAAAATAATATACCCATAGGAACAATATATGAATCAACAATAATGAAAGCATTATTAAGAGGAGGTAAAAAAGCATCAAATTATAAAGTGAAAGAAATAATGGATGACCCCTTACCTACAGTAACTGAAAGTACTAGCCTACATACCATAGTCCAGCTTCTTCTAGAACATTCAGCGGTACTCGTAGTGAGTAAAAATGGAGTAGTAGGAATAATAACAAAAATAGACGTCATAAGATATGTGCTACATAAAGTAGGAGAATAATCCCACAAAAGTAGGACGGAGAGGCATTGACCACACTCCACAGGAAATCATACACCAAAAACTCCACATAACCTAATTAACATAACCTCAAGAAGACCCCCGCCCCCCTCTACTTCCACTGGAGGGGACCTCACTTATACTCTACCTTAAATAAATTAAAAGATAATAAAAACTTAAATAGTGGGATAGGTTTATACAAACGATATAATATAATTGTATATTTTATCATGATTAAATTAAAATAGTAAGAGTTAATTCAATATCTAGAGTATTTAAAGCTGAGGGCTCCATAATACTAGGTGCTCTCTTCTCCACTGGAACTGAGGGGCGGGGGTCTGATGAGTTATATTAAGTAAAATAGTTGAAATCTATTTTACTTAGAGGTCTATGAATACGTGGTTTCTGGAGCCCACAAATATGGGATGGAGAAGAAGTGTTGGGGCTTTTACTCCCCGGTTAAATATGCTAGCTAATCCAAGGGATATTCTTTAAGACTCCATGGAATACTTTCTTCTCCATACCGTATCTACATAAGGGTTTTGTTAAGTGCCTCATAGCTCTTGGCGGTACTACATATAATCCAGGCTTTACGTTATTTCTCTTAACGATTATCCTTAGCTTCTTAGCGTTAGGGTCCTTAAATTTACATTTGGGACATTTAAAACCTTTACCTTTTCCCATTGACTTCATGGTTTTACCGCATTTGGGGCATTTAGGATTCTTGGTGATAATTAATGGGGTTAATTTAACGACTTCTATTTTCTCAGCAGAAAAAGTTATTGTGTTAGGAGTTAATCCTGGTCTAGCAACGCCATATAATATTACTTCATCTCCCTCAATTAGCTTTAGAGCAATATCTCTAAAGTTACCTGTAGGTTCATATACGTAAGCTCTAACTTCACCTGTAGAATCCCTTATGGTAAACTCTACATGGCCTCCACGTATACTCTTAGGTTTAGAGGAAATTATTCCATGTATTCTACCGGTTTGATAAGGTCTAAGGGAGCTAATGAACCTATGAACTATATGTGCATCAGTACCCTGGTTTGTCCTAAATATCATCCAACCACTAATAGGCTCATGAACTTTAACGTACTTTAATGCATTAACTAGGATCCGAGGGTCTTCACCTCTAATACCAAACAGTACTGGGTCCGGTCCTCGGGGTGTAATTAATACCTTACCTACCTCGTAGTCGATATTGTTGAAGGTGTAGGGTCTCGTATTTTTATCCATTACCTCTACTGATTCATAGTCTATGAGTCTATCTCTTAAGCCCCAGTATTCAGGGCTTCTATAAGCTATGAGCTCAAATGTATAGTCTTCTCCTGGACCTAAACCTCCTATAGCTGCTAAAGCTCCAATAATTCCTTGACTAACCCCGCCAATGATCTTCGCTCTAACTTTTTCACAAATTCTTAAAGCTACATCAAGGTCAACTACATCAGTTAATGCTCTCCTATAAATCCACCTAAGCAAATCATTAATAACACCCATGTAGATTACTATGCCGGGTTTCTTGCTCTTTATTCCCTTGCTCACTTCAGACACGTATTCCATGGACATTGATTTAATTTCATCAATTAAATCATCTAGGTTACCAGTAAACTTAATTCTAAGTACAACTGCTCCATTACCGCGAGTTCTCCATGGAATCACTGGGTTTAACCTAATAAGGTTAGGATAATCGATAAACTCTGCATTATTCCGAGAGAGGAGTTTACGAGTAAGGAGGTAAGAAAAATGAGTTGTACATCCACCTATAGGCGAGTCATGGGCGTCGAGACCTATGTGGAGTGTGTGTTCTTTATTATTCACTTCCTAATCTCCTTACCCTCAACAACAATCATTGTTAGTGTTGACCTTACCTTTGGTAATTTTCTAATCCTAGTAGTAACTATTTCCTTTAACCTATCCATATTTGGTGCAGTTACCTTTGCAATAATATCGTATACCCCATAGACTATGTAGGCTTCAGTTACACCCTCAATTTTTGCTAACTCACTTAATACCTCTTCCTCAGCACCTATATCTGTATTAATTAATATTATTGCTGTTGTCATACCTACCCCTCTAACACTATCTCATCAACCTACTTTAAGAATCTTGCTGATACAATTAAACATGAAATCACCGAGGCCCCGGCTATAACCCACCTTCTGTACCTACGATAGCATTAGGCTATGCGGCCCCAAAACCCCTCACGCGGACTTCCTCGGGGCCTTTACGGGGCCTTGCTCCCTCGGGGTCGGCCGTTTCAACCCACCCACTACCATACATCGGCGGGTTACTGACCCCTTGTTGCCAAGGGGTCCTCACCGCCTCATAGACATCTGGTAGTGGGGGTATCGTTTCTGTGCCGTTGCCACGGGTTTCCCCGTACCCCATTACGGGGTCCGAGTTCCGCGGGGAGGGTGGTGTTTCCTCAGGGGCCGTTACGGCCCCCGTAGCTACCAGCCGAGGCCTCGGTTCATTCAATATAACATAGTTTTTAGCGAGATTATATCACTTTAGCTCATCGGATAAGATTAGAAGAAGTATTCTTGATAAATTATCATCTATCTTAGAATTACTTAGAATCACTAAAGATGGACAGCATACAATTTATTCTCTGGCTAGAGCATCTATGTATTCTCTCAATAGTTTATAGGGTTGATATCCTGTTAATTTTGAAACAACTCTGCCCTCCTTATTCAATAATATTATGGTTGGTAGCTCATCGACGTCAAATGTTTTTAAATATGTATCATCGTGATCTATGACGACGAACCATTTAATATTGTTCCTTTCTATAAAGTTTCTAACTCTCTTCATATCCTTGTCTATAGCAATGGTTATGACTACTAAGTTATCACCATACTCTTTATACACTTTCTTTAACTCTTCAAGCTCCATAATACATGGAGTACTCCATGTAGCCCAGAACTTAATCAGAACCACTTTACCTTTAAATGAATCTATATTTAATATTTCCCCATTAATGGTTCTCATGCTTAGAGACAAGTGTTTGCCTAATACTTCCCCGCTACCATAGCTACTTCCATAAATTGATGGAATTTTATCTAGTACTAAGAAGCATGTAACACCACATAGCACCAACATTACCACTAGGTATTTGAAAATGCCCACAGAAGCCTCACCTAGGTGAAAGAATAATAATTACTATATTTAACACTTTTAATGAACACTCGTAAGCATGCTCATTAAATCTGACAATAGAGCTGATTTAAAAATTTAAATAACAATTCTTAACCTATGAAGCGGTAGAACAGTTAAGGTGACAACACATGCAATGGACAATTACATGTAAACCTTCATATTCATTACTTAAAGTAGTTCTTGATCCTGGAGAATCTGTGACGGCAGAGCCTGGGGCTATGGTTTATATGAGTCATGGAATAAAAGTAAAAACACATACAGGAGGATTGCGAAGAGCATTATTAAGGTCACTACTTGGAGGAGAATCATTATTCCTAAACACGTTCTATGCTATAGAGAGAGGTGAGGTATGGTTATCACCATCCCTACCTGGAGATATCAGCTATATTGAGCTTGATGGCGCAAAGGACCTAATAATTCAGGATACGAGTTATCTAGCACATCATGGAGATGTTAAGATAAGCATTGCATGGAGGGGGTTTAGAGGATTAGTAGCTGAGAGAGAACTGTTCTGGTTAAAGACATCGGGTAGAGGAGGGGTATGGGTAACAAGTTATGGAGGGATAATAGTTAAAGAGCTAAGGGAGGGCGAGAAAGCTATTGTTGACAATTTCCACTTTGTAGCAATGGATTCAACAGTAAGGTGGCGGATAAGGACGTTTGGGGGATTAAAGTCATTTCTACTTGGAGGCGAAGGCTTAGTAATAGAAGTTGAAGGACCTGGAAGAGTATTCATGCAGACGAGATCGTTAATGCCATTCTTAGAATTAATAGTAAAGTATATTGGAAGACGAAAATAAACCACTATTGGTTATTGTTTCTTTTAAGTACTTTCGTAACCTAGTACAGATAGGTATATTATTAATTCTATACACCTTCTAATGGTCTATGCCGCTTTCTCTTAATCCTAATATCTTTAATCTCCTTGAAATAACCCTATCTTCAAGTAAGTCGAGAGATAGGTTTCCCGTAGTTGCCATTAATGATAATTTAGTAGTCTAATAATCCAATACCCTTAAACTTAACTAGTTCCTTCACAGCTTCTAAGGGTTTGAGCTTCTCGAGGGATTCTAAATCATATCCATTAGCAACAGTTTTAGCTATACCATGAATATATTCAGCCTCCCTTATACTCAGCTCGGCCTTCTTGAGCTTCATTCCACTGACTTCAGCTAGTTTACTAGGACTTGGGAAATCATAGAAAACCTATCATTAATCTTAACTTTCTCGTCATAACATTCTACAAGGCGTGGAGTTATCTTAAGAGCTAATTTCTAAGAATTATTTTGCGAAATAATACTCTTAACTAGCGCCTTAAATAGACTTGGAGCAAGTGCTGAACGAAGTCCACGGTACTTACATGCAACTTCATATAACCTTGGAAAACCTTAATACATTCAAGGAACTCACTATAATCAGGGTAAACGCTATATACGTGCTCAATAAGTCTTCTTACATCCTTAGCATTGCCTCTATAAACTTTAACCCTAAGTAGAGGATCATCAGGCTCACCGTTAACACAAACCCTATAAACAAGCTCCTGAAGCATCCTATGACAACAACCACTATTATAAATACAAGGAGTAGGTCTATCAGGCAAAGTAAATAACCTAATATGGGGGGTAATCATATGTAGTAGTTTAGGCCTTAACTCTACTATTTCCATAACCAATCCCTAGACTAAATATATATTTAAGGGCCTCTCAGTTACATCCGAGAACTCTTATTAACTATACAGCAATTTAAAGAGGAACATCCCTCAATATGCAATGATGTTTAAAGCTAATGTATCAATAAATTCTAATACCCCTAATATATAGTTACATTAATGGCAGTACAAGTGGGCCGGTAGCTCAGCCTGGAAGAGCGCTCGGTTGGCATCCGAGAGGTCCCGGGTTCAAATCCCGGCCGGTCCACCAATAACTTCCTCCTCTTAATCCGCTATATCATCCATTTTAAGAAGTCTTAATATTGTATCTGAGACGTGCTTATTATATGGAAGAAAAAGTAGGTTATTTTTAATTAGCTCATTTGACTTGTTATATTATTTTAGTTCAAGTTCCTTAATCTTCATCTTAGGCTTTTAATTATCCCCTTGTCTTATAGGCTATGTGATCTGCAGGAAGCCATATGTTTTCCTTAACTTTAATAGCGGTGAATACTATTTTTCTTTAATATCCTCCATTAGGGTCCTTCCTTGCCTTTTATCTCAATCCTATACTCACTATATGTCTTACCGCTTATTGTTAGGGTTACTTTTGTTGCTTTTACATCGTATTTCTCTTGTAGTTGAGAAGGTATTATTGCTCCTTCATCACTAAATACTATTCCTAGCATTCCTACTGACTTGCAATACATAGTGTATTGTGCTATTCCTCTTACTACGTTCTTTGCAGCTATAATTGCCTGTTTTCCAGTAAGGTTTTGAGAAACTACTCCATAGTAAATGTAACATACGTTTGCTTTCACTATTTCACATTTACTGTCAATCCATGCTCTACAAACGATCTTTTCTCCTGATTCGAGCATTTCTAATACAATGTAGACTCTATTAGCCTCAATCTCATCAACTTTCTCCTTACCTTCATATATGTACTTGAACTTCGATGTAACCTTCTTACCACCAAAAATATAGCTAAGGACCTTGAAATGCTCTATTACATCGCATATGGATGTATATACTTTGGGTTTTTCTCCCTTTACGGTTGGAGTTGTTGTAAATGTTGCAACTGTTGTGGTTATTAGTGATGTTGTTGGAGTAGTTGATGTAGGTGTCATTGCGATTAGTGTAGTAGTTAGTATTGTAGTTGATGGTACTGTCGTTGATGGTGGTGTTGTTTTAGTTGTTATATACTTTGTATATATCATGCGTCTTCCAATGGCTATGCCTATGATTATGATTGTAACGAGGAAGGCTTTTAGAGACAGGACCACTTATATTCCGCTTCAAGATGGTGAGACCTGGTTAAGAGCTTACCTTTCCACTTACTTCACACATGTATATGTATTTACATTACCTGTTAGAGAGGGTGTGTAGCTTATTGATATATATTCTGCTCTCACTATATCTGTTCTAGCACAGTATCTCAGCGTTATATTAGGAGCTGCATGGTCCATGTGGTGAACTTGAGATGTCTAGTATAGTTGATGAGGTGTTTGGTAGGTTCTTGGAATCAAAGATATTTGCTAATAGGGAATTTTTAAGACCAGAGTATATTCCTGACGAGCTTCCTCATAGAGAGGAGCAAATTTCTAGACTTGCATCAGCATTAGCACCCATCCTTCGTGGTGAAAGAGGCAGTAATATCTTCATTTATGGATTAACTGGTACGGGCAAGACCGTTGTTACCAAGTTTGTTGTTAGGAAGCTTCATAATAAAGCTATAAGCCTTAGATTAAAATTTGGATACGCATACGTTAACTGTCGTCAAAGCGATACACCCTATCGAGTTTTTGCTGATTTAGCTGAAAGTGTTGGAGTTAGAGTACCATTTACAGGGTTATCAACTGCTGAAGTATTTAGGAGGTTTCTTAGGGGGTTAAAAGCGAACTATTCTTCATTTTTAGTAGTATTAGATGAAGTTGACTACCTCGTTAAAAAGTATGGAGACGATGTGCTTTATCGCATAGTTAGGATTGGTGAGACAATACCATCGATAAAGATATCGGTTATAGGTATAACTAATGATATAAACTTAGTTGAATCACTTGATATGAGGATTAGGAGTAGTCTTGGTGAAGTTGAAATAGTCTTCCCACCATATAATGCAGAGCAGCTTAAAGACATTCTCCAGAGGAGAGCTAAAAAAGCATTTAACCCAAATGCTCTCGATGAGGGTGTTATAGAGCTATGTGCCGCATTAGCTGCTAGAGAGCATGGAGATGCTCGTAGAGCATTAGACTTACTAAGAATTGCTGGTGAAATAGCTGAAAGAGAGGGAGCAAAGAAAGTAACTATAGACCACGTCTATAAAGCTAGAGAGGAAATAGAGAGGGATAGGGTTAGAGAACTAGTATATACTATGCCTCTTCACGCTAAACTAGTATTATTAGCAATATACTCTATGTCCATGGATAAGGGATATACGATAACAGGTGAAGTATACAATCAATATACTAGATTCTGTAAAACAATAAGAGTAGAACAGGTTACTAGAAGAAGAGTATCAGACATAATAAGTGAACTAGACATGCTAGGTCTCATACAGTCAAAGGTTGTAAGTAGGGGAAGATATGGTAAGACAAGAATAATAAGACCAGTAGTAAAGCCAGATATAGTGCTAAAAACTCTAGAAAGTGATATAAGACTTGAGAAAATTGTTAAAAGCATTAGGATTTGATGACGGGTACTTCCCCTATAAATTTAAGGGAATGAAAGGTAAAACAATAGTATCCTGTGTACTTACATTAAATACTAAGCCAGGACAGGTAACTCCATACACAGTGTATTCTATGAAGGTATATGTAGATCAACCAGAAGTAACTATTGTAGCTTATGAAACATGCAGTAAATGCTTAAAGGAGGCTGAAGGCATTAAATCTAAAGCAATACTATTACTTGACGGAATAACATATGCAGGATTCTCAGTACTAGACGTAGATAGACTCTATTCTCTACTTAAAATCCCAATAATAGTCATATTCCTATATGATTTAGAGCTAGATAAAATAAAGAGCGCGTTACGAAAACAT
>CAYPZO010000031.1:11169-14525 GCA_964415135.1 uncultured Desulfurococcales archaeon | reverse complement strand
TATCCAGCAAAACACATACCAGAACTATACATGAAAGCACTAGAAGGATACGAGCTAGTAATAGGTGCACGCAAAAAATTCGAAAAAGGAGCTCAAAACATACTATATAGAATAGGCAATAAATTGTTAACAAAGTTCTTCAACCTCCTCTTCGGAACAAGACTATCAGACGTACTAAGCGGAATGTACATAGTAAAAACAGAGAAGTTAAGAGAAATACTCTTCGAAACAAAAAACTTTAGCATAGAATCCGAGATAGTAGCACACATAGCGGCAACCTCAGGGAAAATAGCTGAAACACCAGTAGAGTATAGGAAGAGAATAGGGAAAAAGAAGCTAGGGGTTAGACATGGACTAAGAATAGCAGTAGACATGATAAGACTAGCATGGAGATACAATCCAACATTCTTCATATTCGCCCTAGGATCACTACTCCTAATACCAGGACTAATACTTGGGGGATGGGTAGCCTACCACTACTTCTTCACGGGAATAAAATACTACGTAAAGGGAGCAATAGCAGTAGTAGTAACACTAATAGGAATACAGTCAATGCTAATGGCAGTACTAGCACTATACATGAATAGAGTAGAGTTAAGGCTAAGGAGAATGATAGAAAACCTAAAAGAAACAATACAAGCACAAAACGGTGTAAAACAGTAATGCCAGACGTCTTGACACACTACACCTTAAGCTACCTCATAGCAAGCAGGGTCATGAAACCCAAATACGCAGTACTAGTAGCATTCATAGGACTACTACCAGATATAGACGCCCTAATCAGAATACATAGATGGATAACACACAGCCTAATACCCCTAGCAATAATAGGAGCAATACTAACAGCAATAACAATCTACTTGAAGAAACAATACTTAAAATACGTTGTAATAGCGTTAACGCTTTACACACTACACATAATAATGGACATGTTTACAGCAGCAACACCAATACTATGGCCAATAACAATGCAATCATACATGATAAACCTAGGAGTAATAGGAGCAATAACTGATAGCACAATAACAATAACACCAACAATAACAGTAACAGCAGAGCCAACAAACTTCACACAACAACCAATACTAGAAGGACCAATAATAACACCACTAGGAGCAATAACAACAATTGCAGTAGCAACAATAATCCTAGTAGAATACATAAATAATAGACAAAACAAGTATAGAGTCAGAAAGCTACGCTCATAAACAACTATTACCACATCTACGCAGTGGAGAGAGAAGTGAATGAAGTCACATTACCTAAAGTCATTATAGAAGAGCTTAAGGAGAGAGCTAGTAAAGCTGGGGTAACAATCGAAGAATACCTACTAGACATACTAATAAGAGACATCGACCCCATTGAGGGCGCTGAAAAATACCTTGAAGGAGCAAAAGAACTCCTAGAACAAGCAAGAAAAGAACTAGAGAAAGAAGACCTAAGACAAGCAAGTGAAAAAATATGGGGGGCATGTGCACTAGCAATAAAAGCACACGCCCTAGCCAAGAAAGGAGTAAAACTAGAATCCCATAAAGACCTATGGTTATATAAGAACGAAGTAGCCAAAGAACTAGGTAACTGGGTCAGAATAGTATTTAAGCTAGCAGACTCCATGCACAAAAACTTCTACGAAAACCTAGCAACAAGAGAAGACGTAGAAGACGTACTAAAAGAAGTAGAAAAACTAGTAACATCAATAACAAAAACAATACAAAATATTAGAGGAAGATAATTACCCGAAGCACTACATCTCATACTATCGTCTTAAGTAAAATAGGGTAAACATGGTAACTAAATTACATGGAGAAACTTCCTCACTAGTATCACGCCATGTGGAATAAGGATGTCAGGTTAACGAGGTATGCCCTTCAAAAACTGAAGTGCTTAAAAGATACGGCTTTAACATTAGCATAGACATGGTTGTAGAAGCCATTGAGAATCCATCACGTATGGATAAGAGAGGTAACCAGTACTTAGCGATAAAGCCCATTAGCGAAAGACATGCATTAAGAGCTGTATATGAGGTTAGAGAAGGTATAAAGGTTATTATAACAGTATATCCCGTTAGGAGAGATAGATATAGAGACTATTACTAGTACTACAAGAGAAAGACGAGCTTAATTATGCTGAGGAAATAGGAGATGTAACAGTACACTGTGATAAAAAGGGAATATTCGTGGAAAATGACATTCCTTAAGCTAAAGTTCGTTAACAGGAAAGAAGAACTAGAAACCCTACATAGGCTAGCTACTAAGGGTTCTCCACTGGTTGAATTCATCTATGGACCTGAGGGTTGTGGTAAAACAAGACTATTAAAAGAATTCATAAAGAAGTTTAATGGAGTAACAATCTACATTGATACCTTAGAGAGGGAATTAATTGAAAGAGCACTCATAGTTACTCCTCCAATTGAGGTAAAAAAGCTAGTAGGAGAATTAATGAGCAGAGGTATAGCACCCATTGGAACTATTTTAGCGAACTCTATATTCAAGGTAATTCAAAAGATTATAACCAAGATCAAGCTAGAAGATAAACATTTAGTTATAGCGGTTGATGATGTCGTTAAAGCTATTGGCTTAGATAAAATAGAATGGTATGTTAAATGGCTATACGAGTCCATATACAAGATATATGAAGACTATAAGCCTAGATCAATACTAATAATAGCAACCACTAGTGAGGGAGAAAGCCTTGAACGTGTATGGAGACATACATATACTTCAGTAAGACTAATATGGAATTTACCATACGAGGCATTCCATGAACTAGCACAACAATTAAATCCTCCAAGCGATAAGATAGTGGAAAAAGCATGGAAGCTCATTGCCGGAAATCCAAGGAGACTTATAGAACTAGCAGTAAAGTATAACTGGAGCATAAGTTCATGGATACAACCAATAAGAGAATACTTAGAACACGTACTCCAGAAAATACGTGAGCAAAACTTAACCGTGGAGCTAAAACAAGTATTAGAGAACCCAGACAACATATACCACCTGGCCTCACCAAAAATGCATAAACTACAACAGATACTAGTAGAAGAAAACCTAATCCTATACAAGCACTGCACAACAATAACAGGAAAGCACATTCAAGCAAACCTTGAACTAGGCATAGGCAAGTACTATGCATGGCAAATACCAGCATATAAACAAATACTAAAAGAACTACTACAAGCATAATACATGATAATTAACTACCACGATCTTCAACAACATTAAATATTCGTTCTTAACTAATACCTTTAGCAGAGTAGGAAAAATGTCTGAGGCTATAATAAGAAGGCTATGGATTAAGAACTTCCTAAGCCTAAAAAACGTAGAAATAGAGTTAAGTAAGCTAAATGTCCTAGTAGG
>CAYPZO010000031.1:8543-11069 GCA_964415135.1 uncultured Desulfurococcales archaeon | reverse complement strand
GAAATAACACCCCACTTAGAAGGCACAAATGTTGAAATTTGGCTCAGGGTAAGAGGTTTACAAGAGCCATTGAAACCTCAAAATATTTCTGATGGTACACTTAGGTTATTGGCATTTATAGTTGCTTTGTATAGTGGTGCTAGCCTAGTAGCATTTGAAGAACCAGAAAACCGTATTCACCCATACCTCCTTGAAACGCTAGTTGATCTTGCAAGAAAAGCTCCATGTCAAGTAATTATAACAACACATTCACCATACCTATTAGACCACGTTAAACCAGAAGAAGTATACGTAGTAGAAAAGCCAGGAACAGAAACAATAGTAAAGAAGCTATCAAAAACAAAGGAAGTACATGCAGTAAAGAAGCTACTCGAAGAAGGAGGAACATTAGGAGAAGCCTGGTATTCAGGACTCATAGGTGGAACGCCATAACCCTAAATTGAAGCTAGTATTAGTGGAAGGCATAACAGATAAAGGAGTAATCGATGCGATCGGAGAAAAACTAGGAATACAGGTAAAGACATTATTAATGAGAGGTAATAATCCAAGTAAAGCAATTAGGATAATAAAAGCAAGATTAGTGGAGAAGGAATACGATAAAGTAATAATATTAAAGGATCTACACAAACTTCCAGAAAACAAAGTAATGGAGCACCTCAATAAAATAGCCAAAAATGTACAAGAGCTAAAAGTACAAGGTATAATTGTGAGGAAGGCTATTGAATCATGGATACTAGCAGGCATGGGAGTAAATAATCCAGAAGAAATAGATGATCCTGCAGAAACCCTAAATACCTATATGATGAGAAGAGGAAAAAGATACATAAAGTCGTATAAAGCGGCAAAAGAGCTAGTAATGGAAATAAACTTAGAAAAAGCAGCTAAAACCGCAAAAAGCTTAAACTCATTCATAGAAACATTAAAAGATCCATAAAAGTGAAAAATAGGATAGAAGTATAGAACATGAAGGCGTTCGAACCCAAGTTTATTAATAGAGTTGAAGAGCTTAGAGCACTCGAAAAATTAGCTTCAAGTACCACTACACTACCTATATACCTCTATGGACCTGAGGGTTGTGGTAAAACAAGACTATTAAAAGAATTCATAAGGAGATATCAAGGAGTAGGAATCTATATCGATGCCTTGGAGAGAGAAAACCCATTTAAAGCACTACAAATGAGTCCAGCTGTAGAAAACTATGTAGATATCGTTAAAGCCTTAGCCTCAAGCATTAGCGGAGAAATAGGTAGAGTACTCGTAGATAAATTATCAACAATATTGAATAAGGTAGCTGTAAAGAGAAAATTAGGAGATGAAAGCATAGTTATAGCAGTAGATGACGTCACTAGAGCTATAGGCTTAAACAAAATCGAATGGTATGTTAAGTGGCTTTACGAACTCATAGGAAAACTATGGGAGGAATATGAACCTAAATCAATACTAATAATAGCAACAACAAGTGAAGGACAAAGCCTCGACCTAATACTAAGACATACATATGCATCAACTAGACTTATATGGAATCTAAATCAAAAAGCATTCAATGAACTAATACAGGAACTAAACCCCCCAAATCAAGCCACTATAGAAGACTTATGGCACGTCATAGGTGGAAATCCAAGAGCATTAATAGAGGTAGCATATAATTATAAATGGAATATAAATACCTGGCTAAACGTATTAAAGAGAAAACTCGCCAAAACACTAATCACCATTCGCTCAAGAAACCTAATAAAAGAATTAAAATATGTTATAGAAAACCCAGATGCAATACATGATAAACCTTCACCTAAAATGGAAGAACTATACAAACTACTCATAGAAGAAAACCTACTCATATACAAGTACATGCCCACATTAAATGGCGGAGAAATACCAAAAGATCTCAACTTAAGCATAGGCGAGTACTATGCATGGCAAATACCAGCATATAAACAAATACTTAAGGAATTACTATAGACATCATAATTGAAGACACTAAGTAAAAATGAGAAGTAAAACATCAATTACACTTTAACACTATTAGAGAGGAGTTAAGAAGGAGTTGAAGTGGAGTAGAGTCAAGCTAGCCTTTACGAAGGGTCTTAGAGTAAGGTTTAGTGGTAGAACTAAAGCCTTAAAGCAAATTGAAGAATACGCCATGAAGGGTACGTACCCCGTAATCGTAATCTATGGACCTGAAGGCTGCGGTAAGACAGCCTTATTTAAACAAGCCGTAGAGATCCTAAAGAGCCATGACTACGCTGTAGTCCATGTAAACCCCATAGCTGTAGACGAGCATGAAAAACTCGTTACCTCAGAAGACATCAAGCAGCTACTCTCTGAAATATCTGAACCCATAGGCTCAGCTATTAGGCTTATCGGTACTGCTATTGAGATTCTATATAAAGCTATTAGGAGAGGGATTAGGAAGAAGATAGCCTTACTAGCTGATGATGTTTTCCAAGCCATAGGCTTAGATCAAGCCGAAGTCCTCGTTAAACGACTACTCAACATGATAGAATACCCAGCAGTAAGTTACGAGAA
>CAYPZO010000031.1:0-8443 GCA_964415135.1 uncultured Desulfurococcales archaeon | reverse complement strand
AAACACCACTACATAGAGAGGCAGTTAAAAAAGCCCTAAGCACTATTATAGATGACTAACATGAGTTGGAAGAGAATTAAACTAAACTTTACAGGAAGCCTTAAAGTCAAATTTAGTGGTAGGTCTAGAGCCTTAAAGAGAATTGAGGAATACGCCGTGAAAGGCACATACCCTGTAATAGTCATTTACGGCCCCGAGGGCTGTGGTAAAACAGCTCTATTCAAGCAAGCCATTGAAGTATTTAGAGCATACGATTACGCAGTAGTACACATAAACCCCTTAGCTGAGTCAAAGGAAGAGAAACTAATAACATCCAAGGAAGTTAAACAACTATTAATGGAAATCCCCGAGCCCTTTGAACCACCTATTAAGCTGATAAGCATTGCCATAGAAATACTATATAAAGCTGTTAAGAGAAGACTTAAGAAGAGAATTGCCCTACTAGCTGACGACGTCTTTCAAGCAATAGGCTTAAATCAAGCAGAAACCTTAGTTAAGAAGCTCTTAAACATGATAGAATACCCATCAATAAACTATGAGAAAATAGCCATACTCGTAGCTAGTAGTGAAGGGGCATCAAGAGAAAGAATAGGAAGACATAGATGGGCATCCATCAAGGCACTCTGGAACATAGACAAAGAAGGCTTTCTCGAACTCTACAATCAAATCCCAGGAGATAAACCAGACTTCAACCATATTTGGAAGTGGACTGGAGGAAACCCAGGAATCCTAGCTAGACTATACGAAAGCAAATGGAACGTAGAGAGCATAGTAGATGAACTAATCAGGACAAGAAACATCACTAAGCTCATAAAAACACTAAACAACACCGAAAGAAAACTCCTAGAAGAAACAATAAACAACCCCGACACATTATGGGAGCACCTACATCAAAAAGAAGCCCAAAACCTACTCAACAAACTCATAGAGAGAAACCTCATCATAGAAATCTACGATAGAGACCCACAAGCATGGATAGACATACCCCCACCAGAAAAAGACCCCAACCTAGGAATAGGCAAGTACATCGCATGGCAAACACCACTACACAAAAAAGCAGTAGAAAAAACACTAAAAACAACCAAGTAAAACAAAACATAATTAAAGTAGATTAAAATAATAGCAGATAACCTACCGAGACACGAGCCATGACCCCACATATCACAAGAGGAATAAAGATAAGGAACTTCAAGGGTATTAAGGAAGGAGAATTAAAGCCATCGCCATTAACGATACTTATAGGTCCAAATAAATCTATACCCAAAACTTGCAGGATATAGAGGTACCAGACGAGGTAATTAAGCACATATTAAGGAAACATCGAGATATAGCCTTAATATTAAATATTAAAGACGTAAATAAACTTAAACACATAATCATAGATGCACTATCTAGGCCTGATGAAGTATATAGTGATAAGTATAGAGTAAAATACTTTCTAAAGAGAATAGATGAAGAGCATTGGTTAAACGTGGTTGTACAAGAGGATATAGTTAGAAAGTTTAGGAGAAAGCGATGGCTATAACATCACTACTTGAAATAGACTTAAAACAAATACTTAGCTATATCAAGAGAACTTGTAAAGTAAAATTACCTCAACGCGTAGTTGAAGTTTCCTTAGCAGAGAAATACTCGCTATTACACATAAGATTTAGAGAACCCCGAAAACATGAGCTTGGTGAGCCACTACACCCACTTATACATATATATCGAGACTCCGAAACTAAGGAGATAACAGCACTCGAAATAATAGATCTTAACACACTACTAGCAGAGCTCAGAGATAAGTCATGCAATACATCACAATAATACTCGTAAGGTAAAACAGTAAAACAGCATAGGTAAGTACCACACATAACAGATACCAGCATGTAAACACGCATTCTCAGAACTGTTAAAATACCATAAGACGTAACTTAAGCAGGAGGAAAAATAGTGGCTAAGTACGTAGAAAGCATATATATCGAGGAGTTTAGGGGAATAAGAAGGTTAAAAGAACCATTAAACCTAACAGGATTCAACGTAGTCATAGGAAGAAACAATACAGGAAAAACAGCATTACTCGAAGCACTATACCTTATATCACCATCCTGGGGAGGTTACTTAGACCCAATACTAAGAGAGAATAGAATAGCTATGATATCTAAATTACATGGAGGGGCTTCTTCGTTAATATATGGGTATAGCGGATTAGCCAAAATACAGTACGTTATCGAGGGAAACACCATAACAACTACCTTATCAGCATCAGGCATACATGAAGTACAATTTAATGATAAAAAGATATCTTATAAAGAGTACATTAAACTTCTAGCCGAAAATCTAAACATGGATGAAGACCACATATCCTACTTTACCTTCCTTATACCTAATAGTACAAGTTACCTACATACACTTCATGAAGCTATACGAAGCGAGTGGAATGAATTCGTTAAGTTGAGTCTACATAGAAGAATTGTCCGAGAACTCATAAATCCAGTAGTTTATGATACTTTTACTGAGGTACTTATTGAGAGAAACGAGCTTAAACTACGTAAGGAGTTAGGCGAAGATATAGGTCCATTATACATACATGTATCTGATCTAGGAGACGGCATAGAGAGGATATGCCTTGTAGCATTAGCCCTAGAATACGCTAACCCTAGTCTAGTATTATGGGATGACATTGAGGTTGCTGCTCATCCAGGATTAATAGAGGGGGTACTCAAGTGGTTGGCTTCAAAGAAATGGCAGGTAGTAGTTACAACGCATAGCATAGACGTACTCTATACACTCGTAGATGTAAATCCCCCTGAAGCCCAAGTCATACTATTAAGAAAAACCAAGGACGACGTAGTCAAAGCAAAAACCTTCACCCTAGACGAAATAGAAGAACTCCTAGAGAAAAACATCGATCCAAGGAAAATAGCTGATGTACTTCAGCTATGAAGGTAATTAAAGGAAAAGTAGTGAAAGAAGGAGTAGCTACAATACTATTATTAGGCGATGGAGCAAGAGATGAAAGAATAACCAAGTCTATAGCAGAAAAATACGATCACACAAAAACAATGCTAATACCAATAATAGGTTATAGTAAAACAGGACTACAAGGAGTAATAGACACTCTAACACACCTCACATCAATAATTAAAGTAAATAGATTTACTATAATAATAGATAAAGAACACGTAAATTCAATAGATGATGTAAGACGAGAACTAACAAAACGCGGCTTTGAGGTAAAAAGCATTAAGCCTCTAACTACGGGTTCTTGGGAAATAAACTGTATTCACGGATCAAGAAACATAACGATACTATTAGCAACATTAGGATTGACATCCAGAGGGCACATCGAGGAAAGCATGTCAAAAATCATTAAATTACTATACAATGAAGACGTGAAACCTAGGAAACACGCCATAAATGCATGGCTTAGAAAACATAACCTAAGAGACCGAGAACTAATAGAGAAAGCACCTATAGATAAATTAAAACAAGCCTTCCCAAACCTAACAACCCTAATAGAACACATAGCCAAAGACCCATAATATTACATGAAAACGAGTAAGGTATTAAAGCTGAGAAGCAATTGACTATGCTTGAAAGAACACCCTTAAGTGAATGCCATGAATATAATCGTTAAGAACCTAGAGGTAAGGGGTTTTCGAGGCTTTAAGGAAGCATGCCTAGATGACTTCGTAGGCATAAACATACTAGTAGGACGAAATGCTACTGGCAAATCTACAATACTCGAAGCACTATACCTAGCATTCAGCTTAGATAAAGGCCTTGAATTTATCGTTAAGAGACGTGGCTGGTTTGGCTTAGCCTCCGTAGATTCCTTAATCTACGGAGGATATAAGGAGGCAAAAATAACAGTAGGCTTTAGCGATGGGAAACAAGAAAGCATAACTATAAAACCAGGCATACCAATTTCACACCATCTTCAAGTACTTGAGAGCAGGGGTCTAGACTTAAAACACCTTTATACCTTAGACCTCATAGCTCAAGGAAAAATACATGGAACAGCTAAGTTTTACGTCGATGTTGAAGGCAGAACAGATTCCCTAATAGGATCTGAGGAAATGAGAAAGATAGTACACAATGCTGTTTTCATTGATTGGAATGTAGTATTAGAGTATGGTAGACCTGAAGAAGCTTATACATACATGACACGCGAAGGCGGTGCAAAAGCTAAAGAGATCATAGTTAAGTCGCTACAAAAGCTCTATGCTGAAATAGTTGATATAGAGCCCCTCAAGGTATACGACGAATGGGTTCTTCATTTAATTTATAAGGATAAGGCTATCCCATACTACGTTGTAGGCGATGGAATACGCTATGCCCTTACATACCTAATGATAATCTCTGCATGTAGAAGTAGTGTTCTCCTCCTTGAGGAACCTGAATTGCATATGCATCCTGGGTTAATGGAGCTCATAGCAGCTGCTATAGTAGGAGCATATGGGGAGCAAGGTAATCAAATATTCCTTTCGACACATAGCCTAGAACTCATAGACATGATCATAGAGGAAGCCAAGAAAATAGGCCTCAAAGACAATGAGTTAAAGATATATAGGCTTACGTTAAAAGAAGGCAAACTATATAGCGAAGCCTACAGCTTAAACGAAGCCATAGAAGCTCGTAAAAAACTAGAATGGGATCTGAGAAGCTAAACCAAGCAACCATACTCTTAGTCGAAGGAATAACAGAGGAAAAGCTCTACATAAAACTACTAGAAAAACTCTACAACACAAAAAGAATAAAATTCACGGAATTACCACCACCCATTAAAAGCCTCCTCGAACCTCTAGAAAAGCGAACCACTAACATGATAATCGAAGAAAATAGCCGAGAAAAATACCTAGCATTAATTCAATGTGGAGGCTATGAAAATATTAAAGGAATGCTTAGAATGCTACTAAAACGCCGCGAGCTAGTTGAAGCCCTCAAGCAAACACGATTCAACATAATAGTTGCAGCAGACCTCGACAAAGACCCCATCAAGAGCATTAAAGACGCAGTCGCATCACTACATCTACCAGTAGAAGCTAGAAACAATCACATAGCAGTTAAAGTACAAGGCCAAAACCTAAACATACGCATAATACAACAGGGCTACAAGAAGCCAGGAGCTACAGGTCAAATAGAAGACAACCTAGAAGGACTCCTCAAAACCCTTTACCCAGAACTAATAGAAGCCATAAAGGTCATTGAAGAGACTACTAAGGAAAAACTCGATAGCAAACAAAAACTACTAATCTACCTAGCACTACTCGAACAAAAACCAAAGATAAGAAACCTCTACGAAACCATAGGCAAACACCTAGAAAAAGCAAACATCAATCAACTACATAGCCTAGGAAACATAGTACAAGAACTAACAACCTATATAGACATGTAGAAATACCATGAAACGCGTTGTCCACGAACCAAACAAGTTAAGGAACATCATTAACATACACAACTCCCAGACATGAGAATAGGGGCCATGCACATTACTAATTTAGACTACCTATACTATAGAGTATAGTTGAGGTACATGGTAAACATAATGATTAAGGGTTTAGAAATAAGGAATTTCCGTGGCATTAAGCAAGTGGTTCTAGACGAGTTAAAGCAAGTAACAATACTATTAGGTAGAAATGGTGCTGGTAAATCAACAATACTAGAAGCAATCTATGCAGCATCAGCATGGGTTAACGATAAAGACATAATATGCGACGTAAATAAGCTTGACTACATTACTTGTAGGAGAGGTAATCGTGGAGATTGGAAAACATTTCGTGAGGCCCTATGGTTTTCCATGAATCCCTCACGTGAAGTAACTATATGGTTAAGCCTAGTTAATGGAGGAGAACTAGAATTTACCCTAACACACGACAACCCAGAACCCAGAACATGGCTAAAGGTAACTAGAGACCTACACTGCAAGATAGCATCAAGTACACTTAATACTGATTACATCCTATTAGATATAAGTCATAGGCAATTAAAGAACCTCCTACTAAATATTAGAGAGGACATTAAAGATGAGGATTTAACAAGATACCCACATTACTATCATAAGGCATTTAAGTTGCTTAGAAACGTATTATTCATTGATCAACGCTTACTATCTACGCCTTCCATAGTCCTCATAGAAGACCCCGAAAACCACCAACACACAACAGGAATGAAGGCTCTAATGAACTTCATCCTAAGACTAGCCAAGGAAAAGAAATTCCAACTACTCATAACAACACACAGCATAGAACTCACAAACATTACTACAAAATCAGCACAAATCCTAGGACTAGAAACAACAACACTCCTCATAGAATGAAACCACGAAGGACACGTAGATGCAAAGAAAATTAAAAGCCTAGACATAGAAGTTCTCAGTAAACTAGGCATAGACCTAAAACCATCAAAATAACATCAAGGTAAACCTTGGAAATAATAATAGTGAAGAACTAGCTGGGACATAAAAACATGAATACACCTCTCATAAAGGGAATTAAAGTAAGAAACTTTAGGGGTATTAGAGAGGGAGAATTAAAGCTATCACCATTAACAATACTTATAGGTCCAAATAATAGCGGTAAAACAACAATACTAGAAGCACTCCTCCTATCCCACGGCATAAGAGAGTTATTCAAAGGAGTTAGTGTACCTAAATTATTAATGGAGTTACATGAAGTCTTAGGCAGTAGGAGTTTAAAACACCTCATCTACACCTATGGCGCACGAGCTAAAAGAGCATGTATAGAATACAATGTTAATGGAAAAACAAGTACCCTCATAATATTACTCGTTGGAAGCCGCATGAACTTCTACGTAGTAAATGCTGGTATAGATCAGGCAATGGAAATAGGTGATAAAAAACTAAAATCCCTAAACATTCTCGCTTCACTAGGACATGAAGGAGGAGGAACTCTTGGAGCAAAATACCTTACCGATGCTCTGTTTATTCGCTACGATATACTTAGGAAATCCCATGAATTCCTCTATAGTGTTTGGGAGGAGCTTACATATAAGGGGCTAACCTGTAAGGTAGCCGAATGGATCTCTAAAGCCGTAAGCGAGGACTTCACCGACCTTACAGCAGAGCCCTTTGCAGGTAAATCATGCATATATCTCTATAGAAGTGATAAGGTTAGGATAAGGTTAAGCGACCTCGGCGATGGAGCACACATGCTCGTCGTTGCAAGGCTTCTAGTAGACTATCTTAACCCCAACCTAATCCTATGGGATGACATTGAGAGCCACATGAACCCCCGTATGCTCTCCCTCCTAGCATATTGGCTAGCAGACCTAGTTGACAATGGAAAACAAGTAGTATTAACTACTCATAGCCTAGAAGCCGTAGAAACAATATCACGCATAGTGGAGAACGCATCAATAGTTAGACTAAGCCTAGTAAACGGAATCCTAGAAGCTAGGTACCTAGACGTAAACGAAGTCAATAAACTCAAGAAACTAGGCATAGACGCAAGAACATGAAACTACGATTCACAGACCCCACCCATAGGCTTAGCCAAGACACCCTAAGTTTCGCTAGAAGACTAAAAGCCATGGAAGCACTAGACCTAAGCCCCCTTACAAGTAAGCCAAACAACCTAATAATCATAGCCAATGGATGCCCAGACAACAGAGTAATACTCATACTAGCACACATCCTCAACGGAACCATAACCACGGACATAGCATTCCCCGAATACAAGCAACTATCAATATTCAACTACATACACGAATACGCAAAACAAGGATACAACAACATAATCGTAGTCATAGACCAAGAAGACCACGAACTCAAACAAATATACAACGAAGTAAAAAAGAGAATACAGGGAACAATCAACACATTCACCACACCAAGCCAAGGAAACGGCAAACTAATACACCTAAACTTCACCACCCCCACAAACCACAACATAAACACCACCATCATAATAAACGGAGTCAACAACCCCAAATTCACAAAACACACCATAGAAGACCACCTACTCACAATAGCAGAATACACAAGACAACACACCATCACAGACAACACAGACCCAAAAACAGAATGGAATAAACTAGACAAAGATAAGCAACTCGAGGTATACAAAACAATACTCACCAACAAGAAACTAGCAGAAGAAGTATTCAAACAACACATACAAGGACTAAAACAGCTCATAAAATGATTAAACGAGATCACTCAACCGAGAGAAAAATACGAGGAGAAATAGTATGGAAAAAGCAGTAAAAGTAGAAGTATACCATCTTCCAGAACTAGATACTCTTAACCTATGGCTAGACGACCCCGAAAAAGAGGAAATAGCCGAGCCACTTGGAGACAACATAGTGTTAAAACTAGACAAGAAGGGAGAAATCATAGGAATAGAAATAATATCGCTAAGAAACCTAACAAGAGAAGACATAGCAAAACTACCAAAACAAGTAAGAAGCCAAGTCAAGGAGACACTAAAGAAAATAG
>CAYPZO010000030.1:13020-14931 GCA_964415135.1 uncultured Desulfurococcales archaeon | reverse complement strand
GGTGGTAAGGATAGTACTGTAGCATTATTGCTTGCGGTTAAGGTTTTTGGTAAAGATAAAGTAAAAGCAATATTCTGTGATACAGGTCTAGAATTTCCTCTCACTATAGACTATATAGACAAAATATCTAAGCAACTTAATGTAGAAGTAATTAAGGTCTATGCTGGTATTGATAGGGAAATTATTGAAAAGAAAGCACCATTACCTACTCATGACTATAGATGGTGTACTGGTATGAAAATAGAAGCTATAGAATCTAAGATAAGGGAACTCGCCTCCAATAAGCGTACTTTAGTAATTATAGGTGACCGTGATGCTGAATCCGAAAAAAGAAGCATTAGGCCACCAATTAGAATTCTAAATGAGAACCTAGTATATGTAGCTCCATTAAAGATGTGGAGTACTGCTCATGTACAATTATACCTTATTAGAAACAATGTTCCCTTTAATCCATTATATCTTTGCGGCTTCTATAGGATTGGTTGTTATATATGTCCAGCGCTAAGAAGCTGGGAGGTCTATGTAATGTCTAAGACTAAGTATATTTACGAGAAACTTAAGGATAAGCCATTATTTAGGGAATTTATCTCCTTAAGGGAAAGCGAAGACTTAAAGTCATGAAAGAACTTATATCCTAGCCTTCAACTTATATTATTAGTCAAGGTGGGATTATGTCTCCACGATATATTAGTATGCTAGCTCTAATACTCATGCTACTAAGCATTGTAAGCTATCTACCCATAGCAATAGGTGAAACTACTGCAAAATATAAGTGGACTATAATGGTCTATGTTGATGGAGATAATAACCTTGAGGGTGCAGGTATTGATGATATTAATGAAATGGAGCTTGCAGGTTCTACAAATGAGGTTGCTATCATAGTATATTTGATAGGTGTCCAGGCTATGATACATCTAATGGTGATTGGACTGGTGCTAGAATTTACAAGATACTAAAAGATACTGATATGTCGCTCATTAGGTCAGAGCTACTATTAGACCTTGGAGAAGTTAATATGGGTGATCCTGAAACAGTACTCTTCTTCGTAAACTATACCGTTAAACACTTCCCCGCAGAACACTACATGCTCGTATTCTGGGATCACGGTAATGCTTGGAGATCTAAACAAGAAGGTATGAGCATTAAGGGAGTTTGCTGGGATTGGACGAATAATAATGACTACTTAACTCAACAAGAACTTAGATACATATTCGAGAAGTTAAAGTCTATGGGGATTCATATCGATATAGTTGGATTTGATGCATGTCTCATGCAGATGATTGAAGTAGCCTACGACTTCATAGGATATGCTGATATAGTTGTTGCCTCAGAAGAATATGAGCCTCTTGATGGATGGGCTTACGATGGATTCCTCATACCACTCGTTACAAACCCTGATATGACTCCTCAAGAACTAGCCTCAACAATAGTAAAGGCGTATGGCGAATTCTACACTAACGTTGGACTTACATGGACTACATTATCAGCTATAGACTTAAATAAACTACCCAATGTAGTAAGTGCACTAAATAAAATGGCTAGAGCCTTAACTCTTGAGGTAAACTTCTATCCTAAAAATGCTACAACAATACAAAGCCTAAGAGATAAAAGCGAGAAGTTCTGTGAAGGAGAATTTATAGACCTATGGCATTTCGCTGAACTAATTAACTCAACACCAGGATTCGTAAACGACCCTAGACCATTTGCTAGTGAACTAATACTTGCACTTAATGAAACAGTTATTGCCAGTTATGCAGGAAGCGATCACCCTAATGCTCACGGACTAGCAATATACTTCCCACCAACAGTTGACTGGTACTTAGAAGAAAGATACTGGTATTTCCTACAAACACAACTACCACTACAAACATGGTGGGGATTATTCTTAGACTTCTACTTCAAAACTATGAC
>CAYPZO010000030.1:0-12920 GCA_964415135.1 uncultured Desulfurococcales archaeon | reverse complement strand
TACCACTACAAACATGGTGGGGATTATTCTTAGACTTCTACTTCAAAACTATGACGCCTACAGAGCATTTATGGTTAAAAGTGGTTACACCTCCAATTATAACACCAGGTAAGGTAGTAACTGCATTCATATTAATAGGATTTGGTAAATCAAAGATATTTGCAGATTACTTAGATGTCTATCTAGTACATCCTAATGGAAGTAAGACTCCGCTTGAAGCAATTGGAATAGAGCCTGAACTATATATGGTGTCGTTCACCATACTCGAAGACCATAAGTACGATACTTGCTCAATACTTGTTGACGCATATTATTGGTTCTTAGGCCTTTCAGATGTATCAGCACTAACCATATCAAAGGAGCTAGCATTAATACCATCGATAGAAGAAAATGTAGGTAATATTACTAAGGAGCTAGGTAGCATAGCTAAGGGATTAGAGAACATAGCTACAAGCATCGATGATTTGATAAAGATGATGAAGACTCTAGAACCAGTAATTATAGAGGTAAAGAATAACACCGTTAAGATGTTAACAGGACTCGGAACAATGGATGCTAAGCTTGATACAATTAAGGATTTAGTCGGAAAGCTAGGTACTACAATAATTGATGTTGAAAAGAGCATAAAGGAGGACATACTGGTATTAAAGACCGATATAGGTGAACTAAAAGCTACATTATCAGCACTAGAACCTAAGATAAAGAGCATAGATGAGAGAACAGCTACCATAGAGACTAAATTGGAGAATTAAAGACTACAATAGATACTCTAAGCCCCGTAGTAACTGAAATTAAGGATGGAGTTGTTAGGATAGAGACAAAGCTTGGAGCAATAGGAGGTAAAGTTAAGGAGATTAGGGGAACTGTAGCTACAATAAAGACCGATGTAGGGGAATTGAGGTTAAAGGTAGAGGAGAAAGCAACCGATATTGCATCACTTATAAGCGAAGTAAAGAACGCTCAAAGCGCTACAAATACCATGATAATCATAGTATTAATAATATCAGTATTAGCTCTAGTGATATCAATAGCTCAATTAGCTAGAATCTATAAAATGAAGTAGCTTATTTTCAAAGAAAATTAACTATTTTTTCAACCTCACATTATGAACGCTAAAACGTTTAGTTTTCTCTCGTCTACACTTTTTACATGGGTATATAGTATGTTTCAAACTATTAGTAGAGATGACTATAGGGTCTTACATCCAAGGCCCGTATACTTGATAGTATCTGGTGGTGAAGGAAAATACAATGTTATGGCGGCTTCATGGGTTACGCCTTTAAGCGAAGAACCTTCTAGACTAGGTTTAGCAATTGATAGAGAATCCTATACCTATGAACTCATTCATAAGTATAGGGAGTTTACTGTTAATGTAGTTGACCCTTCACTTGTAAATAAGGTATGGTATGCTGGTACTAGGAGTGGTAGGAGAGAAGATAAGATTAAATCATTAGAATTAAAGCTCTATCCGTCTAGTAAAATTAGTGTTCCAGGACTTCTTGAAGCACTTGCATTTATTGAATGTAGAGTCGTAGATGAAGTTCATGTAGGTGAAGTAGCTTTATTTATAGCTGATATGGTTGAAATACACGTTAAACCAGAATACTATGATCAAAGGAGAGGATGGAATTTAAGGAAAGCACAAGTATTAATGCATATTAGCGGTAAAGCATTTAGCTATCCGGCAAGAATCATATACGCTAAGTAACGGTAATGCCGAGGGCTAGGTGTTGAAAGATAAAGAACGTAGCAATGATTTAAGTAGTACAAGCATCTCTAGAATAACAAGGATAATTAAAGTGCCATTGCTATTGCAATTATATTTATGGTTAGGCTATATAATACTAATCATAATCATATACTATGAAGTTAAACTAACATTTTTCTCAATGAGATTATTGGATTCGGCAATTAAGGCATTCATACCAATAGCGTTTATTGGTTTGTGGCTCTATTCTTGGCTTTACATTATTAGAACTTATAGGAGGAGAAAGCTATCAGAAATAACTAGATGAAGAACTTGACCGCTACTGAGAAATGATGTAAATGGTAGCCTCAGATAAAGGAGGGGATGAAGACACTTGCCCCCCCAGGAGTCAATGACAGAATTACCGTGGTCTGACCCTCAAATCACGAGAATAGTCAATAAGATTACTAGTATCCTGAAATCCCAGAAAATAGAACCATCATTATCTTCCACTAGAATCACCTCTCTTAATGGAGATATCGTAGATTATATTAAGTTTTTGGGAACAATTAATGGGAAGATAAAGATTGGTATTAGTTGGAATACTAGGACCGATCATATTGAACTAAGAATAACGTTATATGATATTGATGAGGGTAGAGAGGAACTCGTAGACCTACTAGAAGATATGGGAGCTCATATTGACTTCATCAATGAAAACATGTACATTACTAAAAAGGTACCTCTAAGTAAATTAGATGAAGTTGAAAACATTATTTCAGAAGTCATTAGTTTTCTGAGGGAGTCATAGGAGTTGAAAATTAGCGATAAACATATATCGAGCAATTATCTAGGACTACTTCAATTACCATTAATTGCTCACTTATCTGGATTTAATGAATTAATAGCTAATGAAATCAATGAATGTATTGAACTGTATGGCTTAAGTGATGATTATATAACTATAATTCCTAGGCATGGTAAATGCGATAGAAAGCTAAAAGCAAAAACCCCATTAATAGAACTAAATACCATAACCCCATGGACACCGAACTCTATAGTTAATGAAATGTTAAAATTATACATGTACTTAGGCTTAATTAAGAAAGGTTTAGGTCAACACGCTATTATAGTTAATAGTTGCCCCTGGAATGCCATACTAGTTAAGGATAATGAGATATTTTTACTTCCTCCATCTAGTATCTATGACTATCAGCACGTACATCCCGTCATTAGTAAGGGTAAATTAGTTAATGAATATGATAGTGCTAAGATAGATGGTGTAATAGTAAGAAGCATGAATGGTGAACTTAAGATATACTCTATTGATGAGAACCCTATTCTATTAAAGGGCGATAAGTTAACCTTACTACATAGCCATGACCACTATAATGTTGAAGTATATTTTCAGCAACCATTCTGTATAGCTAAGGCAACTTATTCTTCAGCTAAAATTAAGAGTCAACTTATTTGCATTACTATGGGTTCTAAAGTCCTTGCACTAGCATCTTCTAAACCCATAGAATTAAATCTAAGACCCGGAGAAGTCAGTGCTACTGTATATAGTGAATTATATATTGAATTATCTAAAGACGTAGCTCCTCTACGTAAATTGCTCAACATAGCATGGTCTCTGATCAATAAGCCTACTATTCTAAGGGGTTATAATGCTATAGTTAAGAGTATTAGGATGTTAGAATTTAGACCATCAGATATATTAATAAATAACGTAGAGGTTAGTGCTAATAACCATGTGGTTAAGGCCATATTCCATTTAGTAAACTTTAGCGATGAATATAGATTAGTTGAAGCTTATTTCCCCGCTAAAGTAGTATCTGCATCTTTATGCTCATTGGATAAAAGTAGTTGTGAGGAACTTGAGTCGGATTATAATATAGTGAGGATACCTTTATCTCCATGGAGTTATAGATTGCTCTTTCTAGAGTTAAGGAGATTACCACCAATATTATTAAGGAGTATGGAGAAGCAAAAGTTAAGAATATGAACAGTTTAGGTGAAAGTACTTTGACCAGTTTAGATGAAATTTACTGTGAAGTAAGGGATATGAAGCTTAAACCCATAGAGGTTAAGAAGTTTATACATAATGTTAAGGATCTTCTCATAGATGAACGGAAGAAATCGTATAGAATTAACTATGGAGTAATACTGTCCGGCGAAGGTAAGTTTATAGTTATAGGTGATATTCATGGAGATATAGATACATTGTTAAAAATACTTAACCAATCCAAAGCGTTAAGAGTTCTAAGTAATGGAGGATACTTAGTGTTCTTAGGAGACTACATTGATAGAGGACCATATCAATTAGAATCATTACTCTTAGTGCTAAAGCTTAAGTACATGTATCCTGAAAACGTTGTAGTATTAAGAGGTAATCATGAGCCTCCTCCAGGTCTTATACCATATCCTCATGACTTTACATTTCATTTATACAGGTATTATGGTAGAAGTGCAGGAGAGGAGCTTTACAAAGAGTTCTTTCAATTATTCCAAGAGCTACCTTATGTATGTATAGCTAAAAACTCAATACTCTTCCTACATGGAGGACCCCCTACAACCACTACTGAAAATATAAGCTTAGAGAAATACCTCTCACTAGATAAGGATAAGCCTGATTTTAATGTACTTGAGGAAATATTATGGAATGATCCTGTAGAGTACGTTATGGAATGGGAACTATCACCGAGAGGTGCAGGAAAACTGTTTGGACCAAAAATTACTGAAAGAGCCCTTAAAATAACTAATACTAAGATAATAGTTAGAGGACATGAGCCTTGTGAAGAAGGATTCAAGTTAAATCACAAAGATAGGGTAGTAACATTATTCTCTAGAGTAGGTCCTCCATACTTTAACTCTAAGGCAGCATATATGATGATTAACACTACATATCATGAATGGTGGATGGACTTAGAGTCATGGATTAAGAAGATAGAGTAATAGTGCTTTAAGAACCTCTTCTCTTAATCCATTGTATAGCTCTTTCACGGATCCTACAAAATGCACAAACATCTTTACTACTCGTAGGCATTCCACATTTAATACATTCATATAATGGTGATTCTTCATATTTTGTTGCTAATAATGGCTGTATCTTAGATATGAATGCATTATAGAAGTGTAGTTTGAATCCAGGATACTCTTTCTCTATAAGGTCTATGGCCTTTTGAATGGTGTTTTGAAAGCTTTTCTCGGGAGGCATGTATGGGCATTTATCTTGATTAAAATCTAGATTATTGGCTAAAGCGTATATCAAGGTTTCTTCATTGGTAAAGAATGCTAGGGGTCTTATCTTTGTCACTAACTTGCCTCTTGAAGGTATTTTTGGTACTAACTTTATGAGATCAGTTATTCTGCCATTATACATGTTAGTTATCATGAACTTTATCATGTCATCAAGGTTATGTCCAGTAGCTATAGCATCTACCTCAAGCTCTAAAGCTACTTTATTGAAAACATACCTTTTAATAATCCCGCAAATACTACATAAGGGTCTTCTCATTACTCTCCTAGGAATTTTAGCTATAGAGTCTATGCTAACTTCATATTCATCATTTAATTTAATGACCCTATAATCTATGGATAATTTATCATAATTCTTCACTGCTATTTCAACGCATTTGCTTGAATAATCTTTGATTCCTAGGTCTATAGTTAATCCTATAAGCTCTAATCCATACTCCTCACTAAAGCGAGCCAATACGTTTAACAAGACTACGCTATCCTTACCCCCTGATACAGCTACCATAACCTTACGGCAGTCTCGTAATACCTTGTATTTTTCAATCATTTTTTTGAATCTCCTATGAAAATACTCATTAAAGTGATCTCTACACAACCTTAGCTTTGGTGAAGGAGCATATACTACTTGATCGCTACCACATACGCTACACTTCATTTCATTAATCCTCATAGACAATTAGTATTTTAAGGTAGATAAAAATATAAACCTAAAGCACGGTATAGGTCAATGCTAGGGTTAGGACATGGGCAATCAACTACACGTAAAGTTTACTGAAGAAGACCTAGCGGCTCTCAAGGAGGCATTAGCTGATATGGATAACCCTGTTGACCTATACTTATTTATTGGAAGCGAGTGCTTGTACTGTGATGACGCAGTCAAAGTAGTTAAAGCCTTAACGCAAGTAGCCCCAGAAAAACCAAGTACTGGTAAACTGCTTAGAGTTAAGGTATGCTTTAAGGAAAGAGATGAGGAATGCTTCAGTAAAATGAGAGTTGAACGCATACCAACAATAGCCTTAATTGAAGGTTACGTTAGATGGACAGGTACTCCTGCAGGTGAAGAGCTTAAAGCTCTCGTTGAAACAATTATTAGGATAAGCAATGGTGATTCAGGATTAGAAGAATACACAAGAAGAGTTATTAGAGAGAGAATTGTTAGACCCGTAAAGATCGAGACCATAGTAACTCCCTTATGCCCCTATTGCCCCTATGCAGCTCTTCTTACCCACATGTTTGCCTTTGAGTCATGGCTTTCTGGTAGAAGATTAATATTATCTGATGTTATTGAAGCGTACGAGAATATGGATATAGCGTACAAGTATAATGTAATGACTGTTCCAACTATAGCAATAAATGGTAATGTAGAATTTGTAGGAGTACCTTATGAAGACGAATTACTAAGAAGAATTATACAAAGAGCAGGCGAGTCAAGAATAAGGTTCATGTAATTAGCTATCGCATGTAGGGCATCCGCCTGCATATTCTTCTGAAGCTGCTATAAATTCCTCCTTACCTATCCTAAATCTCTTAGCTGCAGTTCTTGTGCCATTCTTGACTACTGTTATGTTTTGCTTCATGACATTATCAATTATTTTCTCAACTCTACTCTTTTCTTCACTTATACTTTCCTCTTTTTCTTCTTGCCTTCTCTCTTTCTCTGCTTTAAGTCCAAAGTATATTACTTGTCTCCTTCTACTTCTATCTCTAAATACTGTTATTCCCTTACATCCAAGCTTCCATGCAAGTACATATACCTTGTATACTGTTTGTGGAGGCTCGTTATGTCTAAGGTTAACTGTCTTGCTGACTCCCTGATCAACCCATTGTTGCCATATTGCTTGATGGAGAACATGCCATATGGGGTCTACGTCATGTGCTGTTCTAAATACTTTCCTAATAGTTCTTGGCATGAATGGTATGTGCGCTATGCTTCCAACCTTAGCTATCTCAATTATTAACTCTGGATTATCTAGTTCGTATTCTTTTAGGAATTTAAGGAATAGTCTATTAACTTCAATAAATGTACCTACACTTACCCTTCTAATGAATGCTAATGCGAATATTGGTTCAATACCGCTGCTAGTACCAGCAATTATACTAATGCTTCCTGTTGGCGCTATACTAGTAACACATGCATTTCTTAATCCATGCTTCCTCGTAAGCTCTTCAACTAAGCCCCAATTTACTTGAGGTTTCTCGCTCAAGAGTTTTAGCACTTTACTTGATGGTTTTTGATATACTTCACATATCTTCAATGATTCACTTAGAGGCATAGCGGTTTTCCAAATAGGTCTATATAGCTTTGGATTCCATGCAGGAAATACTCCCTTTTCTTTAGCTAATTTTATTGATGTTAAGTACGCGTTATAAGCTATCCATTCTGCGAGATGATATGCGAGGTAAACGGCGTCAACGCTATCGTATGGTATTTTTAGTTTAACTAGCATGTGGGCCCATCCCATAACTCCTAAGCCTATTTTCCTAGTTCTCTTTGTAGCAATTTCTATTTGCTTTAATGGATATCTATTAGCATCAATAACGTTGTCTAAGAGCCTTACGGCTATCCTTATATCCCTAGCAAGCCCCTTCCAATCTACGTGGGGTTCACCGTTCTCGTCATAGTATACGTATTTCTCTAAATTAATACTTCCTAAATTACAGCTCTCCCATTCAAGTGCAGGTACTTCACCGCAAGGGTTTGTTGCATTTATTTTCCCGATATACCATACGGGATGTCTCTTATTTATTGTGTCTATGAATAGTAGTCCTGGGTCTCCTCCATCCCATGCTCCTTTAACCATTTCTAGGAATAATTTCCTTGCATTTACTGTCTTTACTATTGCATTCTCCTTTTCAGCTATAAATAGTGCTTCCTCAAGGGTAATGATCTTGGATTCTTCTAGAGGTATAGCTCCTTTATTTTCGTTTAGTTCATTTAATATTACTTCTTGTACCCATTCATCGTTTATACTGTGTCTTGCCCTAACAATTGCATAGAACTTTGAGTTACAGCTCTTATCGGGGGATATACTCGTCTTTCTAGGATTAACGAGTTTCCATTCACCACCGTTTAATGCTAATTTCATGAATTCATCGTAAACTCCTACACTTATGTTAAAGTTTTGTAGATTTACATCCTTTAACTCTCCTGTCTTACATTTAATGAATTTCTCTACATCGGCATGCCATACGTGAAGTACGCCCATGTTGGCTCCACGTCTTCTACCACCTTGCTTAATTACATCTGTTGAAACGTCTATTACTCTCATAAATGAAAGAGGGCCACTAGCAACGCCACTAGTACTCGCGACTATGTCTCCTTCAGGCCTAAGTTCTGAGAAATCGAATCCGGTACCTCCACCATGCTTTGTTATTATAGCGTGGGCCCTTACGGCATCATATATTCCATCTCCTTCGGGTGTCGCCATGGAGTCTCTAACAGGTATAAGAAAGCAGGCAGAAAGTATTCCTAGCCTTGTACCGGCATTCATTAGTGTTGGACTATTAGGTATAAACTTTAAATTAGACATTAGCTCGTAGAATTCATCTTCGATACGTTTTATTTCTTCGGGTGTTTTACCGTATAACTCCTCTATGCTTGCAAGTACTCTCGCCACTCTCCTAAACATAAGCTGAGGGGTTTCCTTATATCTCAAGGTATTAGGGTCTTTAAGTAAATACCTCACTTCAAGAAGCTTAATAGCGTTAAATGTTAACTTAAGGTCTCTTTCATCGAATTTACTCCACTTGCCCTTACCATAAACGTCATTATATATCCTGGCTAGTACGTATCTTTTAGTAGCCTCTTCCCATTCAACTGCATATACCATTGAGTTTATCATAACCTTTTCTACAATATCTGATATTTCCTTTGACGTTAATCTACCATTATTTGAGCGAGCCTTCTGTAGAACTTCTTCAATAATTTTTTCAAATACTCTGTAAACCTCTTCTTCACTTATGTTAAGTCCTTGTACTGCCTTCTTAATACTATTTAAAATTTTAAGTTCATCAAAATCCTCTACATTACCATTACGTTTAATTACTATGAGTTTACCTGACTCCCTTACAGCTTCCTTGATGCTAGTAATTAGCTCTTCTCTTAATAGTTCCAATAAATCACCCTCGTCTAACCTCATAAGTAGCCTTATCAATGTATTTAAGACTATCAAATATTGAGTTATTACCTGAATAACGGTATTATTGATTACAATACCAAGTAATATCAATTAGGAGGAAACGTCAAGCATTTAAACGATCATTCACTGAGCTTAATAAGGTTCATATAAGAGTATTTCTGGTGCCTTCGTGGGCGGAGCTTTTATTAGCGTAGCTTCAAACAACTACTCTGGGTACTCTAGACATGAGTGTTGCTGATGTAATAGATGATGTAATAGGAGACCTAATAGAAGACATAGTAATAGAGTACGAATACGACATAGACCTAGATGAGGAATACCTAGACCTATTAATGTACATTTACAATAAGCTAGCTAGAGCATGGTTTAAAGACAAAAAACCAGATATATATGAATTTGAAGCAAAGCTAAGAAATGTTAGAAGAAGGCATAAAAATAAGCTGAAAATAGTATTAAGCTACCTTGTTAGCAGATTTGTGAAAGAGAGAAAACTAGCTAGAGCTAGAGATAGAGATTATTCTCAACCTCTATTCTAAGTTAAGAAATAAGTCTCAGATTTATTTACATTAATGTACTGGATGGTATATTGCCTAGGCGTAGAAGTAGGAGGTCAAAATCTAGGGAAGCCAGGGAAGTTCAACAGAAACTCGGAGAACCTACTTCTAAAGAAGTCAAACAAGTTAAGAAGAGAAGAACTAAAAGGAAAACTTATCGTAAAAAGGTTATTGATATTGATTCACTTACAAAGTCTATTGCTAGTGAAGTAGCTTCAGCTCTTGGATTAGACCTCCTAGGTTTAAGTAATGAGGAATTAGTTGAGATATTAAGGCCTGCTATAGAAGCTGTAGTGGGTGAATCATCGTATAAACCCCCAACTGATACCATTATCTCTAGGCTTAGAAGGCACTATATCAATATTGCTAAGATAATTTCAATGCAATTACTAAGGCTGAGAGAGAAACTAACTCCCGAACAGCTAGAATTTATAGTACTTAATGGTGAAGAAGTAGCAGGGTTAAATGCACCAAGGCTTTATCAGGAAATACTTAGATGTAAAAGATTAGATCTTTTAGGTAATTTGAGAATGCTTTGGGAACGTTATGGAAGACCTACTCCCTTTACATGCCCTAAATGTGGTTTTAGGGCTATTACACCCGATTTAACATGTATTATATGTGGTAGTAGCGTGTCCGAGAAGGAGTTAAAGAAGTCAATAGACTTTAAAGAGAAACTGATAGAGTTTGGTGAAGAAGCATCTATAAGTGAAATTAAGGAGGTATTAGAGAAAGGATATGTACTTATGGGAGAATACGTTAAACCACCATCAGCTCGTAGAAGCCCTTATGACATAGAATTATTCCTTACACCTGAAGAAAAGAAGATTCTCTCATCAATACTAAAATCTAAAATAGAGAGTCTAGTAAGTAAAATTTGAAGAAATATAGGTGTACATCGTGGTTAGAACAGCTAACAGTACATCCGACTACTACAATATACTATCAAGATATAGCTTAGTGCTAGTAGCATTCCTAGATAATAGTGAAGAATCTAGAAGATTCGAACAAGTTCTAGAAAGACTTGATAGAGAGCTAAGATGGATAAATTCTCCTGCTGAACTTGTTAAAGTATATTGCGACAAATGTAAAGACTTATTCCTTAGAGAGAAAGTTGATAGTACTCCGTATGTAAAGGTATATCTTGAGGGGAAGGTAATATTCGAGCAAAGAGGATCATTAGGTGACATACACAAAGATGTATATATTTTGAGAAGGGGGGTAAGAGATACCTTAAGGAGATATGGTAGGAGAATTAGATTCTAGAGGCTAGATTAAATTCTCAATAATCATTAAATTAGAATATAAGAGTTCAATGTTATGTAATGCTATGTCTTGTACTAACTTATATAGTGCATCACTACGGATGTTTATTAGTTTGGAACACGGACTTAACTGATATTTGTAGACTCCGTTTAAGTAGTTGAAGTATACTACTTCGTCAAGGAAAGTCCCGTACAACGGATATATCATTTCTAGGCTATCATTTAACTTAAACTTCGGTAATACATATTTAATTAGATTATGAAGACCATTAAACCATAGTTTTAAATGAAGATATGTTAATAACTCTATGGTGTAAGGAAGCGACGCCTTCAATTTCGATAATTGAGTCTTATTTAATGCTCTTTGAATATAGTTAAGATTTTTTAGAAATGTTTTAATCATATTTCCTTCAATACATTCATATTCTTCATTACTGGTAATGACATTTATTTCCTTATGTTTACTAATCTCCTCAATAATCTTGACTATGGCTTCTAGCTCTTCATCACTGAATGCTTTAGGTATTAAGGCGTATATCTTTGTGTTAAACTTTGACTCTACAATACCCATAGCTAAAGCTAAACCAATGGAGATATACGGTATGTATGGGTCTATGAATATTAAAATATTATCCCATGGACCTAGTAGTTCATGCCTGGATATAGTCCTTTGAATGCTTTTTATAAAGCCTTTAATAAAGCATTGTGGGCATAGTTTTTCTCCTGATGCTCTTTTAAAGAATGTTGCAATACGCCTTCTACATGTAGTACATGTATATATCTTCAACCACCTTATACTTCTAATTTATCAAGTCTCTCCTCTCTATGTAGCATAGCTATCTTGGATAAAGCTTCACTTAAGTTTTCCTCACTAACACTCTCTTCAAGTATTCCTAGAACCTCCATGATATACGGGTTAAGATAATTAGGTCCATCTATTATCTTATACCTTAGCTCCTCCGATATCTTCCTAAGTTCATCTGATTTTAACTCTCCTGCCTTATACTCATATATTAATGATTCTATGCGAACGAGCAAGTACTTATTGGCTGAATCTATATCTTCCATTTCAATAAACTTTGAATATACTTCAAGTACCCTATCTACTATTTCTTTCACTCTCATCATGTTTCCAAGCACCCCGCTATAACTAGTGTCTAATTATTTAAATTCTGTATACTTCATTAATATACTTGAACACTAGGGAAAAGTTTATATAGAAGCGGTTCCCAAGGAATCTCGGCATAAGACATAGTATAGGTGGTTAATTTATGGCTATGTATGGCGTACCTGTATTAATATTAAAGGAGGGAACCAAGAGAACTACAGGTAGAGATGCGCTTAGAAGTAATATTCTAGCTGCTAGAGTATTAGCTGAAGTATTAAAGACAAGCCTTGGACCACGCGGATTAGATAAAATGCTTGTTGATAGCTTTGGTGATGTAACTATAACAAATGATGGGGCAACCATAGTTAAAGAAATGGAAGTACAACATCCAGCAGCAAAGCTTCTCGTAGAAGTTGCTAAAGCTCAAGACGCTGAAGTAGGTGATGGAACTACAACAGCAGTAGTACTAGCAGGTACATTATTAGAGAAGGCTGAAAATCTCTTAGAACAGGGAATACACCCAACAATAATTATCGAGGGATTCAAGAAGGCTATGATCAAGGCTATTGAAGAAGTAGATAAAATTGCTATAAAGCTAGATCTAGGAGATCTAGATAAACCTGAGGATAGGGAAAAACTTAGGCCTATGCTTAAGAAAATAGTTCAAACAACTATTGCAAGTAAGTATGTAGGATCAGGAGCTACATTTGAAAAGATAGCAAACATGGTTATCGATGCAGTATTTACAGTTGCCGAAAAGAAAGGTGATGGAACCTATAGAGTACCACTAGGTAATGTTAAAATCGAGAAGAAGAAGGGAGGAAGTCTCCTAGATAGTAAGCTAGTATATGGTATTGTTCTTGATAAGGAGGTTGTTCATCCTGGTATGCCTAAGAGAGTTGAAAAAGC
>CAYPZO010000029.1:10464-15175 GCA_964415135.1 uncultured Desulfurococcales archaeon | reverse complement strand
CTAAAACAGAGCTAGTAAACCTATATGACCTAGACATAAAACCATGTATAGGATGCTTGTCCGATGAGCAAGTAGCATGTAGATATCCATGTATATATGAAGACGATATGAGGAAATTGTATGATAAGATATTAGAAGCGGATGCATTAATAATAGCTACCCCAATATACTGGTTTTCTCCTTCAGGCATGGTCAAGAACTTTATAGATAGATTAACAGTCTTTGAGAACATGATATACATAACTGGTAAGAGCTGGGTAGAGGGTAAAGTAGCAGGATTCATAGCAGTAGGTAATGATAGTGGCTCTATACAGGTAATTGCAAACCTCATGGCGGCACTAAATGCTATGGGCTTTATAATACCCCCATGGGCTATGGCATACTTTAATGCGAAGGGAAACGTATTAGAAGATGAAGGTTCAGTTATGGATGCATTAAATGTTGGAAGAATAGTGACGATAACAGCAAAAATAGTAAAAGGAATAAAAGAATGGTATATACCATACAGTAAGGAGCAAATATCCATGTATAAGAGATTAATAATGGACGTAATTAAGAATAATAAGAGTAAACAATACCAAGAACGAAGACTAAAGTATGAAAAACTACTCTCTATGAAGAGTTAAAGATTTAGAGAATATCTCATCGATTACTTTTAAGGCCTTTAAAGCATCATCCAAGGTAGGCGAGCTAGACTCTTCTCCTATTATGGCTTTTAAGAACTCGATAACTTCAAGTTTAAGTGGTTCTCCGCCTACTACATTCTTTTCAAAACGTTCACCATCAATAACGTACGTCAAGTTCTCATTAACGAAGTTACCCCTAATACAGTACTTATCACCAATTACACATACCTCCCTAATCTTCATTGGAGATAATTCATCAACACGAATGAATACAGAAGAGTCATCACACAATAACGATATATTATACGATTCACCATCCTTACATACGAATCTGTGAACACATGATACTTTAACACTACTACAGTTAAGCAAGTAGAACATTAAGTCAATATCATGGATGCCTAAGTCTAATAATACGTTTGTCTTTCTTAATGTTGGAGGTCTTCTAGATAAACGCATGAAGTCAATAGTATATGGTCTACCTAGCTGCCCGATTAACTCCTTAATTAGGTTAACTGTAGGTGAAAACCTCATAATAAAGCCAGGAACAGCTATTAAACTCCTCTTTTTAGCCTCCATGTAGAGTTTTTCAGCATCTCTATAACTACAAGCCACAGGCTTCTCAATAAACACATTAATATTAGACATTAATACCTTAAGTGAAACGGATGCTAAGTGCTGGGGAGTAACAGCAACAAAAACGGCATCCAAATCCTCCTTTGATAACATTTCATCAATTGAAGTATACTTAGACTTAACCCTAAAACTCCTAGACGCATATTCAAGATTAACTGGATTAATATCACAAACCACTATATTATCAATAAAATCTGGTAGTTCGCTGAGAACTCTCAGAATATTCCTGCCCCATCTACCAACACCTACTAGTCCAACATTTAAGCGCCAAGTCATAATAGATCCTCCAAGACCCTAAACACATAGTTAATGATGGAAGTAAAAAAGATACCGGAGACAGATAGATAAAAACACTTAAACCTTACCCACCTACTTCTAACTCTAGAAAAAGGATGAAATCATGTATCTACGGGTAAAGGACGTAAAGAACGATGACATGGTGGGTAAGAGGGTTTTATTAAGGGGATGGGTCTATAGGAAGAGATTAATTGGAGGTAAAGCATTTATAGTTCTAAGAGACAGTACTGACATTATACAATGCGTAGTAGAGAAGAATAGTGTAAGTGAAAGGGCATGGGATGACTCAGAAAAAGTAACTATTGAAAGTAGTATAATTGTACAAGGAGTTATAAGGAAAGACCCTAGAGCTCCTGGAGGCTATGAAGTAAAGGTAACAGACTTAGCAATAGTAGGTTTAGCAAAAGACTTCCCAATTAAGGGAGGAGAAGGAATAGACTACCTACTAGACAATAGACACTTATGGTTAAGGAGTAGAAAGCTAACAGCAATAATGAAAGTAAAACACACAATACTAAAAGCTGGAAGAGAATACTTCATCAAGAATGGTTGGTGGGAAGTAACACCACCAATACTAACAGCAGCTGCATGTGAAGGAGGAGCAACACTATTCCCCTTAGACTACTTTGGAGAAAAAGCATACCTAAGCCAAAGCGCACAATTATACCTAGAAGTACTGATCTTTAGCCTAGAGAAGGTATGGAGCCTTACACCAAGCTTTAGGGCAGAAAAATCAAGAACAAGAAGACACTTAGCAGAATTCTGGCACCTTGAAGCGGAAGCTGCATGGTATGATATGAACGACATGATGAAGGTAGCCGAAGAATTAGTAACATATATGGTAAATAAAGTCCTAGAAGAGAGAATAGATGAATTAAAACTACTAGGTAGGAAAATAGAACCATTAGAAAACGTTAAACCACCATTCCCAAGGATAACATATGATGAAGCAATAGAAATACTACAAAGAAAAGGAGTCAACATAAAATGGGGTGATGACCTAGGAGCAGATGAGGAAAGAATACTAACACAGGAATTCGATAAACCGTTCTTCGTAACACACTTCCCAAAGAAAATAAAAGCATTCTACATGAAGCTAGACTCAAAGAACCCAGAAGTAGTACTAGGATTTGACCTACTAGCACCAGAAGGATATGGAGAGATAATTGGAGGAAGCCAAAGAGAAGACGACTACGAAAAACTATATAAGAGGATAATAGAGGAAGGTATGGATCCAGCTAACTACAAGTGGTACCTAGACCTAAGACTATATGGTACTGTACCACATTCAGGCTTTGGATTAGGAATAGAAAGAGTAACTATGTGGATAACTGGTGCAGAACACATAAGAGATACCATACCATTCCCAAGATTTAGAGAAAGAATATATCCATAAATAGGTTATTGTCACATCCTCCACCTATTCGGTACACCGACTTCTCATCAGCATAAGAAATACCTCAGTAGAGGTACAGTTATTTAAGCTTACCATGTAACTCTAGCTTAAGGAGGATATAAAGTGAAAACAAAAATAATAGCAACAATAGGTCCGGCTTCAGGTAACTATGAGACAATAATAAGAATGGTTGAAGAAGGAGCGACAGGCTTCAGAATAAACTTTGCGCATGGGAACCCAGACATATGGTCAGAATACGTTAGCATGGTGAGAAAGGCTGAAGAAAAACTAGGAAAACCATTAACAATAATAGGTGATGTTAGGGGTCCCTCAATCAGATTAGGCGAACTAGACCAACCACTAATCCTAAGGAAGGGGGAAACAGCAGCAATCACGCCGAAAAGTACGGGTTCAGCTAAGGAACGTGAAATACCATTACCTAACATGAAGGTATTTAGAGAACTCGAGGTAGGAGATATCATCGTAATGGATGATGGAAGAGTTAAGTTAAGGGTAACGGACGTGAAATCAAGTGAACTCGAAGTAATGGCATTAACTGATGCCGTAATTAAGTCTAGAAAAGCAGTTATAGTCATGAATAAGGACTTTGAACTACCATCACTAACAAGTAAGGATATAGCAGATATAAATTTCGCACTAAAACACGACTTCGACTACATAGCATTAAGCTATGTAAGAACAGGAAGAGACCTACAAATACTGAGAGATATGCTAGAAAGTAAAGGCTACTTAGATGTAGGATTAATAGCAAAGATAGAGACCAGAGCTTCCATAGAAAATCTCGACGAAATCATTGAAGCAGCAGATGTGGTTCTCGTAGCAAGAGGAGACCTAGGAATGAACTTTGGACTTGAAGAGATACCCCACTTACAGAAACTTATTGTAAGAAAATCCCTTGAACACGGAAAACCAGTAATAGTAGCAACACAACTACTTGAATCAATGATAGAGAACCCCGTACCAACAAGAGCAGAAATAGTTGACATAACCATGGCAGTATGCGAAGGAGTAGACGCATTAATGCTAACGGGAGAAACAGCTATAGGAAGCTATCCAGTAGATGCCGTTAAATGGCTTAGAAAAACAATAGAAGTAGCAGAAAACAAAGTCGAAATACAAAGAATAAGAAAGCCAAAAGACATAAAAATGAGGTTCGCGAAGGGAATAGCCGAACTAGCTGAAGACCTACAAGCCAAATTAATAATCTATAGTAAGAAGGGAAAAACAGCAAAAACGATATCAATACTAAGACCAGCAATAGACTTCTACACAGGAACACCTAGCATTAGAACTCTAAGGAAGATAAACATACTATGGGGAATAAAATCCTGTCTAGTTAAAGCAGAAACCTATGAAGAAGGACTTGAAGAAACATATAAGAAGCTAAAAGAATTAAATGAGATAAGAATAGGAGACCTAGTAATACTCACATACGGTCTAAGAGAAGAAGAACAAATAATCAAGGTGAGGAAAGTAACAAGCTAAAAACATAGTAAGAAAACCCTCGGTCAACCGGGGGATTCTTCACTAATCCGATGATGCGGGCTCCCAACGGCACGTCATCGGTCATTAACAATATATTTCCTTTTTAAAATATAAACCTTCTTAGCATTAATTAAGCATACCTGGTGCCATGAATGAAGAGTATATACAAGTGTCCAAGGTGTGGTAGATATGTAGAGGAGGAATACCATTGTGGAGTTAAGGCTAAATTAATATTAGATGGATATCGCAG
>CAYPZO010000029.1:0-10364 GCA_964415135.1 uncultured Desulfurococcales archaeon | reverse complement strand
ATTCAATACTATCGTCGGGGATAAAGTCTATGAGAAGACTATGGGTACACCTAACAACGAGTAAAGATGACGCATGCATTAATGCCAGAAGGCATGGAGGAAAACCACTACTACTAATTATCGATGCAGATTGTTTGAGGTCTAAGGGAATTAAGGTATATAGAGCTTCAAAAATCATTTATTTAACAAGATATGTTCCAGTAGAATGTATTAAAGGCATAGAAGAATGCCGTTAATAGAAGGAAAAAGAAGTAAATTTGATGTTATTTTAGCGAAGTACCTTAGGGTTTAATCGTTATCTTACCATCTATTCTCTTGTGTCCTCTCTCGAACGCTTTAAGTGTTTCACTTAGCTTAAATCTGCTGGTAATGATCTTTGTCATATCGATTGCTCCAGCCGCCATTAACCTAATAACGTTCTTAAATGTACCCCAACCTGAGTGTCCTTGACTACCAAATATTTGTGCTCTTCTCACCTGGAATACTTCCAGATATATCGGTACTTCTTGTGGTGCTCTACCAATCCATGCGATTTTCCCTCCTATTGCAAGGCTCTTCTGCATTTGGGGTAATGTGTATTCGGGTGCTCCAGCTGCTTCAACGTGCATATCTGCTCCTTCACCATCAGTTACTTCAAGGATCTTCTCCCAAGGTTTAATGCCCTTCTTGTCAAGCTCTATTGGATTGAATACGTAGTCTGCGCCCATCTTCTTGGCTAAATCAATTCTAACAGGGCTTATCTCGAAGGCTATTACTTTACCAGCACCTGCAGCCCTTGCTAACGCAATTGCTGCCAAACCTATAGGCCCTGCACCCCAAACAACAACATAACCTCCAGGCTTGAATCCACCAGCTCTATTAAACATAGCGTGATAGGCAACTGAAGTAGGTTCTACAAGACTTCCAGCTTCATAAGCCTTATCTTCACTACCATACCTATCAAGTAATGAGTTAATCTTCCACAGGTATTTCTCATGGACTACAACGTATTCAGCCATAGCTCCATCTCGGGTAAATCCAAGTTCGCCAAACTCTAAGTCAGCTGGGTCATTTAATTTAATACAATGATTTACATAGCCCATTCTACAGGCATCACATTCACCACACCATAACATTTCCTCTGAAGTAACCATATCTCCCGGCTTAACGCTCTTAACTTCAGGTCCAACCTCTTCGACAACACCGCTAAACTCGTGCCCTAGGACGACAGGCATCCTGGTTAATCCAGGGTAAATCATATATCCATCTTTATCGGTTTCAACCATATGTAGGTCGCTACCACAAATACCAACTGCTCTAACTCTAATCAATACCTCCTTACCCTTAGGCTTGGGTATAGGCTTCTCCTCTAAAACAAGTCTTGGATTCTTCCAAACTCTATTTCCTTCACGGACCTTCCTTGTGCGTTTTTCATCTTCTGTTAGCTCATAACCTGGTCTTGGACAGAATTCAGCATATAAGACTGCTGCGAGCATTTTCTTAGGCATATACCATACCCGTTTCTAAACTCAACTATGTAGTAATTTTAATCCTTACCATAATGAAGCTAATCAGGAACTCCTATTAAGGATTAATTGAAAATTACGTAAAAATAATATTAGCTTTATTAACGACAGATCCGGAAATTAGTAAGATATGCTTATTGGTTTTCTTTCTCTTACTGATTTCCAGCAAGCTTCAGCTATTTGAACAACCTTAAGTCCATCCTCAGCCGTTATTAAGGGTTTTTCATCCCTTAACACGGCATTAACGAAGTGCTTTAATTCTTCAACATACGCATCATAGAATCTCCTTTCAAACCATGGTATTCCTTGATACATTATGCCTTCCTTTAATCCGCAAGAAAACATATTATCAACATTACTCCCAACATATACAGTGCCCTCAGTTCCTAGAACCTCAGTTCTAAGATCGTATCCAAAAGCTGACTTTCTACTACCATGTATAATTCCTTGAGCACCACTACTAAACTTAAAATTAATGCTAACTACATCTAAGTCTCCCTTAGCCTTTATCTCATCATAGATATAGTTACCTCCTATAACATAGACTTCAACTACTTCAGACGACATAAGCCACCTAGCCATATCAAAGTCGTGAGAGAGCATGTCTAGGAAAATACCACCACTAAGCTTAGGATCAGCAGCCCAACCTGGAGGTGCTCCAGGATCTCTAGCAATACTAATGAATGTTATTGGCCTACCTATTTTGCCTTCATCAATAATTTTCTTAGCATTCCTAAAAGCATAATCAAATCTCCTCATATAACCTACTTGAAGCTTCATACCATACCTCCTTACAGCAACTACAACCTCCTTAGCTTCACTTGATGTAACTGTTATTGGCTTTTCAACAAATACATGCTTCCTATTTTCTAGAGCTTTAATAATCATGTCCTTGTGCAGGAACGTTGGCGTTGCTATGACTACAGCGTCTATTTCTGGGTCCTTTAGCATTTCATCATAATTTGTATAAGCTTTAACACCAAATTTCTCCGCAACAGATGTTGCAAGTTCTTTTGAGATATCACATACTGCAACTAGTTTTGCTTCATCTATTCTAAACTTAATTATCTCTGCATGAACTCTACCAATTCTACCTAGACCAACAACACCAAAACCTAGCTTTTTCAAACCATTAATCACCAACTAGATGTTTAAAATGCAAGGAAAAAACTCTAACTATAATACAGTTAAGGTAGTACTCTAAAAGCTGCTGCATCACTTCAAGTATATCATCTTGAACTTAGAGTAATTACCTTCAAATCCTAGCTTATCGATGATCCTAGTCGTTAACTCAAACGCCTCCTTCTCATACCTATATCTAAGCTCGTCATTTCTTGAGTAGAGTTCTAGCAATTTCTCTCTCAAATACCTCTTACCCTTAACCATTACAGCTTGGAATATGAAGAAGTAATGTCTAAAGAAGTCAGCACGAGGGTTCCTAGCTTCTTTAGGATCCTTCCTTACTTTCTCCTCATATTCATTAACTATTCTTTCAAGTTCTGGTGAATATAGTCCACTCTTACTCTTAATATCTCTCTTAATGTAGTCAAGTACTGTATCAAATATTTCTTCGTATAGTCTCCTAGGCTCTGATGTAGATGGGAACTTACTCATAACCTCTAATAGTAATTGAATGTAAACTCCAGAAACCTTATACTTAAGTAAACCACACGTAGCTCTCCTAACAGTACTCCAAGTACCTATACCCTTATCGCTATATGGGTGAGCACCACTACCCGAATGAAATGATAACAGTACTCCAAGTGAAGATGCTATTACATGTAATCGTTTAATAGTTTCCTCTAGGAAATGCAAATCACCAGTAAAATCCTCTCTCTTCTTAAACCCAACATTTGGTGCTATGAAGTTTAAATCAACACCAATGCCCTTTAGCTCATTTAAGTAGAAGAATAATTCCTTAGGCTTAGTTATTTCAGGTATCTCGTCAAGCGCTACTTCGACTCCAAACTCCCTACTCGGCATGTACTTTTTTACAATATCGTAGACTACCTTAACATACTCAATACTTCTATAGAATTTAAGAGCAAGTCTAGCAACGTCCTCTCTACTAAACTTAAGTACATAGAATTCCCCATTACCTGATATAAACCTGAGCTCTCTACCAACATATTTATCTTCAATTCTTTTCCTAGAGTCTACGTCAAATTTCTCCTCATAAACTGATAATACCTCACTACCATCCATTTTGTCTATGCCTAGGTCTATTAATTCACAAGTATCTATAGTAACAAAATCTACACCACCAACACTACTTACCTCCCTAAATTCTCTCTCAATATAACTAAGAGACTCCTTAATCTCAGACTCACTTAAACCATACTCAAAAACACCAGTAGTAATCCTCTTAATAGCTCTCTCAGGGGATGCCATTAACGATACATGGTCAGCTTCAACTTCAATAAGTGCTCCATACTCATCAGCATAATTGGTAGCCTTAGTAATGTATTCAGTAATCGATGTACCACTATGACCCAATAAAATGTGCTTACCAGAAGCAATAACATCACTAGGTGCAGTCTCTCTATGATATGACAACATTAATGTACCAGCAGCATCTCTAGCCTTAAACGCCTTTATTACAGGAGGAGCAACTATATCAGGTAACCTTATACCTACAGCTAATCGAGGTATAGAGCCTAAACACCTTCTAGGCAAAACATTCCACCGCTAATTAAAGGTATTGAGGAAATTGCATAGGAGAAAAACTTTTACTTTATGTATTTACCCTCGAGATATAGTTGATATGCTCTTAACAAGACTCCTTTAGCTGCATTAACTACTTCTAATGGATGTTGACCTTCCTCTGGCTTTATTTCGAAGCTTATCGCACCCCTGTACTTAATTTCATCAAGTACTTCAAGTAATTTAGCTACTTCATATTCAGTATTAATGGCTCCAGGTCTATAAAATCCTGGATGCCAATCATAGAGCTTATCGCCAACTTTCTTAGCACATCCAATATGTATATGACCTATAAGGTCTGCATATGGTTTTAAGTCTTCGGGCTTCTCGTCAAGTAATGGTCCATGACTTAGATCCCACATTAAGTAGACGTTAGTGTAGTTCTTTCTTATCTCCTCAATTACTTTAGCTGATATATTTATTGGTCCTAGGAGTCTCTTCTTATCCCATTTAGTATCGAAGGTCTCAACATATACGGGTAATTCATATTCCGAGGCTTTTTCGGCTAAAGCTGAAACTGTTTTAATGAATGCTTTAATAGCCTTATTCTTCTGTTCTTCGGGTACTATGGGTCCTGAACATAGAGCTACAGCTCTCATACCCCTAGTTCCAGCTATTTCAACACCCTTAACGAGTACTTCTTCAGCTTTCTTTCTCTCTCCCTCATCTAAGGCATTGGGGTTATACTTCCTAACAAGTACTTCAGGTTGTAGGCCAAGTGCAAAATCAATACTTCTTCCAAGCTTCTTGACATAGTCCATAAGCTTGCTCCACTCCTTATCACCTATAATGCCAACCTCAAGTAAGTCGAAGAACTGGTCTTCAGCAAGTATCTTTATCTTATCAGCAGCACCTTCATCGCTCTTAAGTAGTTCTGGAAATACCATGAAGGCAACTATACCAATCTTATAAGGAAACTTAACAGCAAATTCTATATTGACTCTTTTTACACCCAAGTACATGTATATGACCACCTCTACATTACATGTTAAAGGAGGAAGATTTTATTCTTTCACCTCATACTAGGAGCGGCTTAAGAGTTCTTGAGGCAACCTTTAACATTTCCTCATAGCTAGGTTCAGCTCTAGCTTCTACACTTAGGAACCCCCTATAATTATTCTTAATTAACCTATACACTATTTTTTCCCAATCGAGGATCCCCATACCAGGTGCTAATCTATTACTATCAGCTACATGTACATGCCCAATATATCTGCCTGCAAGATCTATGGCATCGTATGCGCTTCTCTCCTCTAATGTCGTATGGAAGGTATCTAGGAGTAATTTAACAGACTTAAACTCCTTAGAGATCTCTAATGCCTCTGAAACCCTATTTATTAGGTCGGTTTCATATCGATTAAGGGGTTCTAGAAGTAATATAACATCACGCTCACGAGCATAGGAATCTAACTCGGTTAATGACTTTTTAAGGAGTTCTTTAGCCCTAGTACAGTCTCCTTCACATTTACCTCTAGCAAGTCCTATAACAACCTTATACGAACCCAGTTCCACTGAAACATCAATATACTTACGGAAAAACTCTATCGCTTTTCTCCTTAACTCTTCATTAGGACTTGAAAGACTATACCCATATCGAAGATATGAAAGACCCGTCGATATAGCTGAAACCTCTAACCCATAATCACTAGTAACCTCCTTAAGCTCATTGACATTTACTTCAAAGGGATTAGAAATATTATATTCAACACCATCATAGCCTAAGGATTTAAGTTGAGATAGTACTTGCTTAATGGGTCCTCTAACAACTACATCAAATTTAATTTCAGGAGCTATAGCATAAACTGCTGATAATTTTAAAACTCCCATAATTTAAAACACCCCCAACACGTTTAGGAAAAAAGGAAATTGAGGGACTTATCCTTTTGGTTCAACCCATTCTTTAGGTTTATTGAAGTATAAATCCTCTATTTCAAGCCATGTTCTTGGTATTTTACCTGGCGGGTATGCCTTAATTAGCCAATTAATGAAGTCTACAACTCTCTCAATTACCTTCCTAACAAGTACTTCTCCCTTCTTGGGATCAGCAAGTTTAGGCCATCCAACAAATCCCTTCTTATAGTAGTAGAATTCTGGTAGGTGGCTAACATCGTACCAGTTAAATGGTTTATCTAGGAATACGTTACCTGCTGCATTAACCCACCTACCAGGTATTGCTCTTACAACGCCCCATTCACCCTCCTTCTTTAACGTCTCTTTGTCTACTAGATCTGGCGCAATATACCACGTAACGCTAGTTTCAACTTCATCGGCGTGTATGAATGGATTCTCGAATTTTACTCCAGGAGCAGCTTCTTCTCCCGTTCCAGCTTTTCTTAATAGGTCTTGAACCCAAGACCACCAACTAGTGACAAGTATGAGTGCATGAACTCCTCTATCAATTATAGCTATATCCTTAGCTATTGGTAAGACGTATTCCTGTCCATGGCTATTCCATACAATTATCTTCTTAAACCCAGCATTAGAAAGCCACTTAATTACATCAGCAACATACTCTATTAGCGTAGTTGCCTTAACAGGAATGGTACCAGGCATACCATAATGATGGCTTGGATGGCTACCATAGAATATAGGAGGAGCAACAGTAACACCGGTTTCATAAGCTATCTTCTCAGCAATACTAACACCAATAATGGTATCCTCGCCTAGTGGAGCAAAGGGTCCATGGGCTTCAGTTGAACCTACAGGTAATATAGCAATGTCGTTTTCTTTAACTCTTTCCTCAAGCTCCTTCATAGTCATTTGATCTAAGTATATCTTCTTACCAAACTTGTTCAGAACGGGTTTACCCCAACGCTCACTTAAGGGTATGGACAAGACTTTAATCCCCGTGCTAACGGCTAAGCAGGTCTTCCTTAATATCTCTTACTATAAACTATGATACACAGTAAAGAATAAGAAATACCAGACTGTATGAGATAGATTATGATAAGTCCTAATTCACGTGCGAGAAAAATGTAAGATAGAGAAAAGATAGAGATTGTGAATCTAATATCCAGGAATGTAACTTAGGTCCTCTAGCATAAGTAGTTCCGAATCATAAATATCCTTTGTTTTTCTCTGAAGCTCTCTCATTAATACTTCAGGTACATCAGTAACTATCATGTCAACACCCATAGCTGATAATTGTCGTGCCAGCTCTACATCGTTTACTGTCCATGTAGCTACGATGTAACCGTATTTATGTAATTCATCAACTAAACTCTTCTCTACGAAGGCAACTCTCATTGAAATGCCATCTGCTTTAGCTTTCTTAATGTATTCAGCGAGATTCAATGGCTGGTCCTCTAAGGTTAATAGACCCTTTACTTCAGGCATTAAGTCCTTTATATTACGTATATCGCAATGGTATTTAGATGATACATATACTTCTCCCTTAAAATTAGCCTTCTTAATAGCATCAACTACTTTATTTGCAATTTCCTTGGATTTCAAGTCTATTAATACGTTTGTTTTACCATTAACTACTCTAAGTACATCAACTAATCTTAGCGGTCTAAAAGCGGAGATGTTAAATAATAGTCTCCGGAAAACGTGCATTGAATTATGGTGAGAACTCTCAAACCAGAATGGTGCTTCTTCCCTTACATGCTGGAGAACTACTTCATTTGATGAATCTATGACGTCTATTTCAATAGCAGGTACTCTAAATTCAATGTATTTTCTAATGCGCTTGAGAGTATTAGCCCTATGAGCTACTATTATGGGTTTTCTGGGAGTGTACGTCATTTTGCTTTATTCCACCTTCCATTATGTCGCCTTGGCGAGTTAAGCTTTAAAAAGCTTACCATTCATACCCTTTTTCAGAAAAAGATATTAACCCCTCTTGCAGAGAACATAAGTTTAAAAAATAAATTGATATTAAAATATTACTTCTGTTAAAATTATATGCCTAATTCCTTAGCTAACTCCTTAATTAAGCTTACCACTCTTTCCCTAAACTCTAGGTATGCCTCTGTGAACTGCTTCATAGTCTTTACGCATGGTCCATACTTAGGCCATTCCTCTATCTTTAAGCCTCTATTACCGTATTCCTCCTTAATACCAACCTTCCTAAGTAGTTCATTTACTTCTGGTGAAGCTTCATAGGCTTTGACGAAGTCTTCATACCCCATGAGCCTCTCAAGCGCTTCTGGGTCAAGCTTCTGGAATATTGATTCCCTATAGTCTTCTATGTTAAATTCTTCTTTTAGCGATTCTTTAAATACGTTTAATTGGTGATTGGGGAACTCGGTGTTTGTCATGTTCTTGCTTGCAAAGGTGTAAAGAGTATCTATAGGTTTACGCTTAGATGCTGGTAGCAGGTCTAATCTATCTATAACGAATTCTGCTTGTTCCTTAGTTATTCCTACTTCCTTAGCTAGATACTCTGCCCATTTCTCCTTATTCCATGGGGCAAATAGTATTTCATATACTCTTTGTGCAACAAATGTACCAGATAGAGCTAGGTCGTATTGTATTTGTGATAGCATTTTTGTAACGGCTTCTTTATCTCCATAAGCACCTGTCTTGACGAGCGCATTAACGAATTCCTCTCGTAGTAGATTTCTACCCAGTACCTTACGAGCTGTTAATGCCTCTACACGCTCCTTTAATGGCTTCTTCTTTAATTCAGCTATTTTATCTTTAGGTAAACCTAATCCCTTAGCTAATTCATCTAATATCTCTTCTCTCTTAGCCTCAGCTACTTTCTCTAATCCTTTAAGTAGTAAGTCTGCTGCGATTACTTCTCTTAAGTGGTCTTCTAGTCTTCCACCCATATTGGTGTCATAGGTTTGTGTTGGAATTATACCTCTCTTTAATGCTTTAGCCATACCCTTTAATGCTGCTACACCTATCAATACCTCTTGAGCAACAGTATAACTAACAGTTATGTTTTGACCTATTCCTAGTTCATTTAATCTTTCTGCTATTTCAAGTGCAGCAGGATAGGCAGCTGCAACTTTAATTACAATATTTGGTCTTCCCTTCTCAACTACGTCCTTATAACCCCATAATAGGTATTCATCGTATACTTTAAGGTCGTTTTCTAGTCTTGTGCAGAAGGTTATTGCGGCTTCAACACTTTTATCGGCATCGTGGGCTATCAATGGGTTTAACTGATAGCTTATCATACCATCATGATAATTCGATAGGTGGAATATTGGTCTAAAGACGAAGAAGTTTTCAAGCAAGCCAAATCGGGTGGCTTCCATAGTTACGTCATCAGCATATTTTTCTGGGTCTTTAAACCACTCTGGATGCTCCTTAACTAATACTTCTTTAGCGTATTCCTTGAATTTTTCCCATAAGCGTGGATCGTCGTAGTAGGCTCTTGCTGCTAGAGCGGGGTTGGTTGATACTTGTACGTATCCTAAGTGTCTAAGCCATCTTAATCCAAGTGCATAGTCGTTACCGAACTTACATAGCCCCTTAAGGGTAGCTATATAGTAGAAGTTATTGGTTAATTTCTGTGCCATTGATTTTACATAGCTTTCAGCTAAGTTGTTTTCATTGAGTTCCTTCTCAACTTTACTTGCTATATAGGCTAACATGCTATTTCCTTTATTAATTAACTTCATTCCATAAAGTTGTTCATCTATTACTGCCCTAAGGATGACTGGTTTACCATACTCCTTTCTCTCCAACTCTTCCCAATACTTTAAGGTATTTAATATAGCATTTAATGAACTCTCTACCTCTTCCCTAGAAAATCCAACTCTCTTACTCTCTAATCCCACTAAATTCCATGTAAGCTCTAATAAGAGGTCATAAGCTCTAGCTCTTTTTACAATAATCTCCTTAACCTTTTCTTCACTTAAATTAGGAGTTATCCTTTCATGTACGAATAGTAAGTTTAATCTCCTTACTAGAGAACTTATAACTCCATGCAATTTACCTACAAGTTCCCTATGTAGGATATGATCGGCAGCTAACTTGGTATGCCCCATAAGTGCTGTAGCCATCATGTGGTCGGCGTGGTCAACACGTGGTGGTATAGGCAGTGTTAATTTTTCAACTTTAGCTTCGCTTAGAATTTTTCTCACATAATCTACTGTGAGCTCCATGATCCTCCTACACCTTACACCTTAAACATTTCGTCTTAGTAATCAAGAGTTACCATATATAAGTATTACTTTATTGAGTAAAAAGAGGAAT
>CAYPZO010000028.1:0-15600 GCA_964415135.1 uncultured Desulfurococcales archaeon | reverse complement strand
AAGCTGTAGGTTTGCCATTAACTGATCCTAATGTAGCATTAGCTTACTCAATGATTGCTGGAATAGATGTGATATTAGATATGGGTAGAACAATGCTGAATGTGACAGGAGATTTAGCGGGTACAACTATTGTAGCTAAGACAGAGGGAGAGATAGACCTTAAGTCAGGTGTATGGGCAAGCTAAAAAGTATAATCCTTTTTTAATTAATTGCCATCCCTCATCAGCTATTTTTAATTTCGCTTATTATTTATATTAGTTGCTATTATTCGATTCCTCCTAGGATTCTCTTAGCAACTTTAAGAAGATTCGTTGTTAGTTCTAAGGATAGGACTATTTTTTGATGATATCTTTTCTACTTCCCTAAGCATGTCAAGATACGATGGACATCAGGGAATTGAGCGAGTAAGTAGTATTTTACATCAGAAGAATTATATGAATTGTGGAATCAATAACTATGAAGAATATGGCGCCGGGGGCGGGATTCGAACCCGCGCGGGCGTCATGCGCCCACCGGCTCTCAAGGCCGGCCCCTTAGTCCGCTCGGGCACCCCGGCTCAAGATTATATTGTTTAAAAACTTGCTTATATTAGCTTTTATAGTAATTCTATTTCTATGTATACGTTCTCCGGTACTCTTACTCTCATTATCTGTCTCATTACTCTTTCATCTGCAGCTATGTCTATTAATCTCTTGTGTATTCTCATTTCCCATTTTTCCCATTTCTTTCTTCCTTCTCCGTGTGGTAGTTTTAGTACCGGCACTATGAGTCTTTTTGTTGGTAGTGCTACTGGTCCTCTCATTTCTACTCCTGCTTTCTTTGCTATGGTCTTTATTTGTTCTACTACGTAGTTTAAGCTTTCTATGTTAGTACTCCATAGCCGTATTCTTGCTTTAGCAGGCATGGTTTTCGCTCCTCTATTTGTATGGTTATTATAAGGTGATCTGGTTTAAAGTTGTTATGAAAAATATCTTAAAAGAGAATTGTTTTGTTTTATTGTTTTACTTTATTTGTATTTTCATTGGTTTTACTTCTATTACCCTCCCTACTCCTATTGTTCTTCCCATGTCTCTCATTGCGAATCTTCCGAGTGGTGGGAATTCATCATATTTTTCTATTACCATCGGCTTAATAGGCTTGAATCTTACTATTGCTACGTCTCCTGCTTTAATGAATGGTGGGTTCTTTTCTACTATTTTACCTGTTCTTGGGTCTAGTTTTGCTTCTATTTCTACTATTCTTGCTGCTATGCTTGCTGTGTGTGCGTGTATTACTGGTGTGTATCCTGGTGCTATTGCTGTTGGGTGCCATACTACGAATACATATGCTCTGAATTCCTCTGCTACTGTTGGTGGATGACTTGGGTATCCTGCTACGTCTCCTCTTCTTATTTCATCTCTTGATATTCCTTTTACGTTGAATCCTATGTTGTCTCCTGGTTCTGCTCTTGGTCTTGGTACGTGGTGCATTTCTATGCTCTTTACCTTACCTTTCTTTGCTGGTGGCATGAATATTACTTCTCTGTCTACTTCTAGTACTCCTGTTTCTACTCTTCCTACGGGTACTGTTCCTACTCCTCTGATGCTATAGACGTCTTGTATTGGTATTCTTAGTGGCTTGTCTATTGGTTTTGGTGGTAGTTGTAGTTGGTCTAGAGCCTCCATTAATGTTGGTCCTTTATACCATGGCATTTGTGGGCTTCTTTCTATTAGGTTGTCTCCATACCATGCTGATACTGGTATGAACGGTATTTTGTCTACGTTCTTGTATCCTATTGATCTTAAGAATCTTGATAGCTTTTCCTTTACTTCTAGGTATCTCTTTTCACTGTATGGTGGTTGCGTTGCATCCATTTTGTTTACTGCTACTATTAGTTGTGTTATTCCCATTGTTGCTGCTAGTAGTGCGTGTTCTCTTGTTTGTCCTTCTGGGCTCATTCCTGCTTCGAATTCACCTGGTCTTGCTGATACTACTAGTATTGCTGCATCTGCTTGGCTTGCACCTGTTATCATGTTTTTAACGAAGTCTCTATGTCCTGGCGCGTCAATTATTGTGAAGTAGTATTTTTTGCTTTCGAATTTCATGAATGATAGTGCTATTGTTAGTCCTCTTTCTCTTTCTTCCTTTAGCTTGTCAAGTACCCATGCATATTTGAATGATTCTTTTCCTCTCTTCTTTGCTTCTTCTTCTAGTATCTTCAGTGTTTTTTCATCTATGAACCCTGTACGGTATAGTAGGTGTCCTACTAGGGTGCTTTTTCCGTGGTCTACGTGTCCGATTATTATTAGGTTTAAGTGTGGTTTTTCGGCGCTCATGGTTGACACCTTTTTCGGGAAGCTACTTATATTTACACCTGTATGCTGTGTAATCTGATTTATAAGGTTTCCTTAAAAAGTTGATTTTATCTTGAACTTAGGGCTATTCTTTCTATTTCTTCTTTTCTTTGAATGGCGTAGCTTTTTGGATCATTATTTGCTGCTGCTATTATTTCATTGGCTAGGCATTCTTCTATTGGTTTGGGGTTGTTGAAGGCCGCTATTCTTGCTCCTTCTGTTATGAATCTTAATGCTAAGTCTACTCTTCTTTGTGGAGATACATCTACTGCTACATGATATACTATTCCTCCGTACATTATTCTCGTTGTTTCTTCTCTTGGTGCCGCGTTTTCTATAGCTCTAACTAGTACTTGGAGAGGATTAGTTTTTGTTCTTAAGTATATTATGTCAAAGGCTTTTTGGACTATGTTGTAGGCTAGGTGTTTTCTGCCCATGTTTCTTCCTGGTCGCATGAGCTTGTTTATTAGTCTTTCAACTATTGGTACTTCAGCTTTACCGAATCTTCTGTGTTCGTGTCTTCCTCCTGTATGAGGTAGCCAGACTGGTTTTAATGAGATGTACTTTTTTAGTCCAGGATCTCTTATTTCTACGTCATCGTAATCCCATTTGCCAAAGAGTTTTATCTTTTCCGGAACTACTTCTGGTGTTTGCTCGCTCATTCCTATAACCTCACTACATGTTATCTTATTGGCTTCTGTTTCTTGCCTTCGATTAGTGCTTTTAATGAGACTCCGTTTACCATTATTACTTTATATCTTACTCCTGGTAGGTCTCCCATTGATCTACCACGGCTTCCTCCTATGCCTTCAATAATTACTTCATCGTGTTCATCTATGAAGTTTAGGCCTCCGTCTCCTGGCACGAATGCAGTTACTACTTTTCCATTCTTTACTAATTGTACTCTTACACACTTTCTTACTGCTGAGTTTGGTTGTCTTGATTCTATGCCTACTTTTTCCAATACTATTCCTCTTGCCATGGGGGCTCCTTCTAATGGATCGTATTTTTCTTTTAGTCTTAGCATTCTTACTTTGAATTCTCTTTGACTCCATCTAAACTTAAGTCTCTTTATCCTGAGCTTTCTTGCTGCGAATAATCCGTTAGGTGCTTTCTTTCCTGCCATTTATCTTTACCTCTATACTGCTTTTTCGTCTGTGCTTATTCCTAGAAGACTTAGAATTTATATGGGTTTTAAAGTTATTTGAAAGCTAGAAACTAGATTATTACTATGCTATCTATCTTGAAATATCTATTAAGTATTAGTCTTGCTTTTAAGACGTTTCTTCCTCCTTTACCTATTGCTATTCCCTTATCCTTTGGGTCTACGGTTACATATACTATTTTCCTTCCATCACCTGTTGTTATGAGCTTTACACTTTTTACTCTTGCTGGCATAAGTGCGTTCTTTACTAGGTCTTCTAGTTTTTCAGCATACTCTACTACTTCAATGTCTTTGCCTAATAATCTTTTCATTCTTTTCACGTTTACTCCTCCTCTTCCTACTGCTAAACCTACTTCGCCTGGTTTTACTAGGAATATTATTCTATTGTTATTATCATCTATTATGCAATCCATTACTGATGCTCTTGTTATGTCTTGGAATAAGGCGATGTATTTCATTTCTTCAGTTGTAAGCTTGATACCTGTAGGCATTTAGTTTAGCTCACCTCCTATTGCTTTTCACTTGCACTTTTAACTAGGTCTAATATGTTTGATTCTCCTACATCTATTATAGCTAATGCTGCTACCATAAATGGTTTACCGCATAGTGCTCCTAGTTCTACGCTTGAGCCCTCATATACGTATACTGGTACATTTGATAATTTTGCATAATACATTATGTCTTCTTTTATTTTTGGTGGCACATTAGCTGCTACGACTACTACTTTTGCTTTACCTAGTTTTGTTAATTGTATTGTTTTCTTAGATCCTAGGACTACTTCTCCTGTTCTTATAGCTATTTTTAATTGGTTTTCGAATTGTGGTTTTAAGCTCATGGTTATTTCTCCTCTTTACTTTCTTTAGTTAGTGTTTTTGTCATTAAGTGAGGTTTCATGAGCAGTTCTACTATGCCTGTACCTATTGGGACTACTTGTCCTACTATGATGTTTTCTGCTATACCTTTTAGTTCATCTACTTCACCTCTTGCCGCTGCATCTAATAAATGCTTTACTGTTACTTCGAATGCTGCTCTTGCTAATACACTCATTTTTTCCCCTGTAACTCCGTGTCTTCCTATTTGCCTTACTTTTCCAGTCCATGTCATTATATCCGCGACGAGCATTACGTGTCTTATGTCTACGTCTAGACCTTGGTCTTCTAGTACATCCATTATTTCTCTTATTATTGCTGCTCTTGCTGCTTCGATCCCGAGTACTGATTCTATTTCATGTATGTTATTTGTTGTTGTTCTTGTAGGGTCAACTCCTTTAACTTTAAGTACCGCTTCAAGGTTTGATCCATCTGTAACTAATACGTATTCATCTCCTCTTTTTTGTACTATTACTCTTTTTATGTCTTTTATTCCCTTTATTTTAGCTGACATCATTTTGTCTCTTGCTTTTCTTAGTTTGTTTATCAACGTATTTGGATCCATGCTTTCCTCAAGGAATTGTACTAGTATTCTATACTGGTTTTCTGAGTCTACGGTTACTTGGAATTTTCCTAGCCTTAGTTTTTCTAGTACTTTAATTACCTGATTCACGGTTACTCCTTTGTCTTGTAGCATTAGTGGGTCTAGTTCTATTACTACTGTTGCTGTAAACATGTCTACGTCAACGGATTTTGCTATGTTTTCTAGTCTTGTCATTTCTATTCTTCTTGCTACTTCTAGTGCTTTTGATTCATCGTATCTATGTTCTTCGTCTAGATATATTGCCATTATCGGTGTTGATGGTGTTTTTCTTGCATCTACTACTTCAATGAGCCTTGGTAGTCCTAGTGTTACGTTTAATTCTCTAACTCCTGCGTAGTGGAATGTTCTTAGGGTCATTTGGGTACTTGGTTCTCCTATTGACTGTGCTGCTACTGTTCCTACAGCTTCTCCCGGATCTACTAGCGCTCTTTCATATTCCTTAATTGCTATGCTAATTATTTTCTTTGCTTCTTCTTCTGTGAGGTCTGGTATGGAGCTTAGTTTTGTTCTTAGTTCTTCAACCATGCTTCGTGGTAGTATTTTTTCTGCTTCTTGTAATAGTTTTTCAAGCTGTTCCTTGTCTATAGTGTTTACTTTCTCCATCCTATCACCCTTTCAATTATTCTGTCTATATCTACTGCTTTACCGTGATCACTTCTTGCAGGATCTATACCGTCTTCTCCGTATAGGAATTGTACTATTGCTCCGTGGGGTGTCCTGACGGTTCCATCGTATTCTACTCTTAGGTCTTGTAGCGCGTTTATGAGTCTTCTTTGCATGTATCCGCTTTGTGATGTTCTTACTGCTGTGTCTACTAGTCCTTCTCTTCCTCCTGCTGCGTGGAAGAACATTTCTACTGGGCTTAATCCTCTTCTAAAGCTACTACTTACGAATCCTCTTGCTGCTGGTCCTTTGTCTCCCCATTTGAAGTGTGGTAGTGTTCTGTTTGTGTATCCTCTGTTTATTCTTTCTCCTCTTATTGATTGTTGTCCTAGCATTGCCGCCATTTGTGTTAGGTTTAGTATATTTCCTCTAGCACCTGTTAGCGCCATTATGAATACGTGGTTTAGCGGGCTTAGATGTTGTGCTGCCACTTCTCCTGCACGGTCTCTTGCTTCTGCTAGTGCTTCCATGATTTTCAGTTCTAATGTGTCTTCTAATGTTCTTCCCGGTATTGGTTCTAGTCTTCCCATTACGTAGTCTTCTATCAACTTCCTTACCCTTTCTTCAGCTTCTAATGCTATTTTTGTGATTTCTTCTTCTGCCTCTTTCGGTATTTCTACGTCGTCTAGGGTCATTGTGAATCCGTATTTTTCTGCATATTTTAAGAACATCTTGAATACTCTATCTAGGAATGTTCTTGCATATAGTCGTCCATACTCTTTAACTAGTCTATGTAGTATGCTTCCTGGTTGTTGTGCTCCTATGGCTTTCTTATCAAATACTCCTTCTAGTAATAGTCCCTTCTTTATTACTACGTAGGAGTCATAGAAGCATTCTTCGTCTTCACATCTTAGTGGTCCTACGCCTACATTTGCTCTTCCTTTAAAGTTGAAGTCTTTTGGTAAGAATATGCTTACTAATTGTTTTCCCGTCCAGCACGTCTTTGGCGAGAATATTGCTGGTTCTGGTATTTCTCCTTCATATCCTGCTGCTGCTAGTATGTCGTATACTTCCTCTCTTGTTAATAGTGTCATTTTTGATGTTAATAGGTATGCTCCGCTTATGTAATCTTGTAGTCCTCCTATTATTGGTCCTCCATATCTTGGTGATAGTATCTGTGTTTCAACTAGGAGTAATGTTCTTGCTTCTGCTCTCGCTTCTTCGCTTTGCGGTACATGGAGATTCATTTCGTCTCCATCAAAGTCTGCGTTGTATGGTGGACATACTAGTAGATTTAGTCTGAAGGTTTTTCCTGGTAGTACTTTTACTATGTGTGCCATTATTGACATTCTATGTAGTGATGGTTGCCTATTGAATAATACTATGTCTCCGTCTTTTAAGTGTCTTTCAACTATATATCCTGGCTCTAAGGTTTCAGCTAATGCTTTTAGATCTTTTATGAATCTTAAATCTATTCTTCTTCCATCCGGTCTTATTACGTAGTTTGCTCCAGGCCATTTATGTGGTCCATTTAGTACGTACTTTCTTAGTTCCTCTATATTCCATGATGTTACTCTTTCTGGTACTGTGAGTATTCTTGCTATTTCTATTGGTACTCCTACTTCATTAATGCTTAGATTGGGGTCAGGGCTTATGACTGTTCTTGCTGAGAAGTCTACTCTTTTTCCTGATAAGTGTCCTCTAAATCTTCCTTCTTTACCCTTTAATCTTTGTGCTAGTGTTCTTAGTGGTCTTCCTGAGCGATGTTTTGCTGGGGGTACTCCTGGTACTTCGTTGTCAAAATATGTTGTTACGTGGTATTGTAGTAGTTCCCATAAGTCTTCTATTATTAATTGTGGTGCTCCTGCTTCTATGCTTTCTCTTAGTCTTTCATTTATTCTTACGATATCTACTAGCTTGTGTGTTAGGTCGTCTTCAGCTCTTACTCCTGTTTCTAGTAGTATTGATGGTCTTATGCTTACTGGTGGTACGGGTAGTACTGTTAATACCATCCATTCGGGTCTAGCGCTATGTGGGTCAAAGCCTAATAGTCTTATGTCATCGTTTGGTATTCTTTCTAGTCTTGCTCTAATCTCTATTGGTGTTAGCTTTATTACTCCCTCCTTGCGTTCTTCGTAGAATGTTGTTGGTTTTTCGAGCCTTATTTTATATTGTTTAGCTCCACAATGCGGACATTCTGTTGTTTTTATAGCTTTTTTCTTTATTTCGTCTTGTAGTTTACGTACTAGTAGTGGCCATCGTTTTTCAAGTCTCATCATTATTTGTAAGTAGCGATCTATTTCGTTTTGAGGTATGAGTAATCTTCCACATTTCCAACATGTTGCTCGAAGTAGGTCGTAAATGTGCTTTACGAAACCTACATGGATAACTGGTCTTGCTAGTTCTATTCTACCAAAGTGTCCTGGACATGTGGACATGGGATTTCCACAAATAGGGCATCTTTGTCCTGGTTCTATTACCCCTAGTTTAGGATCCATTACTCCTCCTTCTATGGGTAGTCCATCTTCGTCGTAGGTATCGGGTGTTATTATTGCTGTTACTGCCAGCTGTCTTATGTCATCTGGTGAGAGTATGCCGAATTTTATTGCTTTAATCATTTTCTCCTCCACGGTATTCACCTTTTCCATTTATCTCCTAGTATGAGTCTTGGTGCTATGCACATGCTCATTAGTTCTTGTAGTAGGAGTTTAAATGCATATGATATTGTTATGGGGTATAACTTTCCTTTATCTCCATGTACGGGGCATACGTATCTCCCCTTGTTCCTATCATACCATCCTATGAATCCGCATAGTTCACATACGTATACTGTTGTTTTGTCTGATTGTTCAAGTAGTCTATCTCTTATTAGCATTGTTGCTCCATGACCTACTAGGCAATCTCTTTCCATTTCTCCAAATCTAAGTCCTCCTTCTCTTGCTCTTCCTTCTGTTGGTTGTCGTGTTAGTATTTGTACTGGTCCTCTTGCTCTTGCATGTATTTTGTCTGCTACCATGTGGTGTAGTCTTTGATAGTATACTATGCCTATGAATATTGGTGATTTAAGTAGTTCGCCTGTTCTTCCATCATACATAGGTTCTGTTCCATCTATTGGGTATCCGAGTTTGAACAACTCGAGTTTGATTTTATCTAGCGATTCTTTTGCGAATGGTGTTGCATCTATGAATCTTCCTTTTAGTGCTGCTACTTTTCCTGCTATTGACTCCATTAGTTGTCCTAGCGTCATTCTTGATGGTAGTGCATGCGGGTTTATTATGAGGTCAGGCACAATGCCTTCTTCGGTGAATGGTAGGTCTTCTTGTGGTATAAGTAGTCCTACTACTCCTTTTTGTCCATGTCTTGATGCAAATTTATCGCCTATTTCCGGTATTCTTAGGTCTCTTACTCTAACTTTTATGAGTCTATTTCCTTCTATTGTTTCAGTTATTAGTACCATATCTACTACTCCTTTTTCTCCATGTCTTACTGCTACCGATGCATCTCTTCTTGCTGCAGCAGCTAATCCGAATTCCTTGTATTCTTCTAAGAATCTTGGTGGACTTGTTTTTCCTATTAATACCTCTCCTCCCTTCACTTCTGTCTCGGGATCTACTATACCATCCTCACTTAGCTTTAGATACGCGTCTCTCCCTTTGTATCCTCTTACTCCTGCACTTGGTATTTCTATTCTATCTTCTTGTCCTCCTGCATATTTTCTTTCTTCTGTTGTGTATAGTCTGAAGAATGTTGATCTTGCTAATCCTCTTTCTACAGCTGATTTGTTTAGAATTACTGCGTCTTCTATATTGTATCCCGTAAATGACATTACTGCTATTACCATGTTTTGTCCTGCTGGTCTATCGTTGTAGCCTATAATGTCTAGTACTTTAGTTTGTACTAGTGGTTTCTGCGGATAGTGCAGTAGGTGTCCTCGTGAGTCTGTTCTTAGCTGGAAGTTTGCTGCACTTAGTCCTAATGCTTGTTTAGCCATTGCTGCTTGATAGGTATTTCTTGGTGATTGGTTATGTTCCGGATATGGTATTGTTGACGCTGTTATTCCTAATATCGCTGGCGTCCATATCTCCATGTGCGTATGTTCCTTTGTTATATCTTCGGGGTTTAAGGCTATGAGGGCATTCTCCTCTTCTTCTGCATCTAGGTATTCTACTATTCCATTTCTTACTAGGTCTTCGAAGCTCCATTCTCCATTCTTTAGCTTCTCTACATGTTCAGGCTTTAGCTTTAATTCTCCATCTTCAATAACGAATAAAGGTCTCCTTATTCTTCCTTCATCGCAGTTCACGTAAACTTCATCAATATACTTACTTACGTAGTGTGCTACGTTTACTTCACTACTTATTTTTCCTTGTCTACGCAATTTTCTAATGGCCTGTGCTAGTTCTTCTCCATTAGGATGATAGCCTATTAGTCTACCGTTTAGGAATACTTTTGAGCCCCTGTAGACAAATTCTGGTATTTTCCCTTTGCTTGCCATTTCTAAGACTTTATCTAATGGTACAACGCCTAGCTTGTATAGTATTTCCTCTACATTCTTAGGATCTATTCCTACTGAGATGTATGCCATTAGTGCTAGGTTCTTTACTAGTCCACAGTTTGGCCCTTCTGGTGTTTCGAACGGGCACATTCTACCCCATTGTGTTGCATGTAGGTCTCTTGCTTCGAAGTGTGGTTGTGTTCTGCTTAGTGGAGATACTACTCTTCTTAAGTGGCTTAACATTGACATCCAATTTGTTCTATCTAGTAGTTGGCTTACTCCTGTTCTTCCTCCAACCCAGTTTCCTGTTGCTAGTGCATGTAATATTCTTTCAGTGATGACGTCTGGTCTTACAAGTGTTGCTACATGAACTTTCTTGCTCCTTGTGTATGCTCTTTCTACTTGGTATTTTAGGTCTCTAACGAATACCCTAAATGCTACTCTGAAGAGAATGGCGAGTAGTTCTCCTGCTAATTTTAGCCTCTTATTAGCGTAGTGGTCTTTATCATCTGCTGTTCTTCTTCCTAGGACAAATTCAAGAAGCTTGCATGCCATTTGTCCTAGGAAATAAGCCTTGTATTTCCTCGACTTAGGATCTGATCCTATATGTGGTAGGAAGTACTTGTCTATTATTTGTTCTGCTCTCTTAATTCTGCTTTCACGTACTTGACCTACAGCAACTCTACTACCTATGAAGTCTAATGCATCTTCTACCGTTCTTACGTTTGCTGCTTGGCTTAATGATGGTAGTAGTTCTTTTTGTATTTCTGGGTCAAATGATACGGCGTATACTATGTCTCTATCCTTTTCCAATCCTAGTGCTCTCATCATTACTGCGAATGGTATCCTACCGGGAACCGCAGGGAATGTTACATGTAGTGTTCCATCCTTATGTCTTTCCAATATTACTGGTGTTCTATAACCTGCTGTTGCTGAAACCACTTTTGCTTGATGTGTTACTGCAGAACTCCCTCTACCTACATCGACGAGTACCCTATTTGGTGCTAGATCTTCTTGCGCTACTATTACTCTTTCAGAACCATTTACTATGAAGTATCCTCCAGGATCTCTTGGATCTTCACCTATTTTAACTAATTCCTCACGGCTCATTTTGGATGTAGGATCTTTAACTGAGCGCAACATTATTGGTAATTCTCCTATAATTACTTCTATTGGTTCCCTTTCTATGCCATTTTCAACAGTAATAAGCGTAAGATAAATTGGTGCTGCATAGGTTAAGTTTCTAATTCTACATTCCATGGGTGTTACTGGATGTGTACTTCCATCAGCTTCCTTTACCATTGGTTCTCCTATCCTTATTTTACCTAGCTTTATATAGAATCCAGGGATATTTACTGAGATTATTCCTTGTTCGTTTATTACCTCTTGTAGTTTCTTTTCAATGAATTCATTATAAGAGTCTAGGTGCTGTCTTACCAGTCCTTTCTCCTTAAAGAATACTTGCATTACTATCCATCTATCTTCATATGTAGGCCAAATTTTCGATTCCATTGATTTCACCATGCTATTACATATCTATATGCTATGCTTTCTCTAGCCGTAGGGCTTTTACGCACTATTCTAACTATATCACCGGGTTTAGCGCCTATAGTTTTTGCTACTGGATCCGATGCTCTTAACCATGGTAGATACTGGGGTTTTGCACTTAGTTCCTTTAGTACTCTAAGAGCTTCGTTTATGTCAAGCACTTCGTGTTTGGGTACGAGTTCATGTTGTAATATGTTAAGCTTCTTAACCATACTATCAACCACTAATCTTAGCTGCTCCCCTATATAACTTACTATCTATTATCTACATTACCTCTAACGTAATCTCAACCTACATATTACTCCTATAAATTTTTATTACAAGAAAGGAGATGGGGAAGCCCTAAGAAGATTTTTAATACTTTATATCTCTTTACCACATCTGGGTGGGCCCGTAGCTCAGCCAGGTAGAGAGGGCTAAGCCCCTACAACGGCGGGCTTTTAACCCGTAGGTCCCGGGTTCAAATCCCGGCGGGCCCGCCAATAAACTTCTAGCTATGCCTTCTATTATCTTCAATAACAACATACTATTCATGTGGATGTCAATGTAAATGTATATGGAGATCCTAGATTTGGGCTTTAACCTATTTTTCTTAATCATGTTTTATCCATTTATCTAGACTTATCGTATGTTTTGTTTTTTGACGTTTCATCCTCTTAGCATATTTCTTTGATAACTTATCGGCCATAAATAGCGGTTCAGGTAGTGTATGCTTTATCAATAGTTTAGAGATTATTTTTGAAGCTGTAAGCAATGTTATTTTATGACCTACACTTACATATATATAGGAATTCTTAATCCTAATTCTTTGAGCCACTTTTACGCCATCTATTACTAGGTACTCTCTTTCATTCTCTTTTACTAATGTACCTACTAGTCTATGGCGCGCTACCCCTATTGTGGGTTTATCCAATACGACACCTACATGTGATGCTATTCCAAATTTTCTGGGATGAGCAATACCGTGACCATTTACTATAATTATGTCGGGTTCCTCGAATTTATTAAATAAACGTTTTAACGCCTTTATGAACACGGGGGCCTCTCTAAAAGCTAAAAGCCCAGGCACGTATGGTACTCTAACTTCATCAACTATGATCGTATAACCAATGATGTTAAAGTCCGGATATTCCTGTAAGATTGCACAACAACAAGCTATGTTATCTATATAGGCAGCATCAACTGCTGCTATCGTACGAGTATTTTCTAGATCTATGTAGTCCTTTATTAGTACTTTCCTAGCTAGAGTTTTCTGCAAGTTTATTGCTTTTTGTGTACTAAAATCCCTCATTATGTTATATCCTTACGAATTCTTCTTTAGTGCCTTCAGATGTTATTATTAATACATCTATTCCATCACCTGAGAGAGCATCTCTTGAGACAGCAGCTTTAATGGATTTTATCACAAGGTTCTTGGCGTCATTAACGTTCATATCGGGTTTATACTCTGATTCTATTATTCCAATAGCTATTGGGGCACCTGTACCAACACTAGCATAATCATCCTCAATTAATGAACCTAAAGGATCCATTACAAATAGGTGTGGACCCGTACTATCCACTCCTCCAAATAATGTCTCTGAAATTAATGGCGTTGACTTATATGAATATAGGACATTAGCTAATAGTTTCGCTGCTGCACGTACAGACATAAGTTTACCAGTTACGGTTTCATAATATTTTACTTCTGCCAACATAATCCTGCTAATGGCTTGAATATCTGCTACAAGACCTGCACAAGCTATGCCAAATCTATCTCCTATAGCAAACACCTTCTTACCTACTTTGCTTAGGATATAGCCACCATAACTAAATCTTTTCTCTGCTCCTAGGACTACGCCATCCTTTACTTTAACTCCTGCAGCTGTTGCTCCTACTCCATAATGATACATACTCTCCCCCTATCTCATTTCATTCAAGGGATAATAAGTTTACTAGATTACTTAAAGTTAATACTTTCGGTTAAGCGAGGGTTTAGGGTTAAGTCTACCTTATTTTCTCATCTATTATTACCTTCACGAACCATCATGATGAAAAATGAAGTGCCCAGCATGTTACTCTAACGAAATAGTATGGGATATAAGAGCAGGAGTTGTTGTCTGTGCTAATTGTGGATTAGTAATAGATAACATATACTATGGATACGATATTCCGCTAAGCACAATACATTATCAGACTATTGAATTAAAACATTATAGTAATCATGCAAGCGACTTAATGCTTAGAGTGAATCAGGAAAAGGTACAAAAAGTACTAGAACTGATAGATGTTATAAAGAAAAAGCCGTATCTAAAACTTGATACACAAGCCGTTGAAGAGTTTCTTATAGGAAAAAGGCCGCCCATTAAGTTATTGAAGAGAAGAAAAAATGATCTCAAACTTCTTGATGGAAGAAAATACATAGATTTCATTATAAATAAGGTCATAGATAGAGACCCCATTCTTGCTTCAAGAACTGAAAGAGCTAAAGTTGCGTTAGCGCTGATTATTAAAGATCTTATTATTCATGGAAGTGTTAGAAGGTCTTATATCTCCAAGGTAACAGGGTTAAGTAAGACCCATATCCATAGATTAATCAACTTAGTTAAAAATAGGAAAATAATAGAGCATATTAAATCTAACGAGGTAATAAATGCCATTAATAAGATAGACCAATGCCTTTAACCACTACTTCAAATGGCTTATTTAAGTCTCCTTTATAATCTATCTTTGCACCGCTTATCTTTGAAACTACATGTATATTAGTATATGTGTGAAGAGTTAGTTTTGCGCCTGTAACCCTTGAGGTACCTCGTGCTAATGCTAAATAAGGTATAATGTTATCTGTCATGTGTCTATCTAGAGCTGTATTTGATGATAAATCCTCTATTAACTTCATTGCGGCTTCCTTACCTACAATTTCAGCTCTCTTACTTCTAGCTCCAAGGGAATCTCCACCCATTATGCTATGCTCACCTTTAGCCCATACAACGATTCCGCTACCAGGGCCTAAGTGAGGATCCTTAGATGGCTCATAGCATTCGATATCTATTATTGGCTCAACTTTAAGATATTTCCTTATAAATTCGCAAGCTGCCCTTGCTTGCCTCTTAGCTACATGACAAGGTAGTTTAACCGCATGTGATATACCTCTTACCTCAATTATCTTCCCAAAGCTTGTTAGATCTATGGCACTCAATACCTTTATAGGAGTTATAGCTATCCTTACCCTTCCTCCACCTCTAGGATAATGTCCTCTCCTAATTACCTTTACTTCTAGGACTTTAACACCTAAACGTGATAATAATGGTATCATAACATGTTTAATGTAATCTATGGGAGGACTCCAAGGAACATCAGTTCCTCCAATAATCTCTACAGTTGAAGATCTATCAGCAAAAGATAATACTGGCAATAGTGCTTGAAGGACTAATGAAATACTTCCCGCAGTACCTATATTGAAAACATAGTTTCCTCCCCTTAAGTCCCTAGGCTTAAACACCAATGTCTTCGAACCTTTAAAAGCTCCATCAACCTCAGCATCGGATATTTCAGCGAGTGCTCTAACTACTGTTAAGTGTTGAGGCTGTAACCCAGGATTACTTCTCTTTGCCCTTATATTAATTATCTTAACTGATTTCTGAAGAACTGTTGCTAGTGCCAGAGTTGTCCTAAGTATTTGACCTCCACCCTCACCAAAACTACCATCAATAACCATCATTTCTTTACACCTTAATCTCCCTTTAATAGCAATCTAAGCCTTTCTACACCATTTATGTATTCTATGTACTTAGCTACAGATGGGGTTAATAACTCCTTCCAATTACCTCCCTCAATTATTAAACGCCTAACATGAGTGCTCCTATATACATCTCTATTATATGGTGGAGGAAACATGACCTCATATCCTGCATCACTAAATAGTTGAGCAACTAAAGGATTTCTGGTAATAGCTACATGGAATTTAGGTGTCAAAGCCTCAAGATATCTAACCCATACTTTAT